>DAOSYC010000033.1:5079-23300 GCA_035380905.1 Spirochaetota bacterium | reverse complement strand
CCCCGGCAGCTTCCATGTCGTGAAATACACTAAAAAAATGAAACCAATACACCTGTTTCCGGGTATATACTGTATACACGGGGCGGGTACTGTTGCTATATTGCGGGAAACCATGGTGCTGCAGGCAGGGCATGAGTAGTCAGGAAATAATGATTGGCGCGTTGCTGAACATGTTATATATACAGTAATTTTCCGGAGGTTTTTTAATGAAGAGGAATACGGTTTTTATCGCAGCGGGTATACTTATTCTCATTGCAGCGGTGGGGGTTTATTTTTATAAAACAGCTGATATGTATAATGAAAGCAGGTTTTGTGAAGGCCCTCCCCCTGAGGGGCCTCCCGGCGAAGGGCCTCACGGAAGAGGGAGAATGCTTGCAATGCTGCGGCGTGAACTCCGGCTGACGGATGATCAGTATAATGCAATCCTGAAGCTCCATGAACAGAACGATATCGCCCTGACAAAAAACCGGTACCGGGTGCACCGGATGATGGACGTTCTGAAAAAGGAGCTCCTGAATTCCGAGTTTCACGAACAGCGGGTCAGAAAGATACTTGAAGATATTGACGCGCTGAAGCGTGAGGACCGTATCCGTTTTATTAAAATACGTTTTGCCATGAAAAAAATACTCACCGCAGAACAGGCTGAAGAATTTGACAGGATTCTTGATAAACGGTTCAGATCTTTCCATAAGCGCCACAGGTTTGACCGGGACCGGCCGCGCCACGAACATCATAGAAGGGGCAGGGATGACTGAGAAGGAATTCACCCGGTTTGTTGAGGAGACAAAGGGAATAGTCCTTTCCGCTGTGAGGAGGTACCTTTCCTGTGACCTGGATCATGCGATTGATGATGTCGTGCAGGAAGCCTATTTGAGGATATACCGTAATCTTCACAAAATAAATTTTACTGAAGAATCATCGAGGAACAACTGGATATACACTATCGCGAAAAATGAATCCCTCAGAATGGTTGAAAAGTCGAACCGGGACTCGGTGAAGGTGAAGAAGTTTATAGAATCCATGGAGCCCGGCAGCGAAAAGGTCATGGATGCAATGACTGAGGAAATTATAATTATCAGGGAGGTTATTTCCGGGCTTCCCGAGAAGTATAGAATGGTATTTGAGCTCCTCGTTCTGGGGTTTTCCGAAAAACAGATATCCGAAAAACTTGCGTTGAAAAAAGGCACCATAAAATCACGGATACACAGGGGCAGGGAACTTATTAACAGGACCCTTTCAGAGAGAGGTGTGAGCTATGAATTTGAATGAGCAGGAAAAAAAGTTTCATGAAGAAATAGACAGGAGACTCAGCAGCAGCGCATGGAGTGAGTCAATTGCCGCCGGTGTCCTGTCTGCCGCCCGCAGTGAGAGGAAAAAAAAGATATTTGATATTACCTCAATTCTTTTTCCTGTCGCGGCCGCGGCGGCCCTCGTGCTTGCGCTCACGTTTCAGGCGGGAGTTCAACGGACGGTCACCGATGACAGCGGTTCATTGGTGCAGATGTCAAATGTTGCAGGCGGCGATACGTCGGGAATATTTAATGATGAGATTGATCAGATTATAAGTTACACCGGAAATTGACTGGCTGCTCCTTTTCATGTATGTCGAAGCAGATTGGCCGCATTTTGCAAAATGTATCGATATGGAAGAAAAGTGTATGAATGACGGGCAGCCTCTTTTTTATACAGAGGTCGGGATGATACATAGAAGGAAACTGATAGTTACAGCCGCAGGGGCTTTGGTTGTGTTTCTGCTGGTGGTTTTTATTTTTAACAGAAACTCCGGTACTGTTACACGGCCGAGGGTTGCTCCTCTTGTTGAGGCGGTCTATGCCCTTGGAACGGTGAAAGCTGACAGATGGTACGCTGTCCGTTTCGGGATGAGCACAATTATAAGGAAGCTGTATGTTGTGGAGGGGCAGAGTGTCAGAAGGGGAGATCCTCTTGTGATGACAGATTCATCAATTGTATTCAACAGCCCGATATCCGGTGTGGTGTCATTGATCGGCTACAGGGAAAATGAAATGGTACCGGCGGGACAGCAGGTGCTCCTCGTTTCAAACCTTGATGACATGTATGTCCGGGTCCCTCTTGACCAGGAATCAATTGTCCGGGTCAGAAAGGGGCAGACCGCGGAATTAAGTTTTGAAAATCTCCGTACGGAGAAAGTAACAGGAAGGGTTGAAAGTGTATATCCCTCGGGGACTGAGTTTATTGTACGGGTTAATGTGGACTCGTTTCCGGATGGTGTACTTCCTGAAATGACCTGTGATACCGCTATTGTGATCCATAAAAAAGAACGGGCACTGATGGTTCCCGCGTCATCTGTTACGAATGGAAAAATTACCATAATACGAAAAGGGAAACGGATGAAAGTGCCCGTTGAAGTCAGGGCTGTAGACGGTCAATGGCATGAAATCCTTAATGACTCAGTGAAACAGGATGACAGGATCGTGAACGGCAAAGATAAGGAACGCAGGGGAAAGGGTAATGGAAAAAACTCGTAATACATGTATGTTCCGGCTTTCATTCACACGAAAGGAGATGTGAGCTATGTGGTTTGTTGCCCTGAAACATATTTTCTCCCGTAAGAGCCAGACCCTCCTTACTTTTTTTGCGATAGTTCTGGGTGCCGGGGGATACGTGATATTTTCCGGGATACAGCTCGGATTTCAGGAATATATGATTGACAGGCTCATTGAACGGAGCGGACACATCACCGTCAGTACGCGAAATGAATTTATAACCGCACAATCGCTGAAGGGATATTTTTTTAACGATGCCGCAGTACGCTGGCTCAATACTCCATCGGGCCGGCGTTCATATGATAAGCTTTCAAGCGCCAGTGAGTGGTACAGGAAAATAAGGCTCAGTGATGATGTTGTTGCGTATGCGCCGCAGATAAGCAAGGAGGCAATTGCCACCAGGGGGAGCTTCAGTCAGAATGTCAACCTGGTGGGGGTTGATCCTGTTCGTCAGCTGCAGGTGACCAACATTGAGCAGGATATCACTGCCGGCAACTTCCGGTCTCTCAACAACGGGAATTCCCTGATTTTTGTCGGGGAGCGCCTGATGAAATTTCTGGGAGCAAAGATTAATGATACCGTTAATGTATCAACAGCGGCGGGTACTATTACCCCCATGAAAATAATCGGGACATTTGATACCGGTGACCGGAGAACGGATGAAAGGACAGTGTATGCCTCATTGAGTACCGTACAGAACGCGACAAATTCCCTGGGTGAAATTACTACTATTGTGATACGTGTAAAGGATTATACGAAGGCTGCAGATGTGGCGACGCAGTGGAACAGGCTGAACAGTGATTCTGTTGAAAGCTGGGACCAGCTTAACAGCGACCGGCTCAGTATGATGGGTACGCAGGACATTGTCCGTAACGTAACCACCATTGCGTTCATTGTGATTGTTGCGTTCGGTATCTATAATATCCTGAACATGGTAGTGAACCATAAAATGCGGGACATCGCCATACTGCGTTCAATCGGATACGATGAACGGGACACGGAGTTCCTGTTTCTTGTCCAGGGTGTCCTGGTAGGTATCGTGGGGGCCCTCGCGGGGCTGGTGTTCGGATATCTCGGGTGCTCGTATATTGAAACGATACGGATACCAATGGGCCGGATGCATATGATGATATCCTGGGACATCATTATTTATGTAAAAGCGTTCTTCCTTGTGGTTGGCGCTTCAGTCATTGCAAGCTATTTCCCCGCCAGGGCAGCGGGAAAACTTTCACCCATCGAGATTATCCGGAGCACCATATAAGGATGAATATTATTGAGTGTAAAGATGTGGTGCGGTCCTTCGGGGAACCGCCCCTGGTAATATTGAAGTCCCTTTCCTTTTCCGTGGAGAAGGGGGAGTTTATCGGGATTACCGGCCGTTCCGGTTCGGGAAAGTCAACCCTACTGTATGTTATGAGCGGTCTCGATGACCTTTCTTCGGGGGAGGTCAAAATTTCAGGGAAAAACATCCATGATCTGAAGGGAGAAGAGCTCCATCGGTTCAGGAACAGAAATATGGGATTCGTGTTTCAGTTTCATTTTCTCCTGCCGGAACTTACCACACAGGAAAACATATTGATGCCCGCGAGAAAATACAGGGAGGAGAAGAAACGGGAGAAGTACGCCCTTTCTCTTATGGAGCAGTTTCATGTACTTCACTGCAAAGACAAGCGCCCCTCCCAGATGTCAGGGGGCGAAATGCAGCGGACTGCCATAGCCCGGGCCCTTGTGATGGAACCGGAAATACTCTTTGCCGATGAACCGACGGGAAACCTGGACAGTGAAAACGGCGAGATAGTGATGGAGATTTTCGAGAAGGTAAACAGGGACTTCGGCACCACGATTTTCATGGTGACCCATGAGCAGGACTATGCCGCAAGGGGTTCCCGGCAGATCCATCTTGTGGATGGTGAAATTGACAGTGACGCGAGAACACGACGTATAAAAAATTGAAACAAATGGAATCAACGATATCAATCATTGACATAATAGCAATTTCGCAGGGGCTTTTCCTGGGTGCTATGTTTCTGTACATGAAGCGGAACAGGCTGCCGAACAGGATTCTGGGGACGCTGTTCATTGTAATTTGCCTTGCTTTTCTGGGTGAATATCTCATGATGAATAACTACATTTCTTCCCGATGGATACTGGTTGTCTTCATCATTCCTACCTTTTTCCTTCACGGTTCACTGATCTATTTGTATACCGCATCAATGACCGGCGATATGCAGAGGTTTGTAAAAAAAACGGTTCTCCATTTTGTTCCATATATTGTGGTGCAAAGCACATTCCTGGTGTTGTTTACGTTGTATAAAACCGGCATTATCAGAGGCGAGTGGCATTCCGAGATGTATGTGCTTGGATATACCACAGCCGCAACAGGAATATCTCTTGAGTTTATATATACGCTGGTTTCCTGGCGTCTGCTCTTCCGTTATTCACAGCGGATAAGGGAGTATTTTTCTGATATTCACCGTGTAAGCCTTAGATGGCTGCAGGTCTTTCTGGGAATTATCTTTTTAATTTCGACAATCGGGGTTATAGTTTTTCAGGTGCGTGCATTTGTCGGACGCTATCATGATATTATGGAGGTTTTCAGACTTTTGAACCATCTTCTCCTGGTGCTGGTGTTTTTTACGTCGGCGTTTTTCATGATACACCGGCCGCAGATATTCAGCGAAGAGCGTACCAGCATATTTGACGCATATAGTGACAGGGTAATGCTTTCCTCAGATTCATCAATAAAGTATGCAAAACATTCCCTTGACGGGGAAACGAAAAAACAGATCAGGGAAAAACTGTTGAGAGTGATGGATGAAAAAAAGCCTTTCCTGGAGGATTCGCTGACGCTGAAAGATCTTGCCGATGAACTTGGTGTTTTTGCACACCATCTTTCCATAGTTATAAACAGCGAATTTGACAGGAATTTTTATAATTTCATTAATACCTATCGCATTCAGTACTGCATGGATCTGTTGAAAGATCCGCATAAAAAGGATTCGAATGTACTGAATCTCGCCCTTGAATCCGGCTTTAACTCCAAAACAACGTTTAACACCATGTTTAAAAAAATCACTGGTACAACTCCCACCACATACAGGAAAAGCCTCTTATTTAAGAAATAGTTATTTAAGAACACATTTTCCCATCCAGCAGATAATTTTCGGTCATATTATTCGTTCGGGTTAACGAGGACGTTCGACACGTGTGTCATGAATGGTATACTCGTCAATGGAGAAGGTTACATGTAACCAGAATACTGAAAGGGAAGCAGATAACCAAAGATAAATCCGGATGTTTCGAGGCAATGATGAGAAGATTGATACGTTATTTTACCGAGAACACTCTGTTAGTGAAATTGCTGGTAATAATTATCTTAGTGGGCGGAGTGATCAGTGCGTTTCTCGTGAAAAGGGAAGAATTCCCGAATGTTGATGTAAACATTGTGACGGTTGAAATTGACTATCCAGGCGCAAGCGCCCGTGATGTCGAACTAAACGCAGTTGTACCCGTAGAGGAGGAACTTGAAACGATAAGCGGAATTGATTATTACAGTTCCCTGTCCATTGACAATGCGGCAAAGATTATCGTGGTACTTGACGATGATGTTAAGGACACGCGTGCGGTGAAGGATGATATTTTCAGAAAAATAACAAAAAGCAATATTGAAGATCTTCCCGGCGAGGTGGAAAAACTGGTGGTGACCGACATCAATCCCCAGATGAAGTCGGTGTACTCCATGAGCCTTTCAGCAAAAAACAGCAGTCCTGATGGGTTTAAAAAGGTCATGAAATTTTCTGATGATCTGGAGAAAATGCTGCGGCGTGTAAGCGGTGTAGGTGATGTGGTTAAAAGCGGTTACCTGGAGCGTGAAATTCACGTCAACGTAATGCCTGAAAGACTCGAACGTAATTATATTTCGCTAAATGAAATTGTAACAGCCATCACGCAGCGTAATGTGAGGACTTCCGGCGGAACGCTCGATTCCCCCGACAACCAGCAGTCCATTCTGACGAATGGACAGTTTCGTAACCCATTGGATGTAAGGGATGTAGCTGTCCGCTCAAATTTCGACGGGAACACCATACGGGTGCGCGACCTGGCTACTGTGGAGGACGCCCTTGAAGAACCTAAGGTGCTTATCCGGGTTAATGGTAAGGACTCGGTAATGTTTCAGGTCAAGAAGAAAGAGCGGGCAGACATCGTGACCACGGTCAATAACATCAAACGGTTTCTGAACGCCAACAGTAATATCGTGCCCTCCGGTGTGGAAGTCCGTGAAATCTCTGACGAATCCCGCTCGATCAGCTCGCTCCTGGACGTGGTTATATCGAACGCGATAATTGGATATATACTGGTTTTGGTGATCCTGTTAATATTCCTTGATTTTAAAACTTCCTTCTGGACTGCATTCGGTATCCCCCTGAGCCTCTGTATGGTGCTCATTTATATGCAGGCGGCGGATCTTTCCCTGAACATTTTGTCGCTGGGTGCAATCATAACCTTACTGGGGATGATGGTGGACCATGGAATTGTAATTTCCGATGTTATTTATGGCAAGAAGCTGATGGGGGCAACCCCCCTTGAGGCGACTATCGAGGGGGTTATGGAGGTACTGGGACCTGTTACGGTTACTGTGACTACCACAATGGTGGCGTTCCTGCCACTCTTATCCATATCAGGTATGCTCGGCAAGTTTATATTCGTGTTCCCTGTGATAATAACCGTTACGCTGACAGCTTCATTTATTGAAGCAACCCTTTTCCTCCCGTCCCACCTCGCACATGGGAGAGTCAAAAACAATAATAATTCTATGGAACACTGGTTTTTTCCGGTTGTCGAATGGTACGGGAAGTTACTTGAAAAAATGCTGAAGTACCGTTATGCGGTCGTTATCGGTTTTGTGGCGGTGTTTATCGGGGCAGTATTGATATCGTCGGCAACTATAAAGAACTTTGTCCTGGTGTACGATGATTCATCCGAGCGTATAAGCCTGAAAATTGAGGCTCCACGCGGGACCAGTATCCAGCGTACCAGGGAACTGCTTTCCGGTGTTGAAACAGTGATAATGAAGGAGGTCCCTCAGCCTGAGCGTGTCAGTATTGTAACTACTGTGGGAAATCACGATGTTCATCCGATGCATACACTGGGTAACCATGAGAACTGGGGGATGATAATGCTGAATCTTGTGCCGGTACAGGAGCGGCAAAGGAGTGCAGGTGAGATCGTGAAAGAATTGCGGAAAAAGATCAATACACGGCTTTTCCCCTGTTTCGAACAGGTAACCGTTAACGAGGAAATTAATGGACCGCAGGTGGGAGAGGCTGTAAATATGCGTATTATATCGTCTAACGAACAATATGCGACAAAGGTTAGGGAGGATGCGGAACGGTTTCTTCATACGATACGGGGGGTGAAGAACATCGAAAACGATCAGAAAGAAGGGAGAAGGGAATTACGGATAGAGTTTGATTACGAAATGATGGCAAAAACAGGAACGACGGTCAAGGCTGTGGCTACTACTGTACGAACCGCATATGAGGGGACAGTGGCTACTTCGATTCGTACAATCGATCATGAACTGGACTTCAGGGTGCAGGTGAAGGATACGTACCAGAAAGGCAGACAGTACCTGGAAAACCTGATTATACCAAACAGCGGTAACCGTCTCATAAGATTGCGCAATGTGGCGCACGTGGAAGAAGGTACCGGTTCCTCTATCATCAATCACTACAACGGCGACAGGGTGGTAACCGTCACTGCGGGGGTGGATGACACGATAGTCACCTCCCGGCAGGTTGCGAAGAAACTTTTGGACCGGTACAGGAACATATCAAGGAAATATCCGGGGACGTACGTGCAGTTCGGCGGCGAGGCTGCAGAAACGGAGGAGACTTTCGGCGGTCTTGGTATCGCGTTTATCATGGCTGTGCTGGGTATTTATTTCATGCTTATATTCCTTTTCAAATCCGTATCACAGCCCCTGCTGATCATCCTTACCATCCCTTTCGGTATTATCGGTGCCCTCCTTGCGCTCACTGCCCACGGTGTTCCTCTTTCTTTCATGGGGGTTGTGGGGATAATCGGGCTTGCCGGAGTCGTGGTGAATGATAGTGTTGTCATGGTTGACTTTATCAACCGCCTGACCGGAAAAGGGGACAAGTCTTCTTCTGAACTGATACCGAGCGTTGTGGACGGGGCAAAGAGCAGGCTCCGTGCGGTTGTGCTGACGACTGTAACCACTGTTGCAGGCCTTTTGCCGACAATTTACGGCATCGGCGGCAGCGCAGCATCCCTGAAACCCGCGGTTATATCGCTGGCGTACGGCCTGCTTTTTGCAACGCTTCTCACGCTTATTTTTATACCGGCATTGTTTATGGTGAACAATGATTCAGGTATTTTTCTGAAAAGACTTATAGTATTTTTGAGTGAAAAGACAGATTTTGTCCGTAAAAGGTTTAGAAGTAAAAAATAATTATATTTAAAAGGAACTGTCTTGCTTTTATCAGGGTTGACTTTTTAGACATCAATCAATATTGGATTATGCAGGCCTTTCGATAAGTTTTTCCGGAAAGGAAAGGGGGCTTGTATTCTGCTCATGTATCTTTGCATAAACAATGTTTACCTGATGATATAATAAAACTCACATTAAAGATACGGCGTTTTGAACTCACAGGAGAGTTTTCCTGTATATAACGGGTATTCGTGTAGTATTTCAATTTCATATCAAAGGTATATTTTGAGAGAGGTATGTGTTATGAAAAAATCATATAGTGCTGCAAGGGGTATAGTAGCTGTGATGGCTGTGCTGATATTTTCTGTCCCCGGTTACGCGGCCGGTGAAGATACTGCTCCGGAAGCGATGCAGCGTATTTCATATAATGATTATATGTCCATAATATTAAAAAAACTTCCCGAGCTGCGGAAGAACAAACTGCAGGTTGACCGGGCGGAAAATACCCGGTATGCCGCCGGAAGCATTACTGACACAAATCTTGAAGGAAGCGGCACATATTCTAAGAATACTCAGTATTCGACAAATCCTTATGCCGGATCCGGGAGCACGAGGAATTACAGCGCGAATCTCGGTTTGAGCAGGCGGATTATCCAGAGCGGTACTACGCTGAACGCGGGAATCGGGTATTCACAGAACCAGTATGATATGCAGGTCAGCGGGTACAGGGTAAACGACACGTATCGGCCTTCGTATTACGTAGGATTTTCACAGTCAGTATTGAAAAATGCATTTGGTGTTGTTGACCGGTTCTCCGGGAATGATGCTGAAATGAAGCTTGCAATTGAAAAGCTGCAGCAGCAGGAGAATGATAAAACCAGCCTCAATACCTACCGGAAGTTGTATTTTACATGGATTGAATATTCAGAAACGCTGAGTCTTCTGAAGGAATCAATACGTAATGCACAGGTGCTCTATAATCAGGTTCGGAGGAAATTTCGTACAGGCCTCTCTGACAATGATGATGTTCAGAATGCGGCAGATACTGTGCTGCAGTACCGGATAAGCTACCAGAACACCCTTTCGGCATTTAACACTGTTCAAAAACAGCTGCAGATTTTTTTTGATGCTGCGAAGTACCGTCCTGATGCCGGAGAGTTTGAACGCTATTATTCTCTTTCAGGAGGGGAAAAGTATGAACCAGTCCCTTTTGAGAAGACACGGAACGCGGAGATATACCGTTTGACAAAAAAAAATTACGCCTACTCACAGACTATTGCGGAGAACAAACTTCTTCCCGACCTGAATATTATAGGCCAGTATACAAGGCTGTCCCAGGACGATCGTTTTTCCGATGCGGTAAAGGCCATGAACGATTCGGATTATTACATCGGTTTTACCGTGACCTATCCCATCGGCAATACTGAAAGCAGGAGCAGCCTTCGGGAGTCAGAGCTGGCGGTCATGGAGGTGAACCATGAGTTTGATATTACCAGAAATGAGTTCCGGAAAAGCCTGCAGTCCATCATACAGAATACATCCGGATTAAAAAAAATGATATCCCTGACTGAGCAGCGGATCAGGGTCCTCGAATCGAAATACAGAACAGAACAGGGCAAATATCACCAGGCACGCCTTGATCTGAATTATCTTATTACCACAGCTAATAATATCACCAGCAGTAAAGTGAGCCTCCTGAGTTACAAAAACCAGATGATACAGAACCATATTGATTATGGTGATCTCGTACAGTGATCATGAAAAAGAGTATTATGATCCTCCCCCGAAAAACAGGACATGAAGTTAAGCAAATAATACGATAATAAGCTTAACGGAGGAACACATGAGTACAAGAAGAACCTATGATCGTCAATTTAAAATTGATGCAGTGAAGTTGCTGAATGAAAGCGGGAAAAGCGCAACAGTGATCGCTGATAATCTCGGCATCAAAAGTGATCTGCTTTCTCGCTGGAGAAAGGAATTTGCGGATGAAAGTAAGAAAGCCTTTACCGGAAAAGGTAATCCCCGGGACGAGGAAGTTGCACGTTTGAAAAAAGAGAATGCCGATCTTCGGATGGAGCGTGACATATTAAAAAAAGCAATGGCCATTTTCTCGCAACCAGAACGGAGAAATACGCGTTCATGAAAAATCATAATGAAAGTTATTCTGTGAAGAAAATGGCCGAAATTTTGAAAATCTCAAAAAGTCGGTATTACGCCTGGTTAAAATCTAAACCAAGTTCTCACCAACTTAAAGATCAGGAATTGCTGAAAGAAATAAAACAGATTCACGACGATAGCCGGAAAACATATGGAAGCCCGAATGTTTATAAAGCCATTGAGAAAAAAGGTTTTAAAACATCAAGGAAAAGAGTTGCCCGTCTGATGCGGGAAAATGGCTTAAAAGGGGCCCAAAAACGTCGTTTCAGAGTTACTACGGATTCTGATCACGACTATCCAGTAGCACCGAATCTTCTCAATCGGCAGTTTAATGTCAGTACTACAAATACTTGCTGGGTGAGCGATATTACGTACATCTGGACGATGGAAGGGTGGCTGTATCTGAGTATAGTCATGGACCTGTTTTCACGGATGATTGTCGGTTGGGCAATAGAATCTCACATGAGGGCTGAGCTGGTTATTGACTCATTAAAAATGGCAGTTGGGAATCGGCATCCAGCTAAAGGCATGTTAATGTTCCATTCAGATCGTGGCATACAATATGCCTGTGAAAATTTCCGTAAAACTTTGGATGGCTATGAAATGATTCAAAGTATGAGCCGTAAGGGAAACTGCTGGGACAACGCATGTGCTGAAAGTTTTTTCGCAACATTAAAAACAGAGGAGGTTTTTAGAAAAAAATATCAAACCAGAGAAGAGGCTCGCTTAAGTATCTTTGAATACATCGCAGTTTTTTATAACAGGAAAAGGCAACATTATTATCTTGACTTTGTAAGCCCAGAAGAATATGAGAAGTCTATGTTTCAAATTCAAAAAACTGCTTAACTAACTGTCCCGGAAATCGGGGGAGCATCATTATAAATGGAACAATGGAGTCAGGATGAAGTTATATGTAAGGAAGTTTGTTTTCTTGTTTATCCTTTTCTATGGCGTGAAAGCGGTATACGGCGAACCGGTTCCAGCCAAAAACAATCACATGAAGCCTCCTGTTTTTAAGTTAAGTGCCGATTATTATAATTTTTCCGGTGACTCAGACAGATCTGAATCCGGAAACAGCGGTGCCGGAACATCTGATGAAGAAAGCGGATGGGATTCTGAAGAATTCCATATCAATGCAGAAAGTAACATCGGTATTTCACACCATCTGAGGATTAAAAGCAAAGCCTATTTTAACAGGGCCGAATATTCCGCTTCTGAGTTTCCATCAAACCTGTATGACACGGGCGCCGATGTGGTGGTCCTGAACAAAGATCTTATGTTTACAGGCGGCGTCAGGTATGCTGCTGATACGCTTGAAGATACGGATGAAAGGAACGCCATGGTGTATCGTATCATGGGTGGAATTACCTTCTATCAGTCAGGCAGACATTCGTGGATAGGCGGCATGATGTATACCACGGAAAAGATATTTTTTAACTGGGGTACTTTCCTCCCGTTTATCAGTTATAAGTATTTGTCACAATCGCTATTGATTCAGGCACCAATGCCGATACTGATGATCTGGCGTCCGGTAAAAAAGTTGAAAATATCCGTGAAATCGTTTCTTCTCCTGTGGAATGATGTTTCCATTGAATATCGTGTGCTGCCGTTTCTCGGGATAGCCATGGAGTATTCACGTAACGGCGAAACATACTATGATCATAACCATGCTGATATGGATGAAAAGCTGATTGTTGATAAACAGTATGCTGCTGTAAAAGTGAAGGTCGAAACAGGCAAATATGCAGGATTGTATGCATCGTGCGGGTACCGTTTTAAAAACAGCTATTACTACGACACGAAAGTTTTTAATGTGAACGATGACGTGGAAAAAATAGCAATAGCTGATTACCTTATGTTTAACGCCGGCATGGAACTTCGCTGCTATTAATCATTATGCAGTCGTTTATTGCCGGTTCCCGTCGGGTAATAAACGGTTCAAATGATGCAGCAGGGTCCTTATATCAACCCGAAAAAACGAAGACTGTCCCTGAGTAATATCAGGGCAAGGGAAATAAGAAGTATTCCCAGAAGCCTGTTTGTGTAGATAAAAGCTTTTCCGTTAAGCAGGCTTCTGAACCTCCCGGTGAGGACAGCTATGGTGATTTTTGAACCTGCCAGAAAAAGATAAAATCCTGTAACAAAGCACAATGCGGATACAGCGGACTGCGCGTATCCCCTGAGAATCATGGGTGCGCCGGTGGTTGCCCAGAAAAGATACGGGTGGGGGCTCATGAAGTTTGCCAGCACACCTTTACGGAATGAAGGTGACTGATCTCCGCTGCTGTTGACAGGACCCCCTTTCATTGTGATGCTTTCATACCCTAAATATCCTATATATACCGATCCGCACAGTGAAATGCCCCCCATTATCAATTCTGCTTCTGACGCACGGTGCACCAGCAGGAGCGCTCCCAGCATAATCGGCAGGTCTGTCGCGAAGGGGGCAAGGGCAACGCGTATTCCGGCTCCGGCGCCGTGGTTCAGGGTTTCCTGCAGTACAAGGGCGAG
The DNA here is from genome assembly GCA_035380905.1 of Spirochaetota bacterium. Classification (GTDB taxonomy): domain Bacteria; phylum Spirochaetota; class UBA4802; order UBA4802; family JAGODF01; genus JAKQCH01. The sequence continues at coordinate 9,650 of DAOSYC010000033.1, read as the reverse complement.
GAGGGGCCCCGGAGAGATGCCGGCTGAAAATCCCAGCACCAGTCCCGATATAAGGAACGGCAGTATGGAGGAAGTTGTTTCCATGATTGATTCTTATGTTCCTGCGGTTCCCGTGAGGCAATTATTTTTTCAGGGTCCATGATTTTTTTCTTGAAAAACTAACGAATGTTAGTTAGTATTGTAGCGTAGGCTGTCATACCGTGCGCGGGGCGGATAACAATTTCTGCCGGACATGGATGATGCAGATGATTATATTGCGACAGGAGTTTTCTATGTACGATCGACTGCTTTCCCTTTTATCAGTTCTTTATAAAAAGCCCCTGGCGGTTTCTCTCTGCGGGCTGATAATAACAGCGTTGTTCACTCTTGCAATTCCCTATATTAAATTTGATAATGACGTGAAAAACTTTCTTCCCGGTAATCATCCCCACCGTGCGGCCCATAACCGTCTTGATGACGTGTTCGGTTCAAGCGAAATTATTATTATCGGCGTTGAATCAAAGAACGCGTTCTCAAAAGAGACTGTTGAGTATATCAAGTGGCTTACGGGCAAAATTGAAGTACTCAACAGGGACTTTCCGGTGCAGAATATTTCCCGTGAACTTTCCCTGACCCGTGAGGAGGCGAAAAAGCTGATCGCGGCAATCAATGAAAATGAGCTCCTTGGAAAAGAGGCGCTGAAGTCGCTCCTTGAAAGCCCGGAACGCATGAGCGAGGAGCTTTTCTGGGAGGAGGGGTTCGCAAAGAAAATAGCCGAAAGGGTCTCCCGTGTTTCTATTGACAGCCTGTTGAATTATTACCGGCTTCCTGTTGACGAGGTGAAGTCGGTAAACAATACGGATTATATCCGCGGTGAAGGGGACCGGTTTGTTGTGGAGAGCCTGATCGATCCCGGCAGTGTTGATCAGGCTGCGGTGGCGGCGATGAAAAAAAAGGTGAAAAGCTGGGACATATACAGGGGGCTGCTTTTTTCTGATGACGGGACCCTGACCGCCATGGCGGTGCAGCTGAATCCCATCGATATAAACCTGCGGCAGAAACTTGACCTTGCCATAGAAAAAATTATAAAGGAGAATCCCCGGGCGGGACTGACAATTTATCTCGCAGGTGAACCGGTGCTTTCCGACAGGATCAGTTCCTCCATGGGGAGCGACCTGCAGCGGCTGCTGCCGTTTGTGCTTCTTGTGATGCTGGTGATCCTTATCCTTATGTTCCGGCATTATGAAGGGGTGCTCCTTCCCATGATCGTGATTATATTTTCGGTGATCTGGACCATGGGGACAATGGCGGTCCTCAGGATACCCATGAGCATGGTAAGCATTTCGGTGCCTACGGTGCTTTCAGCCGTTGCCAGCGCCTACGGTATCCACTTTATGACGCACTATTTTATGAGTCCGGCGAGGTCCCGCCTCGATTCCATCATGGACAGCATGAAGGAGTCCGGTCTTGCGATCATCATAGCGGGACTCACCACGGTTGCGGGCTTCGGGTCCCTGGTTACGTCGGACATGACCCACATAAAAAAATTCGGTATTATCACCGCCATCGGGGTATTTTATGCCCTGGCAATTTCAATAACACTGGTTCCCGCGTTGCTTGCCCTCAGAAAAAATGAAAAACCGCTTCTTTCCTTCATGAAAAAGGAACGCAGCGGTTCAGATTTCAGTCTGCGTTTTCTTATGTTCATTCAGAAGCACCTTGGCCCGCGGCCCCGCATCGTGTTTGCGGTGGGCATTCTGCTTCTCTGCGTATCGGTTGCGGGGATCACGCGTCTTGAAGTGGATATGAACAGCATGGATTTTTTCCAGGAGGGCTCCGAGATGAAGGTCGCGGACAGCCGGCTCAATGAGCAGCTCGCGGGTACGCAGCGCCTCAATATCAATCTCGAAACAACAGACGGCTCTGAGGTGATAACACCTGCTGTGCTGAAAAAAGTGGAACAGTTCCAGAAGGACATCACGAAACAATTCGCCATTGCGGGGAAGGCGGTGTCAGTGAATGACTACCTGAAGAAAATGAACCAGGAAATGCATGGCGGCGACAGGCAGTATTTTCGTCTCCCTGAAACCGTTCAGATGACACGGGATTATCTTCTGCTTTATTCCGGTGATATCAATAACATGATATCCAAGAAGAAAGATAAACTGCGTATACATATAAGCCTTCACCGGGAAAAAATGGATGAGCTGCGGAGGGTCCGTGACTATGCCGTGTCATATTTTGATTCCGGGTTCCGGAGAGAGAACAACATTGCGGTACATTCGACAGGTTTCATGGACATGATGGTGGAGGCGAATATTCTGGTGCTGGAGGGGCAGCTGAAGAGCCTGATCTTTTCGCTCCTCGTGGTTACGCTTTTGATATTCATGATTTTCCGGAACCTGCGTTTGACCCTTGTGGGGCTCATTCCTCTGGTCCTCGGGATCACCATGAATTTCGGTATAATGGGATTTTTCAATATTCCCCTCAATGCCGCGACTGCCCTTGTGGCGGCAATTTCAATTGGTATTGGAATAGACTACTCTGTGCACTTCATAAGCCAGTTCAGGAATTCAAGCGCACGGAGTACCGATGTCGATACAGCCCTGCGAAACACCTATGAAGGCACGGGACGGGCAATCCTCTCGAATGTCGCGTCAGTTGCCGCGGGTTTTCTGGTGCTCATGTTTTCGCAGTTTCCAATTATACAGCAGTGCGGGGGCCTGATTGCCTTTACAGTATGCACCACGGGTATCGGCGCTATCATTATGATCCCTGCTGCCCTGAAAATGATACAGTATGTTGAAAAAAGAAATTCTGCCGCTGACGCGGAACAATGATGCCCGGACTTTGGGAAACACAAGAGTAGTGCAGCATATAACACAGCAGTAACTCAATATTACAGGAGGACGGTATGAAAAAATCAGTTATTTTGTCATTCGGAGTATGTTGTATATTCGCGGCAGCCGGTTCCGGATACGGACAGGAGCTGTCCGGCAGGGATATCGCGCTGAAGGTCCATAATTCCAACAAATCGACGACCGGTATTGTGCTGAAGGGGCAGATGAATTTGAAAAACCTGAAAAACGGATCGTCCGAGTCCAGAAGGGTTGTGGCGCTTTCCGTCCGGAATGGCGGGTTGTCAAAGAGCCTCTTCCGGTTTACCGATTCGTCGTACAGCGGCACCACGTTCCTCACGCTGGAGCGGTCAGGGCGTGATAATCTGCAGTACCTGTATCTTCGTTCTGTCGGGAGTCCGCGCCAGGTGGAGGGATCCGACCGTGAAGATTATTTTGTCGATACAGATCTCAGCAATGAAGACCTCGGTGGTTCCCGTGTTGATGATTATAATTACAAACGGCTCCCGGATAAGAACATCGGGGGAAAGGACTGTTATGTGCTGGAGCGTTATCCGAAAAACAGTTCTTCAAATTTCAGCAAACATATTGTTATTATTGACAAGGCCACAATGCTTCCACTTAGCGTGAAATCATACGGCCGGACAGGGAGGGTGGTGAAAACAATGCGTTCCGGGCAGTTCCGTAAAGTCGGCAACGGCATTTATGTGCCGATGTATATGAAGGTTGTTGACCTTCCCAGAAAGCATCAGACGCTGTTCCGTGTGAGCAGTGCCGTGGAAAAACGGATAAACCGTGGATACTTCAACCGTAACCGCATGAGCATGCGGTGGGCTGAGCAGTAAAGGAGTTATATATGAAATACCGCAGGACAATATATAAGGGGCTGTGTCTCATTGCCTTTCTCGCGTCGGTATCCGTATCTTCAGCCGAGGAGTCCGGAATTAATATTGACGGAAATGTGGAGGCGAGGAACCAGTCCGGTGTTCACCACGGGGAGGTCTACCGGAATTATCTGAAGGCTGACCTGAACTTCGGAAAGAATTTCGGCAATACCGTTGTGAAGGTGACCCTCCGGGCCGAGGACGATACTATCCGTCCCGAAGATGATCCCGATAATCAGTACGACTATCTCCGCAGCGACGACACCGGTCCGAGGAGGGCCTATCTCCGGGAGGCCTATATCAGCCACGATATTTATTTCGATTCCATCATCGACAGCATTAACCTGAAGATGGGGAGGATCATCTATACATGGGGCAACTCGGATGAGGTGAAGCCCGTGGATATTATCAATCCCCAGGATTACTCGAACCTGTATTTTACCCTGATACAGGAACGGAAATATGGTGTGTTCAGCGGTGCCATGTCGATATTCTTCACGGAGAATTTTTTCATTGAGGGGGTGGTGATTCCGGAGTTTCGTCCCTCAGAATTCGCGTCAAATGTATTCGTTCAGCGGGAGTTCCGCGAAGTGGCGGAGAACCCGATATTGACGCTGAACCCCAACGGGCCTGAAATGCCGGATGCAGAAAACCGTGAGAACAGCTACGCAGGACGTCTTGGACTGACACTCTTTGATATCGACATGCATGTGAACTATTTTTACGGGTACGATCACATCCCGGCATTCGAGATGGAATTAACATCCCTGCCTCCGGCACCTGCCGTAACAATAACCCCGGTGTACAAACAGGTCCAGATGGTGGGGTTCGATTTTCAGCGGGCCCTCTT
>DAOSYC010000033.1:0-4979 GCA_035380905.1 Spirochaetota bacterium | reverse complement strand
TATGAAGATGAGCTGGATAAAGAGCAGTATGTAAACATGGTCCTCTGGAATGTCCGGTATTACATGTTCAACAAGAAGTTCTGTATTTCAACGCGGGGTGCGTATGATACCGGCGATAAAAGTGTGTATGCGAACGGTGAGATCATGGTAAAGCTCGCGGACAACTTTGAGTTCATGGTGGGAGGCTGGATGATCGAAGGACGGGAGGATACCCTCATCGGCCAGTTCGACTATTATGACATGGTATATGTTGCCGGCAGGCTTACGTTTTGACGGAATAAAAGAATACAGGTAGCCCCCCAACCCCCCGAAGGGGGGCTACGGATTTCCTGTACCCTTTCGGGGTTGGGGGCAAAGCGATCATGAAAAAGAAAAATGATATCTTTAAAAAAATGACCCACAGCGGTGAGGTCACACGGGACAAAATTCTCGAAGAGGCCCTGGACCTTTTCTCCAAGAAAGGGTATTCCGGTACTTCAATCCGGGATATAGTACACCGGGTGGGAATAAAGGGTAGCTCCCTCTATAACCATTTTCCCGGGAAAGAGGCAATACTCACCACGCTCCTCGATGATTTCAATCTCCTTGAGCTCGTTGACCGGATGGGTATTGATTCACCGGAAGCCCGGGTAAATACACTCCCTGATGCCCTGACCGCAATCACTGATGCCATGCTGCAGTTTCTTGAAAACGTCCGCCATAAGAAATTCATTAAGATCGTGTTCATGGAACTCCTGAATGAGACAGGAACCAGCAATAAGATTTTTACCGATTATCTCGACGAGTTCAGGGCAGGTGTGGCCAGGCTGCTCAAGGGCTTCATGGACAGGAAGCACATCATTGAGGGAGACCCGCTTTTCCTTGCCAATGAGTTTATTCTGTCACTCACGTATTCTCAGTTTGAATTTATTATACTTAACAAGGGCGCAAAAGACCTGAAAGTGCTCCGGGAATACTACGCGGGTCACGTGGATTTTTTCTGGCAGAGTATACGGGTGAAATAATATTCGTATATGGTGTAATCATGAAAGAATAGACAGTATTCTTCTGTGGCGGATACCTTCCAGTATCGAATTGTGGACCGCGCCATGCCGGATCTTCTGAAGCGCTTCCCCTGCGTCGGCAAGTGAACCCGCGGCCTTCTTTGCTTCTTCACGGGCACCGATAATGAGGTCGATATCGAGGGCGAGATCGGCAAATTCAAGTTCCGAATAACCGTGCTGCCTGGTCCCGATTATCTCCCCGGCACCCCGCAGACGCAGGTCCTCTTCAGCGATTTCAAATCCGTCATTCGTGGATACGATGGTGTTAATACGCCGTTTTGAATCATTGCCGATATCATCCGGATGGACAAGGGCGCAGTGAGACTGAAGGGTTCCCCGGCCGACCCGCCCCCTGAGCTGGTGCAGCTGGGAAAGCCCGAAGCGTTCCGCGTGCATAATGACCATCACCGTGGCATTGGGAACGTCGACACCCACCTCGATGACCGTTGTGGAAACAAGTATATCCGACTCATGGTTTTTGAAGCGGTGCATGATAGCTTCCTTCTCCGCAGAGGGCATCCTGCCGTGAAGAATATCAATACGGAATTCCGGGAATTCACGGCGCAGTTCATCGAAGGTATTCACGGCGGACTTCAGGTCAATTTTTTCCGACTCCTCAATGAGCGGCAGTACCACATATGCCTGCTGGCCCAGGGAAACATACTTGCGGAGCGATTTATAGACACCGGAAAGGCGCGATTCAGGGAGGGCGATGGTGTTGACCGGTACCCTGAGCGCGGGTTTTTCCCTGATATATGAGGAATCCATGTCCCCGTAGAGTGTCAGGGAAAGGGACCGCGGGATTGGTGTCGCAGTCATAACAAGAAGGTCGGGGTTCTCACCTTTTGACCGCAGCGCAGCCCGCTGCTCCACGCCGAAACGGTGCTGTTCGTCAATAATGATAAGGCCAAGGTCCCTGAATTCCACCTCACCCTGTATAAGCGCATGGGTCCCGATGACAATGTCGGTGCTGCCGTCTTTGATGTCGCGGTATATTCCGGTCTTCTCTTTTTTTGACATACTTCCCGTAAGCAGTGTAACGGTAACAGTGTCGGGAAGCATGGCTGAGAAATTCAGATAATGCTGTTCTGAGAGAACTTCTGTCGGCGCCATCAGGGCTGTCTGCCGGCCGCGGCCCGCTGCGAGGAGTGAGGAAACCATGGCTACCACGGTTTTACCGGAACCCACATCTCCCTGGAGGAGCCTGTTCATGGGGTGGGGCCTCCGGAGGTCCTCACTGATTTCATCGATAACATGGAGCTGATCATGTGTAAGAGAGAAGGGGAGCGACGCGATGAATTCTGATACCGCGGCAGCATCTGTCACCCCTCCACGTGGACGGGATTCCTCCTCAATATGTTTCCTTGAAAGAGCGAGATAATATTGAAGGAAAAAGAGTTCATTGAAGGCAAGGCGCCTCCGGGCGGTTTCAGCGGCTGCAGCGGTTTCAGGAAAATGAAGCGCGAAGAGCGCTTCCCTGAGGGGCTGCAGGGAGTACTTCGAAAGAAGTGCCGGTTCCAGGGGGTCTTTCACTTCATGAAGGTGTTCGTCAATAATCTGACGAATCGCCCTGCGGAATCCCCTTGAGTCAAACCCGCTGCCCCGCAGCTTCTCTGAAGAACGGTAGAGGGGGACAATCCTCCCGGTATTGATTGACTGCACCTTCGAGTGTTCATCAAGGAAGTCAAAGTCCGGGTGTACCATCTGAAGGTGCCGGTAGTAATCGACCTTGCCGGAGAACAGGACGGTTTCCCCCGGCTGCAGTATTTTTTGAAGGTAATTGATGCCCCCGAAGAACACACCATGGAGCGATCCAGTACCGTCGTCAATTACCACTTCAAGAAACCGCCGCCGTGCTCCTGCGATGGAACTCCTGCGGATTGTTCCCGCTACAGTAACGATTTCCTGTACAGTACAGTCCTGTATTGCCCGGAAGTCTGAACGGTCCAGATAGCGACGGGGCATGTAATAAAGGAGGTCCTCAATTGTTTCAATCCCGGCCTCCTTTTTCAGGACTTCAGCTTTTTTCGGGCCGATACCTTTTATATACTGCACATCCCCTGTGAGCATGCTATTCCTCTTCCGCGACGTACCATACTGACGCGGGAATCTGCACGTACTTTCCATCCTTTGTGTAGAAAAAGGTGTAATATTTCAGGTCTTTCCCTGAAGAAATCTTTTGTACATTTGTCCACCGTTTAATAATCCGCCCGTCCCATCCAAATACCGTGACCGTAAGGTTCTGCCCGGTGATGGAGTCGAGCTGGCGGCGGATAATATTCCGCTGCTCATAGGTGAAGAAATATCTGAAGTACACAAATACTCCCGTAACAATAAGCACCGCCAGTGCGGCGCCGATCAGTTTCGTTCTCAAAGACATTGACGTACCTCCCAGGTGTTGAAATTCAGTGTATGACATGCAATGTGGAATGCATCACGTGTTACCGGCATGGGTGATGATTCACTGCCAACAGTACTATACACGCGGTAATTCTGTCATCGTTTTTTTGTAATGAAGATGACCATGGGCCTGTTTTTATTCTGAAGAGACAAAAATTAACAAAATCTTCATAAAATGGAAATAATCCCTTTATGAATCATTGAAATATTCTTCATGAACCCTTTGGTGCTGCGCTGCATGGTAGCAGTGGAAAAATGACCGGTACCGCAGTATAAGCCGGAAGACAAGGAAGAAAGAATGAACGAAAAAATCAGGGTCGATAACCTGACCTTCTATTACGGGGATAAACCGGCAATTAAAAATATATCACTCTCTGTCCGTGAGCATTCAGTACTGGCGTTAATAGGGCCGTCGGGGTGCGGGAAATCAACCTTTCTCCGCTGCCTCAACAGGATGAACGATATAATTCCCAACACGCGGATGGAGGGTGATATCCTCATCGACAACGAATCAATCACGGGGCACCGGTATGATATCACCGGCCTCAGGAGAAGGGTGGGGATGGTGTTTCAGAAGTCCAATCCGTTCCCGAAATCAATTTATGAAAATATCGCCTACGGCCTCAGGATAAATGGAGTCAGAAACAGGTATGAAATTGAAAGCATCGTGGAGCAGTCACTGAAAAGCACGGCGCTCTGGGATGAGGTGAAGGACAGGCTTAACGAGTCCGCCATGGGCCTTTCAGGTGGTCAGCAGCAGCGTCTCTGCATCGCGCGCACCATTGCGGTGAAACCGGAAATTATTCTTATGGATGAGCCTGCCTCCGCACTCGACCCGATATCGACCCAGAAAATCGAGGAGCTCATTCAGGACCTCAAGGAAAAGTATACTATTGTTATTGTCACCCATAATATGCAGCAGGCTGCCCGTGTAAGCGATTACACCGCGTTCTTTTACATCGGAGACCTGATTGAGCTGAACAGCACAGATGTAATTTTTACGAAACCGGATCTTGAAATGACAGAAAATTATATTACCGGAAAATTCGGCTAAGGAGGAGTTGATGGCGACGCACTTTGAACAGGAGCTTGAGAACGTTACAATTAAAATTTTTAAAATGGCGGACCTTGCGATTGAAGCGGTAACAAAATCGGTTGAAGCACTGAAAGCCGCGGATATGAATCTCGCGAAAAAAGTTATTGAGCAGGATACCGCGCTGGATGTCCTTGAAAAAGAGATCGATGAAGAATGTATCCGGATACTGGTGACCCGGCAGCCTGCCGCGGTGTTTCTGCGGCTTGTACTTGTTATATTGAAATCAAATACCGACCTCGAGAGGATAGGGGACCTTTCATCGAATATCGCGAAGGAATGCATTCGTCTCAGCGGTAAGCCCGCCATGAAGGCGCTGGTGGACATTCCGCGCATGGCCTCCATCGCGGTGGAAATGATCAAGGACGCGTTTGCGGCAATTTCAGAGAAGGACGCGGATAAGGCCCGGGAGGTAATAAAACGTGATGATGAAATTGACGAGC
>DAOSYC010000032.1:19514-25517 GCA_035380905.1 Spirochaetota bacterium | reverse complement strand
GGGCCGTATCTCAGTCCCAGTGTGGCCGTTCACCCTCTCAGGCCGGCTACCCATCGTCGCCTTGGTAGGCCATTACCCCACCAACAAGCTAATGGGCCGCGGACTCATCTCCAGGCGGTAGGCCCGAAGGTCCCCACCTTTGATGGCTGTCACATATGTAACTACCATCTTATTCGGTATTAGCCACCCTTTCGGGTAGTTATCCCCATCCCAGAGGCAGATTATCCACGTGTTACTCACCCGTTCGCCACTTTCCCCCCAATGCAAGCACCGGGGTTCTCGTTCGACTTGCATGTTTAAGACGCGCCGCCAGCGTTCGTTCTGAGCCAGAATCAAACTCTCCGTGATAGAAAAAATCTATTTAAGAGTTTTTAGTTTCAAACGTATGCTTACGCATTCTTTACCGCAAAATACTACTCAGTTTTCAAAGAACCAAACTATTCAACCATCCGGCAGGTTTTCGTCATGAATCCACAGCAAACCCGCCATACAGCAACCAAGATAATTACTGGTTACATCTGCGTCAAATATTTTTTCAGATTTAAACGGTTTCGAATCGAAAAATCGAGGTAACCGACAAACCCGCTTGCCGTGAACCGTCTGACAGGCAGACATGACATATATTCATTCGGCATTTTTACGTCAAGAGTTTTTTTGGTGACTTTTCGATTTTTTTGCTTTTTTACTGCGGGGAACCGAAAACCCGTCCGCCATCCAGATCACTCATGTCAGGCAATGCAGACATGACATATAACCAGAAGGCTTTTTTGCGTCAAGTGTTTTAAAAGATTTTTTTCGATTATTTACTTTTTTTACTGCGGGGAACCGAAAACCCCTCTGCCATCCAGATCACTCATGTCAGGCAATGCAGACATGACATATAACCAGAAGGCTTTTTTGCGTCAAGTGTTTTAAAAGATTTTTTTCGATTATTTTTTCTTTAATACTCCGGGAACCGACAAACCCGCAATTATTGCCTGCATTCATCAAACAATAAGTAACATATAATTATATAGCTTATTTTCGTCAAGATAAAAATATATTTTTTTATCTTTATTTTGTTATAGAAAATAAATTATACATATAATGGTCAAATGTTTTTAACTTCGCTTTGACTGCATTTGACTATTTGATTATCGTACCTCACAACCAGTACTTAACAAAAAAAATACGCATCCCGCACAAAATATTTTTACGCAGATTATGCGTCTACGTTACACAAATAAAAAAGCACTGCCACCCGAACGACCCGGGCGGCAGTGCTTTGATTCTTTTCTTATGAAATCTTACTGTCAGACGATGAAGCTGTTGAAGACTTCGACAGCCTGTATGCCATTCTCTTTAACGAAGGTATTCCCAGCGTAAACATTGACAGCAATGCATAGGTATCATGCATGTGCTCAACCTTTGTAATTTCAAGAGGACGCGGATTTTCTTCAAGACCATACTTCGATGGTCTATCCTTTAAAATCACCAGCATCTTCAAACCGCCGAATTGATCTTTTCCGTATAACTGCGCCTTCGGGAAAACCGCAGGTATTTCATTACCTTCAGCATCCCTGCTCGCATGAGTATATTTTTTCAATCTTGACTGAGCATCCTGAAGTAATGCAGTCCTGTTGCCGTATGTAAGCGCTCCAGTCGGACACGCGAAGGCGCATGCCGGGATTTCACGCTCGTTCACGGTACACGCATTGCATTTATACGTTTTAGAATCACTCTGCCGTATATGCGGAACATGATAAATACATTCATTTACACAGGCACCGCACCCGATACACTTGCTCTGATCTATTACGACCCATCCATCCACCTTCGAGATTGCTCTTTCAGGACAAACTTTCATGCAGTTAGCGTCTTCACAATGAAAGCATTTCTTATGCATAATCTGCCATACTGGATGTTCCGGGTTACTTCTATCTACATCAAAGAACTTTACATGGTTCCAGGTGATTGAGGACAGTTCCCTTGGATTGGTATATTCCGGTCCCGCAAAAAACTCAGTTTGTTCTCCCGGCAATCCATTCCATTGCTTACAGGCAACCTGACACCCTCTGCACCCGGTACACTTGGTTGTATCTAATAAAAACGCATTATCTGCCATAGTATACCCTCCTTACGCCTTTTTGATGTCAACAAGGAATGCCTTGAATTCCGGAATCATGGTATTTGCGTCACCGATATGAGGAGTCAGCGTATTACAACTGTCTCCAGATACCGCACATCCATGACCGAAGTGCCATACCATACCAACCATTTCAACGCTTTTCCCGTTGATATTCCAGGCGCGAATTCTTGAAGTTACAAGCGCCCGCGCTTCAATGGTTCCTCTTTTAGATATGATCTTAACCTTGTCACCATTTGTAATTCCTTTCTGACTGGCCAGTTCAGGACTGATTTCGCAGAACATGTCCGGCACAAGTTCAGTAAGCCACGGAAGGTTCCGGGTCATAGCGCCAGCCTGCCAGTGCTCGGTCACCCGATACGAAGTACCAACATACGGATACTGCGCAGAATTTCCAAAACGCCCTTTTACTGAATCAAGTATTACTGCTGCAGGATTCACCGCCTGGCTGTTCATCAGGTTCCTTGTCGGGCTCTCCATCGGCTCGTAGTGCTCGGGGAAAGGCCCGTCAGCGAGACCGGCTGCAAAAAGCCTTCCAACACCTTCCGGAAGCATAATAAAAGGATTCTTCTTATCGGGAGCTCCCCCGCCGTCAATAACATCACCCTTCCATTCGCTGCCGTTCCATTTAACAACCCATTTTTTCGGATTCCACGGTTGTCCCTGACGATTAACGCTTGCTCTGTTATAAATGATTCTTCTATTAACCGGCCAGCACCATGACCACTCCGGATACATCCCAAGCTTGTTGGCGGTATCCTTTGTGCCCCTGCGGGCCATCATATTTCCTTCTTCTGTATAACTGCCGCCATAGAGCCAGTTACCGCATGCAGTAGAACCATCATCTTTAAGAACAGTAAAATTTTTTACAAGCTTCTTACTGCCCCACTCGTATCCATTAATTTCTCTTGCTACGAGATGTGGATCAGGCTCATGCTCACCGGGATGTGTATAGTCCCAGTTCCCCTTGATTATTGGATCGGGAAGTGCACAGCGTTTTCCGGCAGCAACATCCGCCTTGTACAGCTTCTGCAGTTCCCTGAACATTGCATCAACAAGCCAGAGGTCTGATCGCGCCTGTCCCGGCGGCTCCTGCGCCTTGTAACGCCATTGCGCCCAACGGCCGGAATTGGAGACACTACCCTCTTTTTCAACCGAGGAAGCCATGGGAAGGAGAAATACCTCTGTCTGAATCGCAGCAGGATTTGCGCCAGGCCGCTTCCAGAAAACAGACGTGTCCGTTTCCCACAAATCAGCACACACCAGCCATTCAAGCCTTTCAAGGGCCTTTGCCTCCCGTGATGAGTCCGGACCGCCGACTACAGGGTTTGTGCCCATCAGGATTGCACCCTTATGCTGACCGGCAAACATGTCCTCAAAAAGAACAATATGAGGATACGGCTTGCTTGCTTTGGGCAGCCAGTCAAAACAGAAGTTATTTTCCTTTGTCGCAGCGTCCCCATACCATGCCTTCAGCAGGCTCACAAGATATTTAGGCTTGTGCTGCCACCAGTTCATACTCATGGGGTCATTGGTTTTTGGAGTATTGTTTTTTACGTATGTCTTAAAGTCCACATCCTTTTTGGTCTGCGGAATTCCAAGGTATCCCGGCAATATGTGCCATAAAAGCGCATAGTCGGTGGAACCCTGAACATTCGATTCTCCACGGAGAGCATTGATACCGCCGCCCGCCATACCCACATTACCCATAAGAAGCTGCAGCATTGCATAGGTGCGGATATTTTGAGTACCAATAGTATGCTGCGTTGTACCCATCGCATACATAATGGTGGCGACTTTATCCGGTTTATGTGTGGAGGTATATACATCAGCAACCTTCAGAAACGTATCCTTCGGACATCCTGTTATTGCCGAGACCTTTTCCGGTGTGTACCGCTCAAAATGTTTTTTCATCAACTGGTATACACAATTGGGATCCTGCAGCGTCACGTCTTTCTTCGGGATTCCCTTTGAATCAAGCTGATATGACCAGGTATCTTTCCCGTATTTTCTATTTCCCCGATCATACCCGGTAAACAGTCCATCGTTAAATCCGAACGACGGATTTACCAGCAGCGACGCGTTCGTGTATTCCACAACATATTCTTTCTGGATTTTGTTATTCTGGAGAGCGTAATTGATAATACCACCCATAAAGGCAATATCAGTTCCGCAACGCAGAGGAGCATAAAGGTCCGCAACAGATGTGGTCCTCGTTATCCGTGGATCAACACTGATAAGCTTTGCGCCATTTTCCTTTGCTTTTAAAACGTATTTAAATGAGATTGGATGGTTTTCCGCAGCGTTGCTGCCGATTACCAAAATTACATCTGCATGCTGGATATCTATCCAGTGATTGGTCATTGCACCGCGACCAAATGTGTTCGCCAAACTGGCGACAGTTGCGCTGTGTCAAATTCGCGCCTGGTGTTCCAGGTATGATATCCCTATCATCCTCGCGAACTTGGACCATAAATAGCACTCTTCGTTATCAAGAGCAGCACCACCAAGGCCTACAAGTCCGGCTGCACGGTTTACAGTGACATTACCTTCTTTTTCAATAAAAGTTTTGTCACGCACATCCTTGACTTTCCTGGCAATCATTGAGATCGCCTTGTCCCAGGTAATCTCCTCCCACTGAGTCCCGCCCGGTCTTCGATACTGCACTTTGTCCAACCGGCGCTTGATGGGATTGACTGCTATCTGCTGAAGTGCACTTCCCTTTGAACAGAGAGAACCGCGGTTGATGGGATGATCAGGATCTCCCTCGATGTTTACAACTTTCCCGTTTCGAGCAGAAACAATCAAGCCGCAACCTACACCGCAATACGGGCATATAGTTGTGCTTTCAGTTGTTCCTCTCAGCTTGTCAGGTCTTTTCTTGCACCCACTCAAGAAAGAAACACCGCCTAAAAATGCACCAGCAGTAGTAACTCCTGACAACTTCAGGAAATTTCTTCTGGTAATAGGCATAAAACCCTCCTGCCAATTTTATTTATAGTATTCTAAAATACCTGATACAATTAACCTGCTTTGTACCCCCGAAAAACACTAAATAATTATAAAAAACAGTATACTATACCCGTTCATCTCTTCACCCATAAAGAAAACAATCCGGGAAAATCCGCATACCTCACCCATAGTAGTTTACAACCACTGTACGTCAAATAATTTTTTGGTAATCGTTTTACAAAAAAATATTTTTAGCTAATACAAATTTTCAGAGAATGGAAAAAGTGGTTTTTTTGCCGTGGGATTACCCGGTTTCCCCGCAATAGTACTCACGCGCTTTCTCAAGGAGAATATCGCGTGAATTCATGTCAGGTTCATCCAGAACCATCTCAAGGAGATGGTTTAATATCTTTCCTATTACCGGACCGGGTGGTATCGAGAACTCATCCATCAGGACATGCCCGTTGATATCGAGATCTTTCACGGTAATCGCATTTTCCTCTTCAATGACCCGCTCCATCCTCCTGCGGAGTTTCCCGATCGGAGCAGGGAGCCCTCCACGCATACCATTTCCCTCACGGTCCGAAAGGCGCACCAGAAACAGCTCATCGATATTTTCGACACCGACTTTACGCATAAACCGTCTCACCGCGCCGTCAGTCCATTCATCAGTATAATGAAACATGTGGTTTGATATAAGATTCGTAATCCGGGATATCTCTTCATTTGAAAAACGAAGCCGCCCGAGGATTTTTTTCGACATTCTTGCCCCGATTACCTCATGGTTATAGAATGTATAATCCCCGTCATCCCCCTCCCGGCGGGTAGCAACTTTCCCCACATCGTGCAGCAGCGCTGCGATACGTACAATGTGGTTTCCGGGGGGCGCGGCATCACAGGAATAAATACTGTGATAGTAAATATCG
>DAOSYC010000032.1:11240-19414 GCA_035380905.1 Spirochaetota bacterium | reverse complement strand
CTGAGCCCGTCCTCACTGAAGCGGTCAATGGAATCACCGATTGTACGGATGACTCCACGGCCTATATCGTCCAGCCCCCCCACATGATCAATAAGCTCCTGCTTCAACACATCATACGCCAGGCCATTTATTGTAAAGTCACGTCTCCTGACGTCCTCTTCCAGGGTGTCGGAAAACGAAATACTCTCAGGACGGCGCCCGTCCACATATTTGCCGTCTGAACGGTATGTGGTTATTTCATATGTTGCGTCATCATTGAAAAGCAACGAGACAGTGCCATGCTTAATGCCTGTGGGGATCACTCTCTTGAACAGCTTCATAACCTGCTGCGGCCTGGCATTGGTCGCGAAATCGAAATCACACGCGGGGGCCCCCATGAGCAGGTCGCGCACGGAACCTCCCACGAGATAGCATTCGAAACCGTTCTCGGAAAAAGTAGTCACGATGCTCCGGATTGCTTTTTCGTAATGGGGAGGCAGAATAATTGATTTTTCAAGTATTGTCATGATACCTATAATAACGACTGGTATTGGTTATTTCAAAATTAAAATTCCGGAGGGAAATTTGATTTTTCAGGATTATAACACCGGATAAAAAACACAATGTGCGCAGGGAATTACTAAAGCCCCAACTCCCCGGAGACACCCTTCATGGCATCCAGCGACAGTTCAATGAAGCTGTCAAGCTCAATTCCGGCTTTTCCGCACTCCATGATTATTTCCCTGTTTACAGAGCGGGCAAATGCCGTTTCCTTCATCCTCTTTTTTACGGATTTTGCTTTTACGCCGGCAACTTTTTTATCCGGATACACCAGGGCCGTTGCGGTAATCAGCCCCGTGATGGTTTCACCGGCAGCAAGGGCATGCTGGAACACGGTACTGCGGTGTTCTCCGGGATGCGCAACTTCATTATGCAGGCGTATTGCTTCAATAATTTCCGGGTCAACATCAATTTCGCCCAGGATTTTCACTGCTTCTTTCGTGTGAACAGCAAGGTCCGCGTTGGTAATCTCCACATCCACGTCATGGAGAAGGCCCGCGAGACCCCAGCGCTCCTCATCCTCGCCGAGTTCCCTGGCAACGGCACGCATTACCGCTTCTGAAGCCAGGGAGTGTTTAATCATATTCTCATTTTTTACATGCTCGCAGAGGAGGTTATACGCGTCTTCTCTGGAAATCATAATCGTTTCTTCCTCCGAAAGGTTACCCCGGCCACGGTGCAGTCACTTTTTTGCGGGATGATACCGC
This sequence comes from Spirochaetota bacterium, assembly GCA_035380905.1. Lineage (GTDB taxonomy): Bacteria > Spirochaetota > UBA4802 > UBA4802 > JAGODF01 > JAKQCH01. The sequence goes on along the minus strand of DAOSYC010000032.1, from coordinate 18,167 downwards.
GCTATCAGTGAAGCGTCTCCTCCCTGCCGGGAAAATAATTCTTCCGCGCCCATTCAAGTTTTTTCTTTTCATCTGCGGTGAGAGAACTCATGCCATGTTTCGCGATCTTTTCCAGAAGGGTATCAATTATTTTCTTCGCCTCTATTCGCCGCTCAATCTCCTTCTGCTTCTTTTTCAGGCGCATGTCTTTCGTAACTTTATCAATAAACCCCGGCTCCCCGGCCCCGGCGAGTGAAGGGGAGGAGGGTTTTCGCCGGAGATACATCATATACACAAAACCCGAAATCAGTCCGCCGAGATGCCCGATATGGCTTATATTGCCCCCCCCCGCGGCGCTTCCGATTGTACCGAAGAATTCTATCAACCCGAATCCGATCACAAGATATTTCATTTTTACCGGAAATACGAAGTACAGCAGCACCTGACGGTTGGGCCATGTCATGCCATAGGCGAGGAGTATTGCATACACCGCCCCGGATGCGCCGATGGTAACGGGACTTGCGCCGTATTTCAGGTAAATAAAATAATTCATCAACGCAATGCATACACCCGCGCCAACACCCGACACGAGATAGTAACGCAGGAACTGCGCGCTCCCCCACTCATTTTCCAGGTCCCCGGAAAACATCCATAACGCGAAAAGATTAAATAATATGTGCATAAAACCGCCGTGGAGAAACATATAGGTGAAAACCTGCCACAGCTTGAATTCATTCATGAGACCATTATGGCTGAGACCGAAATTATGCTCTATCAGGTTCGGGTAAAAAATTGACACAAACAGCTGAAACAGAAACACTGCGCCATTTATTATCATCAGTTTTTTTACGATGGGGGTGAGAGGCCCGCCAAAGCGGATATTCTGTCTGAGCATAGTATAAAACCTTTTACGTGTTATTCTGTTTCCTGCCTGATCCTGTTGAACTCAACCTCGTTTTCCAGAAAAACCTGAAAAATCTGCGGATCAAAGCGGTATGATTCTTTTTTCATTATTTCAATTGATTTATCATGTGAATACGCTTCCTTGTAGGGCCGATTCGTGGTGAGGGCGTCATATACATCACCAATTGCAACGATCCTCGCTGCCCGTGGGATCTCCTCGCCTTTCAATCCCTGCGGGTATCCGAAACCATCCCACCGTTCATGATGGTACAGGGTAATATCCATTGCCATCTTCAGAAAAGAATCAGCACCCAGGTCCTTCGATGCGTCCTTCAGCGCGTCATATCCTATCGTAGTATGACTTTTTATTATTTCGAATTCAGCCGCGGTGAGGGGACCCGGCTTCAATAGAATACTGTCCGGTATACCGACCTTCCCTATGTCATGGAGAATTGAGGAATCATAAAGGTCACGGAGATACTGGTTGCTGATCTCAAGTTCATGGCCTGAATACTTTAATATCTGCGCCATAAGGACGCTGTATTTCCGTATACGTTCAAGGTGCTCACCGGTGTCCGCGTCACGTGTTTCAGCAAGGCGGCTCAGGGCGAAAATGGTTGTCTTCTGCGTCTTCAGCACTTCAAAAGAACGGACTTTCACAAGCTGCTCCAGCTGCTTTGTGTGCATTTCCAGTTCCGACAGCAGCTCTCCCCGCTGAATACTGAAGGAAATCTGTCCGCTCAGGGACTTCAGGAAAAATATATGGGACTCCTTGAAGGCGTCAGGTTTCTCTGAAGCAAAGATAAAGAAACCCCTGGTTTTATTATTGATAATAAGCGGCAGGATCATCGATGAATGCATACCTTCATCAACCAGAAATTTTGTCCCTTTGGAGTTGGGATTCTCCTTCAGATACTGCTGAAGGTCCTGTATTCTCAGCACTTCCTGATTGACGGCTGCTGTTTCAAGACTGGAATCGCTCAGAGGGAAGGTTTCCCCGGCACCCAGCAGAATATACCTGTCAGATTCTACGAGTTTTGTCACCACAGTATTTTCAGATTCATCAATCATAGCCATAGCAAGGCGGTTAAATGGTATTACCTTCTTGAGAATAACATTGAGGGTCTTGAAAATATCTTCGGTTTCCATACCCCGGTTCAGCATGGAAATTACCTCATTGATCTGGGTAAGCTGCTCAACGTAATAATTACGTTCGTCATTGAGTTTCTTGACACTTATCGCTTTGTCCACCGAGTGCTGCAGTATGGCGAAATCCATGATCGGCTTCGTAATAAAATCAGAGGCCCCTGTTTTCAGGGCATGGATAATATCATCATCAGTGCTGTAGCCGGTAAGAACAAGTTTGGGAATATCCGGATATCTGTCAGCCATAATCTGCAGAAGCGCACGTCCGTCAAGGTTCGGCATCTTCAGGTCTGTGATTACCAGGTCATAGGAATCCGAGTCCAGTTTTTGCAGCGCAACATTCCCGTCCGGTGCGTCATCAACACTATATCCCACGTCCTCAAGATAACTGAGCAGCACATTCCGTACTCCCGGCTCATCATCTACGAGAAGAATTTTTACCTTTTCTTTCATATCAGCTTTCATAAAGAAATTTACGTTATTATACCTTAATTATGAATTGAATATTCGTATCCCTGTGTATAATAAATTACCGTACTTTTATCAAGTCTCAAATTATTTTAGCTGCACATTCTGCCTGTGTCGACTTCTTTTTAATAAAAACAATACCGCGTTTCAAAATCTAAAGAAACTCTTTCAGACAAAACTCATACACTTTTTCTCCAATTCTAAGGCCCGCGTCAATGAATTCCGGGCCGTAATATTTCCCCGTATCAGTCCGGAATGAACTTTTTATCCGTATAATTCCGTCAATCCCCCGATCGTAGTTCTTTATAATTGAACGAATTGACAGATCCATACTTTCAGCCATGTTCCAGATGGTATCAGTAAAATTATCCGGCCCCCAGCGGAATTTATCCGCATCATAAAGCGCCCCGGAGCATATCATCAGGTCGCGGTCACCGGATATTTCATACTCCTGAAATGCCTCATGATTACGGATCGCAAAGAGTATAATTTCAAGTTTTCTGGTACTGATCCTGTTCCGGAAAATCCTTTCAACCTCCAGAGCTGCCTTTTCAGGGTGGTTCTCTTCATCCCTTTTAATATCATGGAGAAACCCTGCAATAAGCACGTCCTCAGCCAGAATTCCGCTTTTTTCGCCAATACCCTGCTCACAGAACACGATTGCACCGGCATCAAACGCCACATCCCGTGCATGCCTGAAACCGTGTCCCAGAACGCCGCCTTTTTCAAGTATCAAATCCCGTGCATACTGTATATCAGGGGAACGATCTGCGATATCCCTTGAACGGTCCAGTTCCTTTTTCCTGTCGATATAGAAGCTCGGCACTTCCATCTGCGAGGAGATCTCTGATGCCTTTTTTCGAATTATATCAAATACGGATTCCATCACAGATCAATTGCATCGCTTCTATTTACCACTTTATTAAGCGGATATTCAATGATCCCATCCGCTCCCGCCAGAATAAGCTTTGGTATAATTTCACGAACCACCGCTTCACTTATTACTGTCTCAACGGACAACCACTCTGATTTGTACAACTGTGATATTGTCGGCGCAGTCAGCGAAGGGAGTATGTTCACCACACTGTCAAGGTTCTCTCCGGCAATATTCATTTTCAGGCCCACCAGCTTATCAGCATTTAATGCGCCCCGGAGCAGGAGGGCAATCTGCTGGATTTTCTCTTTTTTCCAGGAATTTTTCATACTGCCCCTGTTGGCGATAAGCTTTGTATTCGTCTCAAGGAGCGTGTGGATAATTTTCAGCCCATGGGCACGTATTGTTGATCCGGTTTCCGTGACCTCCACAACAGCATCCACAAGACCCTCCACGACCTTCGCTTCAGTGGCACCCCAGGAAAATTCCACTTTCACATCAATATTTCTATCAGCAAAATATTTCTTTGTAAACTCAACCAGTTCCGTCGATATTGTCTTTCCATGACAGTCTTCCAGTGTTGTTATGGGAGAACCTTCAGGGACCGCAAGGACCCATTTCGCTTTTCTTGTGCTGATTTTTGAATACACGAGGTCAGATACGATATCCACATCGGCGTTATTTTCCAGGACCCAGTCTACTCCTGTCAGCCCTACGTCGAGAACACCGCTCTCGACATACCGCGCCATCTCCTGTGCACGAACCAGGGCGCAGTACACATCACTGTCATCTATTGAGGGGAAATAATTTCGCGATGTTACCGATATTCTCCACCCTGCCTTCTGGAAAAGTTCAATGGTGGCATTTTCAAGGCTCCCTTTCGGGATGCCGAGCTTCAGCTGATTGCCGCTCATTGTTTTCCTCCATACACTTCATCGGGATCAAACACCCTTTCTCCGTCGATGTGAAGCTCGTTGTCCTTCACGACCCTGAAGAAACAACTGCGGTATCCTTCGTGGCACGCGGCATCTCCAATCTGGTTTACTTTTATCAGGACTGTATCGTTATCGCAATCAACCCGGATCTCCTTAACTTCCTGCACATTTCCTGAGGACTCTCCCTTCTTCCACAATTTGCTCCGTGACCGGCTCCAGTAATGAACAATTCCTGTTGAAAGTGTAAGCTCCCATGATTCACGATTAATATACGCCATCATAAGGACATCCCCTGTTTTGTAATCCTGGGCAATTGCGGGAATAAGACCGTCGCCTTTACTGAAATCAAGTTCTATCATAGCATACCTTTTATAATATAATTATTTCATGCAGCCCGTAATAAATACAGGGCAATATTTCGCAACAATATCGAAACATTCCATGCAGTCAATTACATTTATTACCGGGCAAACAGTGTCGTCCCTGAATTCTAAGTATATATTTATGATAAAATAAAAGCCTGCGATGCATGTTGACGGGGCGGGATACCATGAGGATTGATCTTCATGCCGGAGAGTATGCGACAGACAGAATACACTGAGAAGTACCCGCTCCTGTAACAGCGGTGGTGAATGGAAACAATTGTACTGTATTGCCGGCTATTTTTTTCGACGGGAATACATTCGCAATGCATAAATAGAAAAGAAAACGATGAGACCGAAGCTGAGAAACGCAGAAATAAAATAGAGCATTTCAAGCCTGCGGGCAATAAGAACCCTTGTTTCGATTTTGCTTTTCAGATTCCGAATTGTTATTTCAACTTCCTTATTTCTGAATTGAACATCTTCCGAGGAAAACCCATGTACAACACGGTGAAAAATTGTCTTTGCGTCAATCAGCTCTGCGGCGATATCACTTGTTTCAGCATTTTTCCGCTGCAGGTATGTGATGCTTTTCTGAATTGCCTCAATATCATTATTGATAGATACAAGGGACTGTATAATGTGTTTCACAGTTTTTACGGGATGACACCGGGCGCATCCTTCTTCTGATATAATATTTATAGTAGGAGTCTGAATATTGTGTGAGCCATGGCAGGAAACACAGTTCGGCTCACCCTGTTTTTTGGCTGATTCGTAGTGCGGGCTGTTTGCAAAAACCCGTATCGTCGGACGATGACAGCCGCCCCGCCCGCAAAATTCGATGATATTTGTCTTTGCAGGTGTTCCGACATAAAAGTCCTGTGGGAGCTTGGCCTTTTTTATATCATTTGTATTTGGATCACCGCCATGGCACCGGTTGCAGGGGCCATTATTTTTCGCGTGGATACTCCTTGACCACATCGAAACGACAATACCGCTTTTCCCGCTCAGTGTTTTGTGGCATTCAGCACAGAAATCAAGTTTCTTTACTTCAGGAGAAGACGGCAGTACGCTGACAGGTGTCACTTTATCCTGTCCGTATGCGACCGTAACCGAAAAAACCACTGTTAACAGTATACCTGCACCCGACTTACGATATCTGCCCATACATTTCTCCAGAAACCAGATATTTTAAAAAAATGAAAAGCACGTAAACCTTGATATGAAAATCAACAGAAGCAGTGTCAGATTCGCATACACTCCGGCAATATAATCATCGATCATAATTCCAAGCCCTCCGGGAAGGTCCTGAAGTTTTCGTGCCGGAAACGGCTTCACCACATCATAGAGCCGGAAAAGGAAAAAAGCTGCCACCGCAATTTTCCAGCTGAAAGGATAAAAAAGAACAGAAATCCAGTATCCCAGCACTTCGTCAAGAACGACCTCCTGGGGATCCTTGGTGCCGTAATATTTTTCAGCTACATCTCCAAGCTTTATCGCGGGATACACACTGCACACCACAATCGCACAATTTACCGCCCAGGAAACAGACCCGAAAAAAAGATATTCAAGCATGTACAGCGCCATCGCTACAACAGTCCCGGCGGTTCCCGGCGCTTTCGGGAAATATCCGGAATACAGCGCCGTAAACAACAGTTCTTTCCACCACATTGGCGCTATTCTCCCTCAGACACTGAATACGGAGGTAAAAATATCCTCCAGTTTGTAAAAAAGTACCTGATACCGGAAAGAGCTGTCATTATAGTAACGATGAACATCATCATATAGGGTGCAACAATTAGTATTTTATCGGGATGATCTGATTGCAGAATTTCTAATGCGACATCAAGTTTTATATATCCATCCATGTTAAAGGTATGGGCCACATCAACTCCGGAAAACCTGAAATAAAATACCATCAGAATCACAACAATTGAAAACATCTGAAATGCGGTCTTTACTTTTCCGAATCTGCTGGTTTTCAGTGTAGTCCCCTTGCGTATCGCGAGATACCGCATCATGGTAATCAACAGATCTCTCGCCACAATGATTGCGATCATCCAGAAAGGAATCAGGGGATCGAGATACAGCAGTGCAAGAAATGCGGATATAACCAGAAATTTATCTGCCAGGGGATCAAGGAACTGGCCTATACTTGTTTCCTGCTGAAGTTTTCGGGCACTCCATCCGTCAAGAAGGTCAGTGAAAGAGGCAATAATGAACACAACGAGGCCCCACATCAGCGCCTCACTGGTCCTCA
>DAOSYC010000032.1:0-11140 GCA_035380905.1 Spirochaetota bacterium | reverse complement strand
AAAGAGGCAATAATGAACACAACGAGGCCCCACATCAGCGCCTCACTGGTCCTCAGGAAAATGAGGTACAGAAATACCGGAATCAGCACAATGCGAAGCACGGAGAACATATTTGGTATGTTAAATACTCGGACATTCATTATTGACACTCGCTGCAGAACCCGTCAGCATGAACGCACAAAACATACGTCATGTTTTGCACATACGGGGATCTGTAATTTTATTATGGCCGGTGCAGCACAATTACGATATAACCGGAAGCCCCTTCAGGCCAGTTCTCCAATTAGATCATATTCTACCGCATCAGTCACTTTTACTTTTACAATTTTGTTAACAGAGACATTTTCTGCGGTCAAGTAAAAAATACCATCAACTTCCGGCGCATCAAATTCTGTCCGGCAGGCCCATGTTTTTTCGTCAAGCTGTTCTTCAACAACAGCTTCAAGTGTCTGTCCGACCATGCTGTGCATAATATCGATGGATATTTCTTTCTGCAGGGCCATTAATTCATCATGCCGTTTTGTCTTCACACGAAACGGAACCATATCACTGAATTGTGATGCGTTTGTATTTTCCTCTGGAGAATACATGAAACACCCAACTCTTTCCAGTCTGGCTTCATCAACAAAAGACATAAGCTCCCTGAATTCCTTTTCTGTTTCACCGGGGAACCCCACCATAAAGGTGGACCTGATATGGACACCGGGTATGGTGTCCCTTATTTTTTTTACAAGTTTGATATAGGTCTGATAATCCCCTTTTCTATTCATTGCCCGGAGGATACGGCTGTTTACATGCTGAAACGGCAGGTCCAGATATCGCACAACTTTTTCATTATTCTGCATCATTGCCAGTACTTCATCGGTCAGACGGTCGGGGTGACAATACATGAGACGCACCCACTTTACACCGGGGACATCAGAAACAGCCTGCACCAGTGCGGAAAGGGACTTCCCCTCCCACGTATAGGCCATAATGTCCTGCGCGATGAGTATCATTTCACATGCACCCGCTGCAGATGCCTCCTGAACATCCTGAATTATTTTTTCAAATGGAAACGAGTGTACCGGCCCGCGAATAAGGGGAATAGCGCAGTAGCTGCAGTTATTGGAACAGCCTTCGGAAATCTTAATGTATGAGTAGGGAAGACCGGGGACCAGGGATTTTCTCGGGAACTCCCCTTTTCCATGAAAATCGATGTCAAAAGCTTCACACAACGAAGGAACAAAATTTTCATCGAGAATGCCGTAGAGAAAATCCAGTTCAGGTATTTCCTCCTTTATTTCATTGTAATACCGCTGAACGAGACACCCCGCCGCCACAATGTGCCGGCCGAAATCTTCCGGATCAGAATGCTCTTTATTGTGACTATCAACTGCAATATCAATGACATCAAGAATAACATCAATTGACTCACGCTTTGCATCTTCAATAAAACCGCAGGTATTTATTATTATTATATCAGCATCAGATGTTGATTCAGCTTCACAAAAACCGGCACCAAACATGGTGCCGTGTATCCGTTCTGAATCAACAAGGTTTTTGGAACATCCGAGGGATATTATATAGTAGGATATTTCCTGTGGAGAAACCACATTTTACCAGTCTTTTACCACAATGTGATACACATTGGGATCCCGGGGGTCCTTTTTCCAGGTAATTATTTTATTGGCAACAGTACCCGGACCTCCCCAGTTATAGTCCTTTCCGTTTATTTTGATATTGACACCGCCGGCATTGCCAATACGCACCTGCACATGACTTGTTGCCTGCCACCGCTCCTTCACTCCGGGACGGATCATTCCGCGCCGTTTCATCATGCCGTCAAGATATACTTCAATAAAGGATTTCTGCGTAAACTCCGCTTCCAGGATAATATTTAGATTTTTTTCATCCCTGGCAATGACCCGCGACGCCGCCGCTTCAACTTTTTTCTGTCCGGCCTCAACAGGTGCTACTTCTTCCCCACCGACTCTTTTCCCGAGGCGCACCTTAATATTCGCACTGTTATCAGCAACGGCTTTCAGGGTAAACTCTACCTCCCGCGGACACCCTTTTATGGTAACCAGACGGGGCTGATCTTTCACGATGGTTTCTTTCAGGTTCCCGGGGGATATCTCAAGCTCCACGCCGTTTCTGTCTTTTATTTCACGTAGAATAAACATTGCGTCACGCTGATCAACGGAAAAGAACACTCCTTCATTCTTGGAAACGATTGCATACCCCACATCGTTACGCAGCATCAGTTTTGTGTAATTTCCAATATACGATTTCTTCTTGGTGGATTCACTTTTAATTTGATCCAGCGTGTCGCTGTCACTAATACGTACATTGGATGAATATATCGAACTGAACACTATTATCACAATAAGAATCGATAATGCTATTGCGCCTGTATACAGATAATTCTTGTATTTCCCCATTACCGTTGAAAGGTTTATCAGCATCGGAGACCGTGTCGGCCGTGTAAGCTCCTCTATCGGAGTTGCGCTTTCACCTATTTTATATCCTTTATATGCCTGAATAAACTCATCGCTGTCAAGCTTCAGATAATCAACATAGGAACGGAGAAAACCGATTACATATGTTTCACCGGGAAATCTTTCAAACTCTTCATCTTCAAGGGCTTCAACATAACGCGGGGGGATATTCGTTTCCCTGGCAACATCCTTAAGGGAGAGCTTTTTTGCTTCCCGGGCATTTCTTAATTTTTCGCCGATACTTTCCACGACCTACTCCTCTGAAATCATTGGATTCTTAATAACCCGTGCATTTGATGGAATGTCAAATCTGAACATACCATTGGAAAACGAAACATCTGTCTTAATGTTGTTAAACTCGATTTCAACCTTTTTACCTGTTGCTGTCGTACCAAAGGCCCTTGTTATCATATATTGCTCCGAAACCCATAACTTCAAAGTCCGGAAACCACCCCGACTCTCTTTCTGCTTCAGGAATAGTACATAGGCCTTTGTGCCGTCAGGTTGAAGGGCGGGTTGTTCCTTACCGGAAAACCTGTAATGGTATTTGGAAAAAAGCCTTCTTAGTCCGCTCTTTGTTCCGGAAGAGAAAAGAGACCCTGAATCAGATTTCAACGTCTGCTCCGCCACAACATTCATTGACGGTATATGTATCCACATCATTTTTCCATTTGATACAATCCGGTGACGCTGCGGAGAAAAGAAATCAATTATCATTCTGTTCTCAGCTTTATATTTAATAACACCTGTCTGCCGCGACCTTCGTCCCAGCTTTTCAGAATTAATTACAAAGCCTGCCTGATATGATTCAACCTGGGAAAATTTCTTTTTAACTTTCCGTACAATATCAGTAACCGTAACAAAATCAAATTTATACGCATAGCCCTGTGAAAGCATGCATGTAACAGAAAAAAGCACAACCAGTACCAGGATATTTTTACTTCTTCGACTCATAGTAGTTCCATAGTTATTATGTTTACCCCTGCCGGGGAAAACCAAATATAAATGTGACACAATACACAAATTTTGTTGCAAAACTACAAAAACGCAACAAAAAGTCAATACTAAAAAGAACTCATCTTCCTTTTTTAATACGGTGCAGCGTGATGTCCGGGGTGCCGTTTAATTCTATGCGTGCAAATTTTCCGCTCTTCAGGCTTCCCGGATTCACGACAGTCAGATTTTGATAGGCCTCAATTCCACTGGCTTCATGAATATGACCGGATATGCAGAGTTTCACATCAGACTGATCAATAAAGCTTCTCACACTGGTACTCCCTCCCCTGATCAGAAGAAACGTCCTGTCCCGCAGCCCCCTGGGAGGCGCATGTGATACAAGTACCTTCGTGTCTGTACCGGCAACCTTCCCGTATCCGGACTTCAGCAGTGCCGCTATTGTATCTTCATCATATTCAGTGGGAGTATTCATTGGTGTTGGCCCGGAACCGCCGACCCCGAAAAACCCGACGCCATGTACAATTCTTCCTTCACCATGAATACTGTACCCGCGCTCGGTCAGCATTGTAATAACATTATCATCATCCCAGTTCCCATGCACTGCAAGAATACTGCTGTTCTTTTTTTCTATTGCCGAAATTATCAATTCCGCATCACGATATCCCCCGGGCCCTGAGATATCTCCGGCAATAATAACATGATCAGCTTTTTCAACTTCTTCAAAAACAGATTCGACGAAGTGCATTGATCCGTGAATATCAGATATTGCTATTAGTTTCATAAAATAGTATCACACCTTTAAAGGTTCTCTTAATACCGTCTCAAGCCATTCTATATGCTCCACTACGGCCTCCTTCGCGAGGAGAGGTTTACCTTTCTGTATTGCTGACAGGATTGCACAGTGCTGCTCGTATAAAAAACGTGAGCTATTCTCCACCTCCTGGAGAATATTCCTGCTGCAGGGTATCGCATGATGGAGCATCTGTGATATCGACCTCATGAGATGCGCAAAAACCGTATTGTTTGTTGCAATCGCAACAAATTTGTAAAAGTCAGCATACAGCTTTTCACCTTCCTCACGGAATACGAGGTTATCAATTCCGATTCGTTCACTTTCTATTCTGAAATTTTCAAGTTTTTCAATCTGCTCATGGCTTGCACCTGCCGCCGCGAGAAATGCCCCCTCGGAATCCAGGATTTTCCTGACATTTAACAACTTCCACCTGTTGTCCTGGTCAACTGATATCAATTCCTCAATCTGGGATGTGACCGCATTATGCACAACAGACTTTATGCGCTTTCCTTTTCTACCCAGAGATTCTATGTACCCCTTCGCTTCGAGGAGCTTCATGGCTTCCCGTAGTGATATCCTGCTGATTCCGAACCTTCTCGTCATTTCCAGTTCAGACGGGAGCTTGTCACCGGGCTTCAGCACCCCTCCTGAAATCAGCTTAACGATCTGAGTAACGACCAGATTCGGTATATGTGGTGACTTACTTGCTTTTTCAATTGTCAAATCCAGTAACTCTGCTGTATTTTTCATAAAATATTTCCTTATCTAATGGTAAAAAAATACATCACGCGGCACCACGGTTTCATAGATTCTGGATTGAATGCCCTTCATAGGGTTTATTTCTTTATATCCGCAAAACACATTCTTTTTATATATGTTATTCGAGGATAGTTCCGCAGAATTTTTTCTCAACAGGAAACACCTTTTTCTACATCGGCTGACACGCTTCCATACCATACTCATTGCGAAAAAGAAGGAAACCCGCGCAATGAACAATACAGCAGCCACATGTAAAGTATAATGCCTTTCCCCTGTTGATATTGTATGTAAAACGATGAAATATGTGTAATACTACGAATCCTTACAACAATTACTATAATACGTCAAGGATAAAATATTGGTTATCCTTTTTTCATCAATTATCGGACTATGTTGACATGAAGGCATTCCGCAGGCTTCATCAACTGAGATTGCACGGATTATCCGCCGCCATTCCCGTATTGAGTGTTAAGGTATACAGCAAAATTACCGAAGTAATATATCATTCAACACAAATAAAAATATGAGGCGCCGATGGATACAATAACACGGGAAAAAATAGTCACCGCACTTACCACTGCGGCACAACGGGACATTTCTTCTGGAACCAGCAGGGACACGCTCATGAGAAGTCTCGCGAAGGTCATAGACGCGGACATTCTCGACGAACTTAAGAAAAGAGTGTAATGCCGATACATCAGCGTACCACAGACGCGTTACACTCCCATAAAGCTCCTGCCCTTTAACGCAGAACACGTGTACTCATATATGAGTACAATTCACCCCTCACTTTTTTTATATTCTCAACTATATCATGGTCATTCTGATCTGAGACGGTATCGCTGACAATTTTAAAAAGATAACATGCAACCCCGAACAGCCCGCAGGCATGGACAACAGCGGCACCTTCCATGTCCACAAGTGCTGCATGGTGCGATACTTGTTTTCTGAATTCAGCACGAATCACCGGGACGTCCTGCGTCGCAAGAACTGCCGTTTCATGTCCCGGCATCACTGAGGGCATCAAATGGCGCAATCCTCCCCCGAGTATTTTAGGCCTGTCATATTCAATTACTTTTTCTATATGGAAGATATCACCCAGTTGTATACCGGGAGCAGCAGCACCAGCGGCGCCGGCGTTGAACATTGCCGTAACTTCATACTTCATGATCAGATACGACGCAGCGACTGCGGCATTCGTCTTTCCGATACCTGCGATTACCAGAACGATATCGCCCCCCCGAAAAACCCTGAAGGGCCGGCGCTCCATTTCGGCCATTGGCATGGATTCTATAAACGGCAGCGCCTCGAGATGTGTTGCCATCACCAGCCCTATGGTAGAATTCCCCTGCATCGCGCCATCTCCTCAAGTATTGTCACTGCCCTCATCCCCTCCTCTCCCAGTGAAAGGGAATAATCATTTACGTATAAAGAAATATGCTCACGGATTACATCATCATCCATCTCCTGGGCATGGGTCCTGATGTAGCCGCGTGAAGCATCAGGATTGTTCCTTCCGTATGCAATGGAATGTGATATAACCCTCCCCGCGCTTTCGTGAAGCGCCAGATGGTCCCGGCGTATGGCAATACATCCCAGCGGAATCGGCAATCCCGTCTCACCTTCCCACCATTCTCCGAGATCAATAATTTTGCGCAAACCGTATTCCGGATACACGAACCGGCCCTCATGGATAATAAGCCCCGCATCATAGACCCCGTCACGCACTCCCGGCATTATTGCATCAAAACGCACAGGAACAGTGCGAAGACCGGGAAACCACAATTTCAGGAGAAGGTGCGCAGTGGTATATTCGCCGGGTATTGCGATGAGCGCGTCTTTTAATACATTTTTTTTCTCAGGAAAAGCACTGTCACTACGTGCGACAAGGAGCGGCCCGCAGCCGAAACCCAGGGCCGCACCGGAATCAAGGATACAATAGCTTTTCTGCAGCAGCAGATATGCGTGAAATGACAGTTTTGAAATCTGGAAACGCCTGTCAAACGCATTTTTGTTCAGGTCTTCCACGTCACTGATGTAGGGATTAAAACACAAATTTTCCGTATCAACCAGGCCGTGCAGCATTGCATGAAATATAAATGTATCATTGGGGCACGGGGAAAAAGCGAGGGTCATTGCTTCCATTGCTGCGGCAGTCTCCAGTACGTGTAGTAGTCCCTGTTTCCGGAACAAACGACGATTCACGATTTCGGGGTAACCATTTTTACTCTATATGTTTTTGATATTGGGCCAGTGTTGCTTCAGTCAGAGGGACAATTAATGTTGCAGTCGTTTTCCCATCCCCGGAGTTTATGAAAAAATTCTCATCACCCCCGCCGAGGCTTTTCAGAATCATCATAATAAGAATCAACCCGAGCCCGGCCCCCTCCTGATTGGGGTCATCCTCTTCATTGAGGAAGTATTCACTTATATCAACGCACCGTCGGGCAAAATCCATTTTTTTCCGAACATTCTGTATTTCCAGTTCCGTCATGGAAACAGGATTTACCACATCCACCCGCATCTGCTCTCCGGTCTGCCGCCATATTATCTCAGCGTTCATATTACGGTTTCGGGCGATATTTGAAAGATATGTCCCTTCGTCCCTTCCCAACTCAAGCTTGAAAAGCTCAAGGGCGGTATTGTACCCTATAATCTCTTCAGCTTTATTTTTCGATGAATAATTCTCAAAATAGATATTCTTGTAATTCGCTTTGATGGCGTTAATCAATAATTCCTTTACTGCAGTGTATAAGGAATCATGGAGCACTTCGCACCCCTGTGCCTTCAGGTATGTGAACAGAATCTTCTTCAGTGCAGATTCTATCACAGGGCTCACTGAATATGCAACAAGCCGGACCGGTTTGCTGCTCACTATTGCCTGTTCCAATCCTTTCATACTTTTTTCTCATTCGGTATTATAATGAATTCTATTTATAATGCCCATCAAGTCAATACAATTATGCGGGGAAAACGGCCGCTTTTAAGTATTTATCTGAAATAAATATGGTTTTTTTTTAATAAAATCATATATTTACACTATTCACAGCATGTTGTTTCAGGTGCATTTAATTCCAGCTTTCTCTGTGATATGAAATAAAAAAATCAACTTTTCTGTATTATTTGCCGACATAATTAATTGAATATACGCAAATACTCAAACCAAGGGTAGGGTTATTATCTATGAGAACTCCAATAAAACTGAATAACCTTTATAAAATGCTCATTTGTGCAGCAGTTGCTGCATCATGCTTTTATAGTTCCGATATCTGTGCACAGCAGCCCAAACAGGAGCAGCAGCAGGCAGCAGGCGAGGATAACGGAAACGGCATTACGGGCTGGAGAATAAAGGATTTTCAACCGTATATCAAGGCCATGAAAGACCTTGAAAGATTTAACATCAAATATGCAGACGACAGGCTTAAACTTGCCAGAGACGAATATTCCAAGGCTCTTGATATACTTGAGGACATGGAGCAGGATATACGGAGAATGGTTGAAAAGAACAAACAGGGAAAACACCTTAATGAAAGGTGGCACTGGCAGGAAGTTGACAGACTGAATCAGCTGAACCGCAGGGTAATCATGAAGAAACAGGAAGCCAAAACCAAAGCGGTTACATATCTTACACGGTCAATCAACTATCTTGACGGAATTGAAGAAGTAAACAAAGAATATGTCACGAAAAACAAAACCTATAAGAACTTTAAGATTAAACTGTTTCAGGTATATGTCTCCACACAGCACGACCTGCATAACTACAGGCCATGCATACCTGTTCTGGAACGGTACATTACAATCAACAGTCAAACGAAAGAAGACGTCTGGGCCTACAAGTATCTTGCAAGCTCCTATGCGTATGTTGAAGGTGTACTCGCAAAATCACGCGGCGTGACAGAGGATCAGATAATTCACTACAAACAGAAAAAGAACGAATATCTTCTTACTGCTGTAAAAATTGAATACGGCGTTCAGTCTCCTGAATACAAACACATGAAGGAAGTTGTTGAACGTGACGAAATGCGTACACAGCGACTTAACGATTACCAGTAAAAATATTTTAATTATAGACATACAGGAAAAACCCCGCCATACAGCGGGGTTTTTCCTGTATTATTCTGTATAAAAACTATTCTTCGGCAAATGATTCCCGCATAATATACTTTTTTCCGTTAAAGATTACATTCAGCTTCATTATACGGTTTTCCGGCATATAAATCTTTACTGATTCCGGCTGATGGATATTATTGACACGTAAATACTGCTTTCGTGCTTTATTAAGCTCCCACCTTTCAAGTGTAATTATATGATAACTGCTCTGTTCAAGCTTATCCTGATACAAAAGGGGCAGCTGTGCAAGGGCCGTCTTTGTTCTCCCTTTCATGGAGCCGTCAATGCTGATCTTATAGAAAATCATGACCTGTCCCGTGGTGCCTTCGTCAACGGCCCTGATCTCCAGATTATACTCCTCCGGAAGCACATATCGCCGGTTCTCCGAGTAGAGATACACACTTTTCATCCGTGCGACATCCACTATTTCCCGCTCACCGCCGCCTGAAATAACCGAAATACCTCCCGCTATACTATCTTCAAACCGGGGGGAACTGTGCAGGGAGAGAGGCAGTTCATCAGAATTATTACGTAAAAAGTACGTATCATCTTTTTTCTGAATAACGAGAAGCATATTATTGTGTATATCGAAATCAAAAACATGTTCCTGTTTCGAGATTTCAAATGATTTTAAATTATAGCTGTACAGTGTTCGTCCGGCATCACCGCCATGCTTTGCATCAGAACAGAGAAAGTATACCGAGGAGAGACCCGCATCAAATCCTGCAACCTGTATATTTTCAAACTCTACAGGAAGCTTTCGGTCCACCCCGTTGTTCCCGGCAATATCCCTGTAACCGGCATACAGGACAGGACTGTTGATACTTTCGGACCGCAGGTAATACACAACATTTTCCCGCAGCACTGCCCTGTGAGTATATCCCGGGACATCATACTCCCGTACTGTGCCGGGATCATGAAGATACACCCGGCCGTCACGGACCACACAAGCCCTGTACTCATTCTGGCGGCTGTTCAGAGGGAACACGGTAATAACAATAAACAGGGAAATGAGAGGGAGGCACATGCCTTTAAAGATTTTCGAGCTGTTTGGCAAATTCATTATTGTAAATTTTCGTCCCCAGCCTGTTCTGCTCATCTATTATCTCCCTGAGCACTTCTGAAGTCGTAAGGGGGTTGATAGTTAACGCTCTGAGAACAACAATTTTCTGAGGTTCATATCTAGTGGACTCGAGAATTGTACGTGATACAAAGCTGTTATCCTCCTGACGTATCGCGCGGTGGAGTTCAATATTCAGCTGATTTAATACATGATTGATCCGCTTGATGCGAATTGCCGCAACACTTCGTTTTTTTTCGTTAATATGATTTTTTTCGCGCATGAGCATATCAAGTTTTTCACGAACCTTACGTGGAACAAACCTGTAATTAAAAATAAAAAGCTCCGGGAAATTCATCTGTTCAAAACTATCATGGCCCTCAACCAGTCCGCGGAGGACATATGTTAAATCAAAGGCATGATCAAACAGTACCTTAAAGCCTTCAGTTCCAAACATCTTTATTGTAACCCAGGGCTTGAGACAGGAAAACGGACGTGACCCTTCAATCGAAAAGCGCCCCTGATCCACGGAATCTCTTCGAATAATATAATTTGATGTATGTTTCAGATAATTGCTGTCCGTTTCACGCCGGAAAATGACAACACCCATTGAGAGAGGGGAATAGAGCAGCTTGTGGGCGTCAAAACTTACGGAGTCCGCACATTCTATCCCTTTGAAAAGATGACGATATTTTTCCACCATGAGGAGCGATCCGCCCCAGGCAGCATCAACATGAAAAAAAGTATCCTGTTCATCTGCAACCTCTTTGAGGTCATACAGATTATCCACGTTGCCTGTTTCCGTTGTTCCGGCAATACCTATCAGCGATATTATTTTCGTTTTATGCGCACTGTTCCGGTTGCTTTCATTTATTTCATTGCATATCCGCCGCAGTTCACCAATATCAATTTTATTCCGGGAATCAACGGGTACTTTAATGACACTATCTTCACCAAGACCAATTATTCTGGCTATTTTAT
>DAOSYC010000031.1:0-26054 GCA_035380905.1 Spirochaetota bacterium | reverse complement strand
GACGGTTTCGGAAGGCGCGGCGAGACCAATAATGATTTCTTCCGGATGATCCGGATCAGCGACGATGTCGACGGGAACCATGATCTCAACAATGACGGCGTTGCCGACGTGACGGCGATATACAAAGTTGCCGGTAACAACAGCATTGACGCTTCAGCGGCAATCGGCATCCGTGGCACCATATCCTTTATTACCAATGACGAGCGTGAAGCGACGGTGGAAATCGATTACGGCCCCAATGATACGGTGCAGTCTGTTATACGGAAAATAAACGACGCGCGGTCCGGAGTGGTGGCATACCTCGACCACAATAATCAGCTGGCACTCAAGGCAACAGTTGCCAGGGACAATGACAATAAAAATTTTATGATACGGCACATCGAAGATTCCGGGCAGTTCCTTGTGGGGCTTACCGGGATCCTGCGTCAGAGCGGCGCAGCGGGTGCCTTTGATTACCGCAGGGTGAATGATATCGTGAAATTTCTTCCCGACAGGGAGCATATAACAATAGCGCCGCAGTATAATCCCGCGTCATACATGGCGGTGAGCGACAGTATCACGCGTGATGTTGATAGAATCGCGGCGGCACGGGGAAGGGACATCGGGGGAACCGGTGACGTTAATACCAGCAACGGTGTCGGTGACGGCACCAACGCACTGCGTATCGCGCGTACGCGGCAGCAGAACGCGATGGTTGATACCAATTCCACATTTAATGAATTCTACAATTCACTGATCGCGCGGATCGGAACACAGGGTCAGCAGGCAAAGGACCGTGTGGCCAACCAGGAAACGCTTTTAACAAACCTGAAAAATCTCAGGGAATCCGTGTCCGGCATTAACCTTGATGAGGAAATGTCGAATATGGTGATGTTTCAGCACGGGTATAACGCCGCGGCGCGGGTGGTATCCATGTTTGATAAACTGCTGGAAACAGTCATACGAATGGGGGCATAAGCCATGCAACGTGTAACAAACCAGATGCTTAACAATACAATGATCCACAACCTTAACAGGCACCAGTCTGATATGGACAGGATCCAGAATTCACTTGCCACGGGGCGCAATGTCCAGCTCCCGAGGGACAATCCCATTGCAACAACGAACCAGATGCTGTACAGGTCGCGCCTCACCGAGGTGAACCAGTACCGGGCGAATATAGAAGAAGGGCAGTCACGGCTGAATGAAGTGGATACATCGCTGCAGTCGGCACTGAGAATATTTCAGCGTCTCAGGGTCCTTGCGGTCCAGGGGGCACACGGGATTTACTCCGCGTTTGAACGGAAGGAGGCCGCTGCAGCTGAGATCAATGAGCTTCTCGAAGAGCTGGTGACAATCGCGAACACACGCAGCGCCACGGGGCACCCGATTTTCGGCGGATACCAGACAGGTACCGAGGAAAACCCGGACCCCTTTGTGGCAATTTATCAGACACTCACCGCGGGGAACCAGGGCGATGCGATGACCGGTGTTGAATACAGGGGAAATATCGGGGCTGTGCTGCGGGAGGTTGCTACCGGTGAATATATGCAGGTAAATGTTCCGGGTAACAAGGTGTTCTGGGCCACAAACCAGGTGCTTACTTCCAACAGGGACACATCGGAATTCAACTCAGAAACAAATCAGGTGATACGAATTGACGGTGTGGAAATAAATATTTCCGCCGGAGATACAGTTGACGTAATTATAGAGAAAATCAATAATGCCGGACTGAGCCTCCGCGCATCAAAAGGGATTCGTGATAATGTTGTTCTTGAAACCACAAATCCACACCAGATATGGCTTGAAGATGTGGGAAGCGGCACTGTGCTGCGGGACCTCGGCCTCATCAATTCCGAGTATCCCAATCCGCCTAATAATGTGGACCCCACGGTGACTGTTGACGGCATGTCAATATTTGAGATGGTTATTCAGCTCAGGGACGACCTGGTACGCGGTGACCAGGAAGTTGTGGGGGGCAGGGACCTGGGCCTCATTGATACGGCCCTTGACAACATTCTCAGGCACCTTTCTTCCGTTGGCGCGAAACAGAACCGTGTTGAAGAGCTTGCACGACGGAGCGAGTACGAAAGGACCAATGTCACCGCGATGCTGGCGGAAAACGAGGGTGTTGATTATCCTGAGACAATAATGAATTTCAGGTGGCTTGAGAGTGTCCATCAGTATGCGCTTTCGGTGGGTGCAAAAACAATCCGTCCCACACTGATGGACTTTTTACGGTAAAAATTACGGCAGTAACGCACTGAAACAGGAGAACGGTTTTGGGAGTACGAGTTAAAACAAGGCCATTTGGAGAAATAGAAATCAATGAGAAACAGATCATTGATTTTCCTGAAGGGATACTGGGATTTGATTATGTGAAGAAATTCATTATCCTTGATTCACACGATAATTCTCCTTTTAAATGGCTTCAGGCTTATTCAGAACCTGAGCTTGCGTTTGTTATCATCAGGCCGGTTGATTTTCTTCATGAATATGAGCTGGTAATTTCACCGGCGGATGTTGAGGCGGTGGAAGCAGAGAGTGAGGAGGGGCTCCTCGTGTTTGCGATTGTCACAATTCCTGCGAATCCGAAAGAGATGACAGCAAACCTCCAGGGGCCGCTTATTATCAACCCGTTAAAAAGAATTGGCAGGCAGGCGGTTTCTTTAAGCGACAAATACAGGGTGAAGCATATCATTCTGGAAGAAATGGAAAACGCGGCGAAGAAAGGGTAAGAGTGTCATGCTGGTATTAGCAAGAAGAATAAATGAAAGTATAATGATCGGCGACGATATTGAGGTTGTCGTTATTGATATAAAAGGGGACCAGGTTAAACTCGGTATTAAAGCACCGAAGAAAATTACTGTCCATAGAAAAGAAATTTATAATGAAATTCAGCAGGAAAATATCGCCGCCATGAGCCCTGACTTCAAACCTGACATGCTTCGGGAACTTTCTGATTATTTTGATAAAGATAAGAACGGTAAAAAGGGAAAAAAATAACGTTACGCGCAGGTTTTGCTGCTATCATAGTATATACAGTGTTGTTCTTTCACCCCCGCAGCAGCGGGGGTGAAATTGTAAAAATGGCATATGTAACAGGACGTATGAGGAGAATACTGAATGGGTAACACGGCGTTTTCTGATTTATTAGTCTATGGAGTGGGTTCTTTCTCGGTGGTTTTTCTTATCCGGGAATATGTCGCCTTCAGGAGAATTCTTCCACTGAAATATGTGTTCACTCCCCTCGTTACCATGACAATAATCGTATTCGGTTTTCTTTCATTTCTTGTGTCCGGAATTACGGTGTTTTCGTTTTTGATTATTACAGGCCTGATACTGAGCCTTATTGGCGATACCCTTATGATGCTGGAAGAGGTGAACTACATACAGCATGGCCTCCTGTTTTTTCTCGCGGCGCATATCATGTATATTGCTGCCTTTTCAGGGGGATATTCATTTCAGGCATGGAACATCCTCCCGGCGGTACTACTGGGTCTGCTGCTTGTTGTGTTTTATTTTACAATACGCAGAAAGACCGGGAAAAAGAATATACCGGTCCTTGTATATATGATTGCTATTTCGGCGATGATTTTTTTCGCTGTATCGCATTTTAATAACGGTGTTACTACGAAAGCTGCTATCCTTTCTATTGGAGCGGTGCTGTTCTGCATATCGGACACAACTCTGGCGGTGAACCAGTTTATCAGGCCCGTTGCGCACAGTACCGTTTTTACCTGGCTCACGTACGGCCCTGCACAATTCCTCATTGCACTTTCATGCTATTATCCATTCGTCTGAGGCATCTTCTCCGCAGGCGTTTCTCTCCTGATAATTCATCGGGGGGATGATATCTTTCTTGACATACCCTCTGGTTTTTACTATTATAATCCTTAATCTGGTTCATCATAAAAAGTGTGTTATGTGACCGGGCCGCGGCAGGTTATTGCAATATTATATCTCTCCTGTTCGGCATGCTGCAGGGCCGCAGTATTTGTGATAAATATATTCAGATAAGGATACAGACATGTTTTGCGGGATTGATGTAGGCGGTACCCATACTGATGCTGTGCTTGTTGATGAAAGCGGAATTGTTGCTGCCAGTAAAATTGTTACTGATCATAAAAACCTGGTTGGAACAATCAGGGAATCTCTTGATAAAATATTGCATGAAGCCGCTCCCGGATCAGTTGAATGGATTAATATAAGTACAACGCTTTCCACAAATGCTATTGTGGAAAATAAAACCGAAAAAGTCGGGGTAATGGTTTCATCCGGACCCGGTGTGGACCCTTCAGGGTTTGCAATCGGCGATCATTACCGGTTGATCCGGGGCTCCATTGATCACCGGGGCACAGTGGTGCAGGACCTTAATGCCAAAGACATGAAGGGCGCCCTGAAGGAGTTTTCCAAAAAAAAAGTAAAAGTATTTGCCGTCGTTTCAAAATTTTCCACAAGGAACCCTTCTCATGAAGACCAGCTTTCAGCATCATTACAGGATACCGGTGATTACGTAACCCGCGGGCACCGGCTTTCCGGGGAACTGAATTTTCCCAGGAGAATAACAACCGCATATTATAATTCCGCGGTATGGCGCCTCTATAACGAATTTGCCGATGCTGTTGAAAAAAGTATCGCGGACCACGGGATTTCCGCCGCAATAAATATTCTTAAGGCAGACGGCGGCACCATGCCCCTTACTCTATCGCGGGTAATTCCGGTGGAAACAATCCTTTCAGGCCCCGCGGCAAGTGTGATGGGAATTATCGCATTGTGCCATATCGATGAGGATTCTGTTATTTTAGATATAGGCGGAACCACAACAGATATTGCGGTGTTTGCGGAAGGTGCACCCCTGATAGAACGTGAAGGTATATCGCTGAACCGGAGACCTACGCTGGTACGGTCTCTCAAAACACATTCAATCGGGATCGGTGGTGATTCTGTTCTCAGTGTCGCGGACGCAAAGGTCGTTGTGGGTCCGGAACGGGTTGGCCCTTCAATGGCACAGGGAGGGGATGCGGTCACTCTTATTGACGCGTTTAATTTTTCTGAAAACGCGGGATTTGGAGATGAGAGTGCCTCTGCTGCCGGAATAAAGAAACTGGCTGATGAACATGGAATGGAACCAGGTGAACTTTCACGGCAGGCCGTGCAAAGAGCTGCGGATGTAATAAAGTCTGAAGTGCACATGATTCTTGAAGAAATTAACCAGCGTCCCGTCTATACCATACATGAGCTCCTTGAAGATAAACATGTGGAGCCGAAAAAACTCTATATTATGGGAGGACCCGCAAAGGCTTTTGCCGGTGTCCTTGAAAAATCATTCGGCCTTCCCGTGGTGGTCCCTGAAGAGTTTGCCGTTGCCAATGCGGTAGGCGCTGCCCTCGCACGTACAACAAAAGACATTGAGCTTCTTGCCGATACGGAAAAAGGGCAGTTGATAATTCCGAGCATTGATATCATGAAAAAAGTAGGTGGCTGGTATACTCTTTCCGACGCGGAGGCTGATGCACGGCAGTATCTCCTTGAGTACCTGAAGAACCATAATGCTGATACAGGGGTTGTTCCTGAAATAGTCGAGTCTACATCATTTAATATGGTGGACGGGTTCAATACTGTGGGAAAAAATATCAGGGTGAAATGTCAGGTGAAGCCGGGAGTCCTTCTTAAATTCGGGAAAGCGCCTGAAATTCAGAAAACGGAGACAGAGGCATGAGAGAGGTACTACTGTGATACAGGCAAAAAACAGGCTTGGTATAATATTCTTTCCTGCCTACGACTGGGCAATCAGCCCGACGCACCCCGAACGTGAGGAGCGTCTCCTCTACACCCAGGACCAGCTGTGGGAGGAGGGGGTATTTGATATTACTGGTATCAGAGAGTATAAGCCTGATATTGCGACGGCTGATGATGTACGGCGCACGCATTTCTGCTTTCCCGATGTCGGTTCCGTGGTGACAGAGTCGCATCTTATTTCCGCAGGGGGGGCAATACGGGCAGCACGGCTTGTCATGGAAAAGGAAGCTGACAAGGCATTCGCCCTTGTCCGTCCCCCGGGACACCATGCTATGAAAATAGTCCACGGGAACAGAGGTTTTTGTAATATCAACATCGAAGCGGTAATGGTGGAATATATCCGCGAACATTACGGGCCGAAGCGGATTGCGATTGTGGACACAGACTGTCATCATGGAGATGGAACACAGGATGTGTACTGGCATGATCCTGATATACTCTATATATCCCTGCATCAGGACGGGAGGACCCTTTATCCGGGGACAGGATTTATTGAGGAGTTGGGCGGCCCCAATGCCATGGGGAGAAATATCAACATCCCCCTTCCGCCCATGACGTCAAACGAGGGGTTCGCCTATGTGATCGACAATATTGTTCTGCCGATACTTGATGATTTCAAGCCGGACCTGATAATTAATTCCGCCGGTCAGGACAACCATTATACTGACCCTATTACCAATATGAATTTTTCAGCACAGGGATACGCGATGCTGAACACGAAGCTGAATCCGGACATTGCTGTTCTGGAGGGGGGATACTCCATTCAGGGCGCGCTCCCCTATGTAAATCTCGGCATTGTCCTGGCAATGGCGGGTGTTGACTATTCCCATGTACTTGAACCGGACTATGACGAGGAACTTATGGAGCAGGACCGGGAGATAACACAGTATATTAAGAAACTCGGGACCCGTGTTCTGGAAGCGTACTTCGATCCGAGATCCGTTGCGGGCAGCAGGGGCATGGTGAACAGTTATTTTGTCCGCAAGAAAGATGTTTTCTATGATACCGACGGTATACGTGAAAAACAGCTGGAGTCGGTAATGGTATGTGATGAGTGCAGCGGTGTTCTGAAGGTGGAAACAGTGTCCTCTGTCAATCCGATTTCCGTGGGAATTCAGATTCCTGTTAACAGCTGCCCGAGGTGTCACAAAGAGGGATACCGTATGCTTGAAGATGCGAAGAAGAGCGGCAAATATACATATGTAAAATTCATTAACAGAAAAGACAGGGAATATCTTGATTTTTAAAGGCTATCCCGGAGCACCGGCGGTTCTGTGTTGTGACAATCATACATTTTTCTTTGAAAAAAAATACCCGGTGTACATCCTTCAAATCCGGATTTAAACGGTACCATTGCGTGCCGGCGAAGATAATGTTCCGGACGCTTCCCCTTCTGGTTGCCGGAATCCTGCTGATATCTTCAACTGAATTATCAGCAGCTGTTCGTGGAGTAGTAATTGACCGTATACGCAACACAGCTGTAAGCGGTGCAACTGTGGGAATCCGTGAAACACGGCAGATCGAAGTGAGTGACCGTAACGGACGGGTCCTCCTGGACATGAATACGGGAGACCGGTATACCATTGTTGTCGATACTCCCGGATATAATAAATCTGTTCAGATTGTGCAATCAGCTGACCCCGGGGCAATTCTGAAAATTTATATTTCACCCCGGCTGTTCAACGAAAACGAAATTGTTGTTACCGCGAAAAAAAACAAACCTCATACCAGCCGCCGTACAATACACCGTGAGGAGCTGCGTCGCGTTCCCGGCTCCGGGGGCGATATTATGCGGACAATTCAGGCCCTTCCCGGTGTGGCGACGGCCAATGATATTTCCGGGGAACTCTTCGTGCGGGGCAACGGCCCCTATGACAACAGGATACTGGTGGACAAGTTCTGGATATCCCGGGCGTATCATTTTGGCGGGTTTGTGTCTGTCATCAACACCGATGTCATTGACAGCATTGATTTTTACAGCGGGGGGTTTCCCGCTCAGTACGGCGAGGCGACGGGCTCTGTCCTTGATATTCATTCCCGTGACACGGTGTCGCCGGTTCCCTCGGTGAAGCTGAATGTGAACCTTCTTACCGCGGATGCTGTTGTTGAGGGCCCCGTCGGGGAGAACGGGTTTTTCATTTTCTCGGGGAGACGAAGCTATTTTGATCTTTACGCTGAACGTGTCATTGAAGAAAACCGTGATGTTGATGTTACGGCACTTCCATTTTTCTGGGACTATCAGGGCAAGCTGGGGTACCGGTTCTCACGGAACAATGTGGTAAGCCTGCTGATGTACGGGTCCGGAGACAGGATGGGCCTTGTGGTAAATGACAGCGAGGATGAAGACCCGGATTTCGCAAACAGGAAATTCAATTACAATATGTTTTTTCACGGGATTGGGTTCACATGGGCCTACAGCAACGGCCGTGGATTTATATCGAAACTGAAGGCCGGTACATATACTGAAACACAGCGCCTGTACTTTGGAGAATACCTCGATGTTGATCTTGCCCTGAAGGGTGGAATGGTCCGTGAAGATGTGTCTCTTCAGATATCTGACATGTTTGATATCGATTTCGGCGCGGACTATGTGTATGCCGTTATCGACCTCACTGCCGTTGCCCCTGTTGTGAAACAGTATGCTCCCCAGAATCCGGTATTTCCTGAGGACTATACATTCGAGGAACTCCGCATGAACGGTCTTGGATATCACCATGTTTCAGGATATCTCCAGGGCACACTAACCGTATGGTCCATTGCGTGGGTGCTGGGTGCGAGGTTTGATGTGCATAAAGATATTAACAGCTTTCATTACCTGAGCCCCCGGTCATCAGTTGAACTGACTATTGACAGGAAAAACAGAATTTCATTTGCCACGGGACTGTATCAGCAGGTCCATGACATGTATTTTACCAATGATACATTCGGCAACCCCGGCCTTACAACTCAAAAGGCTGTCCACTATGTGCTGGGATATAGTCACGATTTTCATACTGATGTGACCCTGACGATTGAGGGGTACTATAAAAAGCTATGGGACCTTGTTGTTGCGGGTGGAGAACAGACCTTTGATGATGCCGGCACCGGCAGGGTCTATGGCGGGGAGATATTTCTGCAGCGGAAACTCAGCAGGGATTTTTTCGGATGGGTGAGTTACGGGTATTCGGTTTCGCAGCGGGACGATCATGATGGCCAGGGGGAATACCGGTTTAATTATGACCGGACCCATATTGTAAATGTGATACTCAGCTGCAGAATTGTTTCATGGTTTCAGGCGGGGGTGAAATGGCGGTATGCCACAGGATTGCCTGTGACGAAAATCATCGGCTCCCGTTATGATGCGGACCAGGGTGAGTATTTCCCGATATATTCAAGTGATTATAATGGAGACAGACTTCCGGCTTATCACAAACTGGATATCCGTTTTGATTTTTTTGCCGATATGGGGGGGGCGAAGTGGAATTTTTATATTGAATTCCTGAATGCGTATAATAGTCCCAACGTCTATGACAGGAGCTTTAATCAGCGTCAGCCGTATTCAGGAGATAACCCTTCGGATATTCAGGATCTCCCGTTCCTTCCCTATCTGGGTATTGAGGTGCGGTTCTAGATAAAACTATCGGCGATACGGTTATTCGGATGACGGGCAATTTGAATTGCTGACAAAATTCATTCTTGACATTATTATAATCCATGTGTACACACTGTATTGTTACCGCATAAAACAGAATGCTCCCGGGAATCGGGATTTTATGTGAGTATTGATGTATTCTTTCTTTTGTGCTATATTAATGTATATATATTCAGGAAGTGATGAAAAATGGCAAATGAGTTTATTATTTTTATATTTAAAATTATCCCCAAAAGTCTTCTGTCCCGTGTTTTTGGATACATTACAAGAATACCAGTCCCCCAATTTTTACTGAATCCTGTAATACGCTGGTACAGTGGTAAATTTGGAGTGAGAACCGGTGAGATAGTATATCCCGCGGGGGGATTTCGTACCTTCAACAGCTTTTTTACAAGAAAGGTGAAAAATGGAGTCCATGAAATTGACACAGGCAGGGGAGCAGTTGTGTCGCCGGTAGATGCCAGAATTGACCAGTTTGGTAAAATTGAAAAAACTTCAATGATTCAGGCGAAGGGTGTGTTCTTTTCCCTGGAGGACCTTGTACCCTCCGAATCATTCAAGGAATTTATTGACGGCTCATTTATGACGCTGTACCTGTCTCCGGGAGATTATCACCGGATTCATTCTCCTGTTGATGGCAATGTGATAGGATTTTTCTCTATACCGGGGAAACTGTTTACTGTGCAGGAATTTATGGTGAAAGGCCTTCAGGGGCTTTTTTCTAAAAATGAACGTATGATCAGCTATATCAACACCGAATACGGACTTGTGGGTGTGTGTAAGGTTGGTGCAATGAATGTCGGACGGATAGGTGTTGTGTATGAAGAGGATTATCGTTCCAACAGGTTCTTCCGGCGCCGGAGAGAGTACTTTTATGAAGAAGATTCACAGATGACACTGAAGCGGGGTGATGAACTTGCACGGTTTAATCTGGGTTCAACAATTGTTCTTCTGTTTCAGGAGAATATGGTAAAATTCAGTAAAATAAAATGCGGTGATACAGTCCGTGTGGGACAGAAAATCGGCACACTATCAGCACCGCTTAAAAAAAAGCCGAAATCAGGGAAGAAAAAACAGTAAAGGAAACGTTCCATAAAACTGAGTGGTACCGGCAGCGTGACATTATTATTACGAGAGGGATGGTATGTCAGACAAACACGGTTCTAACATGGAAAATGTTCTTTCGTCACAGATAAAATACTGGAAACAGCAGAAAACGGATATTGAAGCGAGGGCGGAAATTCTCCCGGAGAAGAAACAGAACAGATTTCCTTTTATTACAATATCCCGCGAATATGGCTGCGGGGGATATGATATCGCGGCGGCTCTCGTGGAGTTTCTTAATGACGGGCGCTCACTGAAGCCGGAATGGGCTGCCTATGACCGTGTCGTTCTTGAAAAAATATCCAGTGATATGGGATTGTCTGAACAGTTGACGGATACGTTGACATCATCCTCCCGAAAACAGGTTACAAGCTTCTTTGAAACTACTTTTGCTTCATATCCTTCACAGCTGTCAGTGTACCGCCACCTTTCCGAAACAATACGGACCCTTGCAGCAAACGGGCGCGTTATTATTGTCGGACGCGGCGGGGGTATTATTACCAGGGACATGCCGAAAGGGTTTAATGTCCGCGTTGTTGCACCTGTGGAATGGAAGGCGGAGCGGATGGCCTCAATAAATTCCATTAAAAAGGCGGATGCGGAAAAACTTGTTATAAAGAAAAATGCGGAAAGGGAGAAATTTTTCCGGGATCTGGTGAAGTTTGATATCGCAAGTCCCTATAATTATCATCTCGTTCTGAATAATCAGAGCTATTCAACGAGGGACGCGGCACGGATAATTTATGAAGCATTTGTTTCATATACAGAAAACCATTTGTAAAATACAAGCGGATAATGGACAGGACAACAACGCAGTTTTTCCCATTGGGTGAGGTAACACTCTATTTTGATTTCAGCAAGTCTGTGCTGATGTGTAAGTCATCTTCCGGTGATGACCAGAAATTATGGGCGAAGAAAATTCCTGACGTCGTACTCATTGATAACATAATTGAAGACGATGAGAAATATTATGTCGCCTGTGAGTACTCAGAAAAGGACGGGATGTTTCTCGCGCTGGCAAAAGATGACGGAACCACGCAGTGGTACATTCCGGGACGGTCTCATCTGCAGGTGCTGTACGAAGGCTTTCTGTACCTTATTTTTATTGATGAGCGGGAACGGTACTATTTTATAAAAGTTGAGATACAGGAAGGACGGAAAATCTGGCACCATGAGGTTGAAATTGATCTCAGTGAGTACCGTTTTTCTAAAACCGGCATTGAGCTTCAGTATAAATCAGGAAGAACCGAAGTGCTTTCCTTTAAAACAGGGGATGTACTCTACTGACCGGTTTAAGGTTTTTCTGCTGTTACCGTGTATATGAGTCCCGGTATTGTTTTGGTGATGTTCCCATTACCTTGAGAAATAATCTGTTGAATGTCCTGAGGCTTTCATATCCGACCGAAAATGCGATGTCAATTATATTGTCCTCCGTTTCACGAAGCGCCCGGGCAGCCTCCTGTATCCTCAGATCATTGATGTATTCACCGATTTTTTTCCCCGTATATACCTTGAACATCTTCCCGAGATAATCAGGATTTATGTCAAGATGGTCCGCGAGTCCCTCCCGTGATATATCACGCCTGTAATTCTCATGAAGATATGTAATGACAGATTCAATTTTTTTCCCGGTATGATCCGGAATGGCTGTTTTTTTCCCCTTGTCATCTTTAAGGAGAGAAGGTTTCACTGCTTCAGGAAGTTTATCCAGCACAAGTGCCGCGTGAGAAAAAATCAGATTCATAATTGTGAGGTCATTCTCATTAAATACAGATGTCAGAAGAGGATTATCCATGTAGAATACCCCGATATTTTTCTCCTTTACCTTGATTGTCATACACAGTATGGAACCCTTCAATGTTGAAGGAGAGGAAAGAATTGTCTGAAGTGCTGAATCACGTGATGCGTCCTGTATAATCAGCGGCACATCATTATTGAACACGTAGTGCAGGATATAATTCATCTGGTCTGAAATTTCAGTTGGTTCCATGTTGTAGACTGATTCATTTGTAAGCTCTGATGTTGTATCATCCATTGTCAGTATACAGCATCTTCCCGCACCGGTCAGCTCCATGGCGCTCTGAACAGCCCGCAGGATAACTGCTGATACATCAGACATCGCTGAAAGCTCCGTGCTGAGTTTCATTACAATGGCGAGTTTTTCTTCATTGAGTATGCCGGCAAGTGAAGGGGATTCGTTTTCTCTCATCCCTAACAGTTCTGCGATTCGCTGAATATATAATGCCGCGCTGATTTTACTGAAAATTGTATAGGCTGTTTCAAGATGAAAGCGGGCAAGGTCGTTTTTTTTGTGACGGATAAGATGCCGCGCGAAAAAATATCTGCTCTTTGCTTCTTCAAAAGGCTGACCCAGTTTATTCGCATGCTCAATTGCTTTCATGAAATATTTTTCACTGCTCCTGCGGGATGCGGCGAGGTCATGGTACCGGGCATATACCCGGAGTGCGGCGCTGTAATGTGATACCCATCTCCTGGTGTGACGGACCGCGAGTCTGCAGGCTTTCCGGATTTCCCCGAGGCCCGGCTGTGATGAGGCATTTTCAGCAGGGGCCGAAAGGGACTGCTGGTACAGCATAATAAGGCATTCAGCATAGAGGGTGTAGGTGGAAACGGTATACTGTTTCAGATACCGGTGTTGTCCGGTCATCGATATTGCAGCGTTGAGATACTCCAGCGCCCTGGCCGGTTCGTTTTTCTCAAGATACACCATGCCGAGTTCACTGCACGCACGGCAGTGGGTAAAGGACACATTATTCTGTTTACTGTAGTCCAGGGCCAGTTCGCCTTCTTCTATTGCGCGCTCTATGTGCCCCTGTTCAACCAGGCAGCGGATTCTATAGGTATAGGATTCGCTGATGCCGTAATGGTCTTTTGTGGCGGCGGTAATATCCCTGTATTCCCTTAATAGTGTCTCGATCCTGGAGTATTCTGAAGCGAATGTGTAATTATGGATAAGACCGGCAGTGCACATTCCTGCTTCCCGCTGGTCTCCAATCCTGTTGAAAATCGAAAGGCTTTCATTGAAACAGAGAATGCTCTGCCGGTAATCTCCCTTCCATTCATAGCAGTAGCCGAGCCATTGAAGGCTCTGGGCATACCCCCATTCATCTCCCTGTTCCTTTCTGACTGCAAGAGACCGCTTCAGGTAGCGTATTGATCTTTCGAAGAGCGGTATTGACATGAGTAGCGCACCGTATCCACCCAGGGACATACCCATTACCCGTGAAGGGCCAAGACGGTATTCAGCGATATTTAATACCTTCAGGGCGATCATCAGGAATTTAATGTTGTCACTGAGGATATAGGACCAGCCCAGATCAAGGTACGACCATGATATATGGCGGAAAATACGTTTCCTGTTTTCATCATGTGTAATAAAGATTTTTTTTACTTCACCCGGCATAATGTGCCGAAAAAATTCAAAGATGATGCTTATCCAGATGGATATTTTTTTTGCAGGAAGTGTGAATCCCAGAAGTTCAAGTCCCTGTGCACCGGTTTTTTCACATGCGACCCAGTCACCTTTTTTGAAATATGCTCTGCTGATATTGCGGTAGAGAGATGCTTTTTCGAGGGTATTTGTTGTATTTTCAATGAGTGATGTATAAATCCGGATTGCGTTGTCATATTCTCCTGTAATGAGATACAGAAAAGCCAGTTCCTCACCGGCGAACCGAAGAAGAACCGCCGTGTCATTCGCGCCGGGTTCGTTATCCGCATCATCGCATGCGTCAATAATCTTTTTAAGGTACGCAATCGACTGATCAAGGGCATAGTCATTCTTGAGCTTCAGGGCAGCAGGATATGCGTACTGCAGAATTCTATTTTTGTCATCGCTCTCTATTGCGTGATATGCCAGACTGTAGAGGTGATCGTTGGTATTGCCGCCGACAAGGTTTTCTATTGTTTTGACAAGTTCTCCATGGATGTGTTTCCTTGTATCATCATCAATACTTGTATAAAACGCATCATGAATCCTGCTGTGGGGAAAATACATTTCACCGGATTGGGGGTTTTCTGCTGAAAGAATACCAAGGGATACTGCTTTGTCAATAATTGACACGACTTCGTCATTCGCGGTGTTTTGGGCGGATGAAGATTTTTCCAGCAGCTGGAACAGCAGGGAAAGTGAGAACCTCATCCCGATAACGGCACAATGGGAAAGTACGGATCGTTCCCGTGTGTCAAGGCAGGAGATTTTATTTAAAATAATATCAACCATTGTATGTGGTATTTCCACGGATTTCAATCGTGTACGGTGCAGTATCCATCCTGTTTCAGAAAAACTTACCACACGTTCATGAATCAGCTGTTTGAGGATTTCAATGGTAAAGGAAGGGTTTCCTCCGCTTTTCGAATGCACTATTGTGGAAATTTCTTTGGTCGACGGGGTTGACTCGAAAAGAATTCCCTCCACGAGGTTTTTTGTTTCAACAGCTGTACATGGCGTAAGAGATATATGCTGATAAAAGGGCTCATTCCCCTGACAGTGCTGTATCATCCCCGAGAGAAAAGGATGCTGTTCCGGCTCACCTTTTCGATATGCGGCAACAATCTGCAGCGGGAAGTTTTTGATGTCTGCTGATATTTCCTCAAGTATTTCGAGACTGCCGGTGTCCATGTCGTGGATGTCATCAAGTAGTATCGTAAGGGAGCCTTCCGCACAGGCCAGGTCACGGAAGAAACCGCCCGCGGTGTGAAGGAACCTGCCGGTTTCTCTTTTGTCCGTGAGCGGGACCGGCGGGGAGAGTTCGCCGAGTACTGTTTTCATGCCCGGGTTAATCTGCAGGATGATATATCCAGGATTCCCGAGAGACACTGTAAGGGCTGAAGAAATCTGTTCTTTCCTCTTTTCGGAATAACCGGAAAACCGCTGTATGTACATGCCGAGTAAATCACGAATGGAGCGGTACGGGGAACCTCTATCCCCGGATGATTCAAAGAGAGCAATACATGGTTGACCATGGGAGGCGAGGGTGCTGTTGAATTCATCGAGGAGACGTGTTTTACCGATACCCGCATCTCCGTCCATAAGGCACAACGACCCCATTCCCGCCACTGAATCACGCTGCAGTGCCAGTAGTTTTTTCAGTTCATTGTGCCTTCCTGTAAAGTGTGTATGGTAGCGTAATCTGACGATCGTGTCTTTCAGCCCGGGGATGAACGACCGCTCACCTTTAAGAATTTTCTCCAGATCCGCAGACAGACCCAGTGCGCTCTGATAACGTTTTTCCGGTTCCTTTTCCAGCAGCTTCAAAATTATACTGTCACAAATAGCCGGTATTTCGGGATTACACGATGATGGTGGTGCCGGTATGCTGGTGAGATGCGCATGGGCAATACCGCTGATGGTGTCGCCGCTGAAAGGAAGGGACCCGGTAAGAAGCTGATACATAACAATACCAAGAGAGTACAGATCGCTTCGCTCATCAACGGGAAGACCGATTGTTCCGCACTGCTCCGGGGACATGTAGTAAAAAAGGTGGGTGAGCCCGCCGTGTGTCCTGTATTCCCTGAAATCCTTGATACGGGCAAGGCCAACATCAGTGAGGACAGCTCCCCGGGGTGATACAATAATATTGCCCGGTTTGATGTCCCTGTGCAGGATGCCCAGCCTGTGTACCGGCTGGAGGGCGCTGCTTACCTGTGCCATGAGTTCAATTTTTTTCTGCAGCGGTATCGCAATACCATTATTGATTATATGTTCAAGGCTGTGCCCTTCAATGAGGTCCATTACGATGTATGGCACAGGGTAGCGATATGGTGTTTCGATATCGTTTACTTCGTGAACTGTAAGCAGGTTCGGGTGCTTGATGTTCATTATTCCTGTGATGTCGGTACGGAATCGTATCATATCCTCGATGCGGGTTGATATGCGGGACCGTTCAAGAATTTTGATCGCAAGGACCCTTTCTGTTTCCCGAATATCCCGTGCGAGGTAGAGGGTACTCAGAAACCCGTCAGAAAGTTTACGGATAATCTGATACCTGCCTCCTGCTATTGTGCCAATGTAGTTCATCAATTGCTCAATATGAAATCAGAATGCCATGCCGCAGCATTGTAAGGGGGATTGTGCAGATGTGCCGGCGGTGATCATCATTTTTCTCCATAGAAACAATATTGATTATTATGCCGGAAAATATACTATTGCCGGAACGTGAAAAATTCAACTAAAATTTTGTCTGGATGATTTTTACACAGGTATAATATTTTATACGATAATGTAATTTAATAAAAAAACATTTGCAATCTGTCACAAGGTAGTAAATTGGGTAATCATTGCCGGTAAATTGTTGTGTAGAAGAATTATTACAAAAAAACCATTTCATATAACATAGTGTAGTATGTATTACAATTTGTTCACCTGTTTGCTGGGATCATGAGTAGAAAGATATTCGTAACATTTCTTATTATTGTAACCGCCTGTATATCCTGTTCAGATACAATTGACACCCGCATTGAAGAGGAACAGCAGCTTGCGGATGGGCAGCAGAAAGGGGATCCTGTCACCGGCGGTGTATGGTCAGCCGTTACTGCTGTGGGTACTGCGAGAAAAGGGGCCGCTGCTGCTGCAGAAGGTAATCTTATATACATATATGGTGGTAAATGCGAATCCGGATATCTCAATGAATTTTTTTCATATGATGTCAATTCGGGCATAACTGCTGTACTGGTTAATGATATACCGAGGGCATATTCTGCAATGGAGGTCGTCAACGGGTATCTGTATATTGTTGCAGGTGAAAATTCATCCGGCCCACTGGTGGAGCTGAAAAGCTATGATGTCGCACACAGCAGCTGGAGCGCATCATATACAGTATCACAAACGAACGGCCCATGGCCGCCGGAATCATCACATTATTCAGTACTTCATTATACGAACCCTGATAACGGACATGATGAACTGTTCTACATCGGGGTGGATGATACCTCTTCCGGGGTACCGTCATCTTTTTTATATAAGCTGGATATTTCAAATTCCCCTAAACCAAAATGGTATCAGTTGACAGCGGGGCCCTCTGTAATTAATCATGGGTTTGCGGTTGCCGGTAATTCGCTCTATGTTTTCGGGGGATATGATGTATCCGCACATTCCTATTCGAATAAATTGTGGAAATACAGTATTGTATCTGATTCATGGGAATACATAATAACGACTGCACCTCCGGCCCCGCGCAGCGAGATGACTCTTGAAATACTGCATGATGCCCTGTATGTCTTCGGGGGACGTGATGATACACAGTTTTTCAGCGATATGTGGCGTGTAACGACAAACGGTGAATGGAAAGAAATAGCAGGGGCTCCAGATGCCAGGGCGGGGTATGTGTCCTTTGTTTCAGGGTCTGATATATTCTATTATGGCGGCTACACAACTGATGCAGGAGTTGAAATATATTATAATACACTCTGGAAATATACTCCATAACACACCATGAATTGTATAAAAAAACATGTTACTGCAGCCGGTGTATGTTGTATTGTCGTATTGATACTGCAGTATTTTTTTCCCGTGACCGTGTTCGGTTCAGAAGATTTTGCCGGGAGCAGGATTATCGGGATACACGGCGGTATGTCATTTCCCGGAGGATATTATGAGGAGAAACTGCATACCGGTATTACGGGAGGTGTTTCCATTATCCCATACAGTTCATCCTTCTACATGATCGAAGCTGCTTTCGCAGGGTCATATTATACAATTCAGGAATCAGAACAATCCACATTATATGATGTATCTGCAGGGGCCGGACTGCTGTTGTATTATCCTCTTTTTTCTTTTTTTATGCCCTATGCCGGAGCGTCACTCTCCGCGCACTATATCCGGTTTGAAGCGGATTTATCAGGCAGGACCGAAGATACATGGAAGCCGGGGTATTTTATTAAGGCCGGTGCTTTTATACCATGTTCTGAACATTTCGTGTGCCGTATCGGCGCAGAATACTGTGAGCATGATCTTTCTGATAAAACCTTCAGGTCTGTTCAAATGATATGCGGAGTTGGTTATAGATTCAGGTCTGGAGTTACTGTCAATGTAAGCAGAAAAGGGGTGCAGCGTGATAAGGAAATTGAACCCCTGTATAATAAAGGCGTCAAAGCGTTTTCATCGCGTGATGCATTTGCAGCGGAGGTATATTTCAGGAAAGTGCTGAATATCAGGAATACATATAAGGATACAACGCGGTATGTAGAGCGAATAGAACTAATACGGAATATATATAACAAAGCGCTTGCGGCAGAGGACAAGGGCCTTAGTTTTATTGCGCTGGAAAAGTACGATGAGATTGACCATACTCTGATAGATGCGGACGTTAAGTTGACAGAGTTGAGAAAAAAACTCGCATATCGTGTGCCATCAATGGAAAAGAAAGGGGTGACTGCATATCAAAAAGGGAATTATTCTGCCTGTATCAGTGAAATGAAAAAGGTGTTACTGATATCTCCTGGAAGCAGGAAAGCCGGTCTTTATCTGAAACGTGCGATGCAGCATAAACAGGCACTGCAAATGCTTCAGTAGGAAACCAATGAAATTAAAATATAAACTCATATTAATGTTCATGCTGCTTATCGTAATATCATCAGTACCACTTGCCTTGTATATACTCAGAAGTCAGGAACAGGAACGAATTAATGCCATACTGGACACAGGCCGGAAGGAAAGCAGGCTCCTCGCGAGAGCAGGATTTAAACTTTTTCTGCTGAACGGAGGTGATATTTTTCTTTCCAGGATTGATTGCACCGAAATGCTGAATATTTTCTTTTCAATGAAAAAAGATGAATTCCTTTTCGGTGAAGTGATGCTTCTTTCGTCAAACAAAAATTTTAATGGCCTCATGCTGGCATCTTCAGCGGGAAAATTATTCAATAAGAAAAATATCACAAAAGACAAAAGGATTACGGAAAAAGAGCTGGCGGGAATGGCCGGACGTACAGGTGTCAGGGAGCGCCGCATTGACACAATTCGCGGGACATGTTATGAATTTATCGCAACTGATACACGTGATACAGCGAAGGCCCACACATTGTGCAGAATGGTATATTCGAAAAATGCCCTTCTTGCACCGGTAAAACGGATGGAGTATCTTTCGTATGCTGCAATTGCTGCGGCAGTCATTATTGCGTGCCTCCTTGGTGTAATATTCAGCAGGTCTCTTACGGGCCCTATAATGCAAATTGTTCAAGGCACGGAGATAATCGGGAACGGGGATCTTTCCCACCGAATTGCGGTACAGTCGGGTGATGAAATCGGCTTCCTTTCACACAAATTTAATACAATGACTGAAAGCCTTCTGGAGAGCACATCACTTCTGGATTGTATTCTGCAGTCCATGCCCTCAGCGTTAATCGCTTTGTCAGGTGACAGCAGCATAATACTCTGGAATTCTCTCGCGGGTTTATATTTTGGACTGGAGCAGGGTGATGTTGCCGGTAAAAATTTGTTTATGTGTTTTCCACAGTTCATTCCTTACGAAGCTGACTGTACTGAAGTGATGAAAACACATGTGCCGCAATCACGTTTTTATGAGCGGTTCCGGGAATTGCCGTCAGAATACTTTGATATACATTTCTTTCCGATTACATTACATGGTGAGAACAATCTTGTTATCCGCATTGATCCGGTGACAGAAAAACTCCAGAAGGAATCGCAACTACGCCAGGCACAGAAAATGGAGATGATCGGTAACCTCGCGGGGGGCATTGCCCATGATTTCAACAACCTGCTGGCGGCAATTCTCGGTACAACATCGCTGCTGCGCCACAGGATACATAAAAACCGGTGTGATATGCCGATGGTCCTTGATAATCTTTCCAACATTGAGGAGGCCGGTGAATCTGCTGCTGACCTTGTACGGCAGATATTGTCCCTTGCAAATTCCCGGGACGCCGTAGAATACGAAAATGTCAATATTGTGTTCAGCATAAAACGGGTGCAGAAAATCTGTTCCAAAACATTCAATAAAACAGTTACGGTAAAAGCGGATATAACGCAGCAGCACTGTTATGTTCACGGGAA
Source organism: Spirochaetota bacterium (assembly GCA_035380905.1). Classification (GTDB taxonomy): domain Bacteria; phylum Spirochaetota; class UBA4802; order UBA4802; family JAGODF01; genus JAKQCH01. The sequence goes on along the minus strand of DAOSYC010000031.1, from coordinate 5,508 downwards.
TGCGACACAGATTGAGCAGGTGTTGCTGAACCTCTGCATAAATGCGTATCATGCCATGACGCTTATGAAGGAGGATCAGGAACAGGGGGGGCAGCTTGATATCTCATTAGAGCAGGTAGTTATAGATAAATACATGGCAGAAAAGTATCCGCAGGCACATGAAATTCCGTACTGGGCTGTCCGCGTTGAGGATGAAGGGGTGGGCATTGAAACCGGTAATGTCGAAAAGATATTTGACCCGTTTTTTACCACAAAAAAGAAAGGTACCGGCACGGGCCTTGGCCTTTCTGTTGTGTATAATATTGTATCACAGCACGGAGGATTTATTGATGTTATGTCGAATCCCGGGATTGGATCATGCTTTACAATATTCCTGCCTGTCCGGGGGAACAGGGATGACACAGTATGCCAGCCATGTGATGAAAATATAATTCACGGTGATGCTTCTGTTCTGATAATAGACGATGATGTACCAGTACGCACTATTACTGAAAAAATGCTGCTGGAATGCGGATACAGGGTATATGCCGTCAAAGACGGCCTGGAAGGATTAAAATATTTACGCACAAGAGAATGTGACGTTGACGTTGTTGTACTCGATTTAATAATTCCCGGGATACACGGCAAAACACTTGTTCGGGAAATTAAGAAAATAAACCAGTCTTTACGGATTGTCATAACCTCGGGGATTTACAACCGTGAACTGGTCGCGTCGCTCATTGATGCCGGCGCTGATCTTTTTTTAAGGAAGCCCTATACCTTACAGAGTCTGTCGGTTTCATTGAATACCATAATGAGCTGAATGTTTTCGAATTACGATTCATGCCGGCAGGCTGCTATATCGTGCCTATAGTGTTTCCATGAGGCGGCTCAGGCTTTTCTGGAGCGTTTCATAGATAAACAGGTACAGGGTTTCCTGGATCGTCTTTCTGCTTTCCTTGTCAAAAAGGAATACAACAAGGTTTTCCTTCCCCATGTCCCTGTGGCCGTATACTATTCCTTTTGTTTTGTAAATGTGGCTTTTTAACCGCAGCTGGATGTCATCAATCTCCCGTCCCCGGGGAAGATGTACCTCTTTTTCAAAAATACATGCCATACCGCAGATGCTAATATCATGAATTCTGCCGTTGTAGTTTTCTTTCCCGATTTTTATGTTGCACATTGTTGAGGTGCCGGAATTACATTTGGCACGCACATATTTTCTACCGCCCCTGGCGCAGTTGCGTTCAAGGATGCCGGACATCGCGGCAGGGTCAATACATCCCGTATTGGTCATGTCATAGTATTTTTCAGCAAGTGTAATTGTTGAAAGCTCTGTATCGAAGCGGAAGCGGCTGTCTTCTACGCAGTAGGCGCCTATGAGGGTATGAGAAAAGTCCGGTGAATTTAGGAGTTCCCGGATGTAGTCTTTCCATGACAGGCTTTTTTCATTATAATCGAGGTTGATAAACAGTATTGAATAATCAAAAAAGCCGAGCAGTTTATATACGTTCCTGTAGTCAAAAAGAGGATGGACTTCATATTCATAGGAGACAAGTTTTTTAATGGTATGATCTTCAAATTCCCTTGTAGGGTACAGGAAAAATACCTTTTTTTCACCGTATATCATGCAGAAATCTTTATCCCCCGTATCGTTGAAGGAAGAAACTCTATCACGATACAGGATGCTTCTATTTACAGTAAAAGTAAAGTGATTTTTTTTGAATAGTAAAAGTTTTCTGGAATCATGCTTTCTATCTGTGTGATTGAATTTTTATGCTGATTATTTCCAGATTTCTTTGAGAAAGAGGTCTCTTCCGGTATTCTGTCTGTATATTCTGTACCGTACCGGATTTTTTTTATGGAAATCCTGGTGATAGTCTTCAGCCGGATAGAATGGACCCGCTTCTTTGATTTCTGTTACAATACTTTTGTTAAAACGGCCGGACTTCTCCAGTGCCCGGAGCGATTTTTCTGCAGCTTCCTTTTGTGCAGGTGAATGATACAATATCGCTGTTTTGTATTGAGAACCCCGGTCCACAAACTGTCCCCCGGCATCAGTGGGATTTATCTGTTTCCAGAAAATATCCAGCAGTGTTTCATAGCTGATTTTTGCCGGATCAAACGTTATCTCAACAGCCTCAAGGTGACCGGTTGCACCGGTGGTCACGTCTTCATATGAGGGATTCAGCGTGTGGCCGCCGGTATACCCGGACACAACCTTCTCAACACCTTCCATCCTTTCAAACGGAAATACCATACACCAGAAACAGCCTCCCGCGAATGTCGCTTTTTGTGTTTCCATAGTTCTCTGATTACCCTCCCTGCAGAACAGTAATGCTGACAAAAGTATCATTATTGTAACAATAATATTTTTCATTGTGCATTTCGCTATTGCAATAATTAATAATATACTAAAATGCAATTGTTCTGTCAATAGCAAATCAAAGAAAAGAACGTATCTGTACGGACAGTTTCGGGGTTGATAAAATATTATTGAGCAGATATAATGGGCTTTATTACGCTATAACAATTCCACGGGAGGAAATGGTATGGAAGGATGCGGCATACATGGTATACACATGTGTATACTGTATGGACTGTTTCTGGCACAGTACCTGCGAAGGCACATGAGGGGCTGATATAGCACTATCTACCGGGTAAACATAAAGCCGAACCCGAATTTGCGCTGACGGAGATCGTAGTCAATAAGGCTCTCCCCGTATCCCTCCCAGTACTGAATAAACCAGTGCATGCTGTTGGTGTACATGGGAATTGTTGCCTCCAGACAGAAGGCCCCTTTTTTATGCCGGAAGTTCCATCTGGACATCGTGGAAAGATACAGGTCCCGTATTTTGAAGGTAAGCCCGAGCTCGCTGTATCCGTAGTATTTATGGATATCGGGGTTGTCGTCACCGTTGGTGTCTTCGGGGTTTTCCTTTTCCTCCTCCGGTATACGGTACCAGGATTTAAGGCTGAACCGGATATATTTGTTCTCGTAGTACGGGGTAAAATATATTCTGTTCCAGCTCCGTGACAACAGGCCGCTCTCGCCGTTTGATTCGTGCTCCAGGCCGAGATCAAACCGCCATCCGTTCCACATCTTTGTCCGCATAAAGGTTTCAGGATTGAAATTATTCTCACGGAATGGGCGTGATTCACTTTCGTCATAGGCCTGCCAGAAGGATTTCTGCGTATAGCCGATATACCATGCCCAGCCGTACAGGCGCAGGAAACGCTGTTTCACACTTATCTGGAATTTGATTTCATTTTCATCCCTGTCATAATCATAATTGGAGGTGGTTATGGGAAGAAGATAATTGGGACGGTGCGGCGAAAAACCGTTTTTGATGTTGTTTGCCGCATTGTAGTCAAGTATCCTTCCCACCTCATCACTCAGGGAGGATGTGTTTTGCTGAGCCGGGGCGTTTTCCGGTATCGGTTCTGCTGCAGATATTGCTGCGCAGGGTATCGCCAGTATCAAAACGGCTGCAAGTAATAATTTCATTGAAATAGCATACCTCGGTCCTTTATTGCAACAATGGATTAATATCGTAGTATTTTCCACAATTCTTTTTATGTGCGGAATCATTTTTACGGGATACTATTGTAGAATCGGAATCAGGAGGTATGTTACGGAAAATACTATCCGGGAGGATACTTATGCGGGGACAATGCAATGGTTTCCACGGATGTAACCGGTGCGGCAGATGATATCACCCCCCCCGAAAAAAACGATCTGATTTTTTATGCTTGATATTATTCTTCGCGCTCAATAATAGTGTCACTCTGCTGTGAAGCCCTGCCTTTCAGACTATTTCGAAATATCAGAAGGAGATAACGCGATTATGCCGGATACCAATATATTAATTGTCAGTGATGAGCTGAAGATCAAACCCCAACAGGTTCGTGCTGTTGCGGAACTACTTGGTGAGGAGGCAACTGTCCCCTTTATTGCCCGTTACCGGAAAGAGGTTACCGGAGGGCTCGATGAAGTGGCGATTATCGCGATCCGTGACAGGCTCCAGCAGCTTGGTGACCTCGATAAGCGGCGTGAAGCGGTGCTGAAATCTCTCAGGGAACAGGAAAAGCTTACCCCGGAACTGGAAAAATCCGTTATGGAGGCGCCGACCCTCTCGAAACTTGAAGACATATATCTTCCCTACAGGCCGAAAAGACGGACAAAGGGAACCATTGCAAAGGAAAAGGGACTTGAGCCCCTTGCGGAAACGGTGTTCGGGCAGGGTGATATTGATCCGGCATCACTTGCGGCGCAGTTTGTGGATAGTGAAAAAGGGGTGGCGTCTCCGGAAGAAGCGCTCCAGGGTGCCCGTGATATTATTGCCGAATGGATAAATGAAAACGCGGAAGCACGGGATACCATGAGAAGCCTCTTTACCGGAAAGTCCCGGATGAGTTCGAAAGTGGTGAAGGGCAAGGAGGAAGAGGCCGCAAAGTACCGTGATTATTTTGAATGGACCGAGCCCGCGGTAAAGGCGCCGTCACACCGGATTCTTGCGGTGCTGCGCGGTGTGGAGGAAGGGTATCTTTCCGCCCATTTCATGCCGGAAGAGGAGGAGGCGGTCTCGCTTCTGGAGACGCAGTTTGTGAAAGGGAAGGGAGCAGCTTCGGAACAGATTTCCCTTGCCGCGGCGGATTCATACCGCCGTCTCATGGGGCCTTCCATGGAAACGGAGCTCCGGACGCTGTGCAAGAAAAAGGCGGATGAGGAAGCCATCAGGGTGTTCGCCCAGAACGTGCGTGAGCTCCTCATCGCGTCTCCCCTTGGAGAAAAGTCGGTTCTGGCTGTGGATCCCGGCCTCAGGACGGGATGTAAAATTGTCTGCCTCAGCAGACAGGGGACCCTCATTGCGAATGATACTATCTACCCCCTTGAACCTCATAATAAAAAAGAAGAGTCAGCGCGGAAAATAAAGGAACTCTGCGAAAAACACCGGATTGAGGCAATTGCCGTGGGGAACGGCACCGGCGGGAGAGACGCCCTGGCATTCTGTAAAGGCCTCGGAATACCGGATGTAATTGTTACCATGGTCAATGAGAGCGGTGCATCGGTGTATTCCGCCTCTGAAACCGCGCGGCGGGAGTTCCCCGACTATGATGTTACTGTGCGCGGGGCCGCTTCCATCGGCAGAAGGCTCCAGGACCCCCTGGCGGAACTTGTAAAAATTGATCCAAAAGCAATCGGCGTGGGGCAGTATCAGCACGATGTGGACCAGAAGGAGCTGAAGCAGTCCCTTGATGACGTAGTTATGAGCTGTGTGAATGCCGTAGGGGTGGAGGTGAATACCGCCAGCAGGGAGCTGCTGCGTTATGTGTCCGGGCTTTCCACGAAAATGGCCGACAGCATTGTGGTGTACCGCGATTCCAAAGGCGCGTTCCGCTCCAGGGAGGACCTGAAACTTGTTTCAGGGATGGGGCCGAAAACATACGAACAGGCGGTGGGGTTTCTCCGGATCCCCGGTGCGCCGAACCCCCTTGATGCGAGTGCGGTCCATCCGGAGAGTTATC
>DAOSYC010000030.1:17161-26237 GCA_035380905.1 Spirochaetota bacterium | reverse complement strand
CGGATGATGAAGGCGATCGATGTGGACTTCGAACAGTGCTACATCACAAACCTTTATAAATGCGAATCCGGCACAATGAAACCAAGCGACCTTTACAAAAACTGCGCATCGATCCTTCAGCGCGAAGTGGAAGTACTGAATCCCCGGGCGGTCGTTGTTATGGGGGAACTGATCCCCCTGAAAAAAATTATGGACGCCTCACCGCATATACGCTGGTTCTCAATTCCACACCCCATCATCCTTCTCCGGAACCCTGACATGAAGTCGTCGGCGTGGAACACTCTTCAGTTAGTGAAAGAATATATCAGCCAGCCGGGATCCGCTGGACAAAAAAGCTGAAATGAAATTCGCCGACATCTACGTAAGCTATCCCGTTGAAAGCCCCTTCACCTACCGTATCCCTGAAGGCGCGGACATACAGCCGGGCATGCGGGTACGGGTGCATTTCAGAAACCGGAAACTCACAGGGTTCGTCATAAAAACTCACAACAACACGCCGGTCGATATCGCTCCGGAAAAAATAAAGTCCGTGGACAGCGCAGTTGATCCGGAACCGATATTTGACACCAGGCTCCTCGGCCTCGTAGATTATACAGCTAAAACATATCTCTGCGCCCCGGGGGAGGTGCTCGCGGCAGCTCTTCCCTCCGCGGAAAGGCCCTCCGCGAGATACAAGGTCCCTTTCACGCGGAAGGAACTCGTCCCATATCCCCTCACCGGTGAACAGCAGCAGATTGCCGACGACATCCACAAATCCAGAGAACACGGGCACCAGCTGCATCTCATTTTCGGGGTCACGGGAAGCGGGAAAACAGAAATCTACATTGATCTCGCAAAGCGCGCCATTGACGCGGGGCGCTCTGTGATTTATCTCGTCCCTGAGATTTCCCTCTCCTCGCAGATATATGAACGGCTCTACAATATTTTCGGAAATGACCTTATAATCTACCACAGCCACCTTACCGCGCCCCAGCGGCTCCACAACTGGAACCGCTTTTACTCCGGCGACGCGAAGATCGCCGTCGGCACACGGTCCGCGGTGTTCCTTCAGTGCCCCGATCTCGGGCTCATCATTATTGACGAGGAGCATGACGGCTCCTTCAAGGAACACAGCACCCCGCGCTACAACGCCCGGAGGATCGCCACGTTCCGTGCGAGGCAGCAGAACGCGGCACTGGTCATGGGATCGGCAACACCATCGGTGGAATCTTTGTACACCGCATGGCAGGGAACATTCAGGCTCCATAAACTTTCGGGAAGATACGGTGATGCGATGCTTCCCGAGATACGTATCGTCCTCCTTGAAAAAAAACGAAACCCGAAGGACCTCCTGACAAACGAACTCAAAGTCGCCACGAAGCGGGCCGTGGACAGCGGCAGCCAGGTAATTTATCTATTGAACAGGCGGGGGTTTTCCCCCGTGGTTCTCTGTGATGACTGCGGGGAATCCGTCACATGCCCCTTCTGCAGCATCAGCATGAACCTTCACCGGGACGGGACCCTCCTGTGCCATTATTGCGGCCATCACATACCAAAGCCCGGGAGCTGTCCCTCCTGCGGGAAAAAAGAACTGGTCAATGTGGGATCGGGAACACAGCGCATTGAAGAGGAAATTTTCCGGACCTTCCCGAACATCCGTGTCTTTCGACTTGACCACGACTCCTCCAGAAAAAAGGACACCTCCTACAATCTCATTGACCAGATGAACAGCGGGGAAATTGATATCCTTCTCGGTACCCAGATGGTGGCAAAGGGATTCGACTTCCAGAGAGTAACCCTGGTAGGGGTGCTCCTCGCCGACATAGGCCTCAGCCTTCCTGACTTCAGGGCTTCGGAGCGGATTTTCTCCCTTCTCACCCAGGTTGCCGGGAGATGCGGACGGGGTGAAAAAAGCGGCACCGTCATTGTGCAGTCCCTCAATGAAAACATGCCCTTTCTTCATTACCTGAAAGCCCATGACTATGAAGGGTTTGTCCGCGAAGAACTGGAGATCCGGCAGGCCCTCCGGTATCCCCCGTTCGCGCGCATCGCACGGCTTCTGGTCCGGGGGAAGTCAGAGGAAAAGGTACAGGAAGCAGCGGAGTACCTGGGTAAACGCATAGCTGAAGAGATTACGCGCAGCAGCCTGCAGGTCACCCTCCTTGGACCGTCCCCTGCGCCCCTTGGAAAAATATCAGCAAATTTCCGCTATCACCTGATATTAAAGTCACAGCAGATAGCCCCGCTCCGGACCCTCATTCAGGCGACACGGGACACCATCGGCGGGAAAGACCTGTACCTCGAAATTGATATAGATCCCTACGACATGCTGTAAACAGAGCGGGTCATCCTTACCCTTATTATCCTGTAACGCTTCGACACCGGTCCCTTGATTTTTTTAAGTAAAATTATTTTTTATAATTTTCGGGAAGTGTCAGCAGCGAAGCACCCTCATGTAATTATTTTTAAAAAAAAGTTGCTCTTATGAAAAAAATTCTGCACTATATTATATTGCAAACCCGTAACGAACCATCCAGGAGGACTATTTTGAAAAAATTTCCATGTATGATATTACTGCTGCTGTTCACCATTGCGGTCCACGCTGATGAAATACATTTGCAGAACGGTGAAATTCTCCGCGGTAAAATTATTCAGGTCACCCCGCAGAATATTGAATACGATCCTGAAGGGACCAGGGTCTTTGATATAATCCCCCGGGGGCAGATATCAAAAATTGTCTATGATGACGGGAACACAGTGTTTCTCAATGAAGGTTCAACAGAAACAACAGCCATTACCGAAAGCCCCGGTGAGTCACGTCACACGGCTCCCCGTGCCACAGACAATTCACCCGCGATATCAGGAGGCGGTATACATACCCATGACGGATTTTATTTCAGGGGACTGCTCGGTTTCGGACCTGCATCGACAACATTTGAAAACTATTCCGGCAATGAATTGAAGTTCGAAGGAGGAGCAACTGCCATGCGTCTACAGTTCGGATATGCAGTTATTGATGACCTGATTATCTTTCTGGATAACGGCGTCATTGCAATGGCTGAACCCGATGTGACCTATGGAGGAAGTGATATTGATCAGGGCAATTCTGAAGTAAGTGTTTCCGATTTTGGTATCGGGGTAACATATTATATTATGCCGTATAATATATATCTTTCCGCGTCCCTCCTTTTATTCTATACATCCTTTGAAGGGAACTATATTGAAGGGGATACAGATTACGGTACCGGATATCAATTCTCTATCGGGAAAGAGTGGTGGATTTCGAAAAACTGGGGCATCGGCGTTGCGCTCCTGTATTTTTACGGAAAGACGACTGCAACCATAGATGCCGACAGCACTGAACATGATGTAACCAGTTCATATATAGGGATTATGTTCTCCGCAACATACAATTAGAATACGTATGTTCACGCTTTTCATCGGACACGATATAGAACTGTGTATATTGCATTTGAACAATACTGCCTGAAAAATGTTATTGAAATTACTATATCAATATAGTACATTTTTTATACGATGCAGGCTGGCAGATATTCTGATATAAATTCACAGGGGAAGCAGGTTTACATGAGAAGAACAATGGTTTTTTTTCTATCCGGTTTAATTATCGGAGGAGTATTCGTGTATCTCCTGATTGCGGCACGCCCTGTAGTATGGAATACCCCGCAGAACCATCCGGATAGTTCGCATATAAGTGAATCAGTGGAAAATGCTATACACAACATTAAAGCCGCTGAAACCATGATACGAAGCAGCAGGGGATCCGCTGATAACGAAAAATATCAGCAGTCAATAGAACTCATGGTCAGACTCAGGGAATATTACATACCCATGACAGAAGTCCGTCATCTCGTGTATGAAGCTGACCGCCTGTACCGGCTGAAAAAGTACACCGATGCAGAAAAAAAACTCTCATGCGCGAAAACCCGCCTGGAATCCATAAGCAGGGCGGGAGGGAAAGTATTACAGAAGGCATCACGTGATCTGATGCTGCAGATCGATACGTTAATTATTGAAACGAAAACACCCGGACCCTCGACACTGCATATGTTCAGCGAGTTAGGCCGTCACGTTAACCTGATGGTCCTCAGGGGGGAACTTCTCCTTTCAGATAAAAAATTGACTGACCATTAGTCTTTCTTTTTTAATGTATTTTTTTGATAACGTTGTACCCTGCAATGACGGTCGTGATTCCCCCTTTTTTTCTTTTTTTGTTCCCCGAAAATACCAATAAAGTATTGACTTTTTCGTCCATTCAATGTATCGCCCATGTGCTTTCAAAGAAAATATTTTCATCATTTTCAGGAGGTCTTCCATGCTTGAGAAGAGGACCATATCAGATGACGAATGCGGCCTATATGCCGTACAGGTAATTCCCAAAGGTGAAGTGATCTTCACCAGGGAGGACTGGGTCGAAGACGAAAAACTCGGCTGGCACATCATAACCATTGATGAGCTGGATCATTTCACAGAAGAGGAGCGAAGTGAATTTCTACGGTACAGTTACGATATTGACTTCGGTAAAATTATCGGAACACGTAACCCTGAAACAGTTCGCAACCTCACAAATTTCATCAATCATTCATGCGATCCCACCACAATGTTTGACGAATGTGAAAACATTATTGCCCGGAGAGATATTTATCCCGGTGAAGAGCTGTCTATTGATTACGGCTGTTTCATTGTAAATGTGGACCAGGATTTCATCTGCAGCTGCGGCGCGGCGAATTGCAGAAAGTTTATTAAAAAAGATGACTGGATGATGCTCCTTGGTGAATACGGATACTGTTTCCCCCGTTTTCTGCAGGCGGCAATCTACTCAATTACCACACCCTCACGTTTACGGCACAGCATGAGACGTTAAAACAGGATCATTTTTTTACTATACCTCGTGCCGCCCTTATTCCCGATGCCCAGGCGGCGGTTATACCTCTGCTGGTCCCTGCACCGTCGCCAACTATAAAAATATTATCCCGTACCCTGAAATGTCTGTCAATAAACCGGGGCCTGTTGGCATAGGTCTTGATCTCAGGATAGTACAGAATTGATGAAGGGTGTAGAATTCCGGGGACAATAGTATCAAGCATCTTCATGGAACGCCAAATATCACGGAGAATTTTCGAGGGAACAGCCAGGCTGATATCACCGGGAGTGGCGCCTTTCAATGTGGGCTCAAAGTCATAAAGGTCATCATTGAACGTCGCCTCCTTGGACCTTTTTCCCATGCGGAAATCACCCACCCGCTGCATCATCGGTTTTCCGCCTGAAAGCCTCATTGCCATCTGCCCGAGGGCATCAGCAAATTGATGACCGCTCACAACAGGATCCGTAAGGGTAATGGTTTTGAGCATCGCAAAATTAGCAAGCCCGTTGGGTTTCTTTTCCCTGGAAAGGGCATGTCCGTTTACAGAATAATAATGCAGATATTTCTCCTGCACCACATACGCCGCTCCGGAATTGGTGCAGAACGTCCTGACGCCCCCCGGAAAAATGAACTTCGGATCATAATAATCCCGTACCACGGGATAGTTATCCTCACGCGCTTCAACGCGGATACCCACATCCACGACGTTATCAGAATACTCTACTCCCATACTGTCCATTATCTGCTGCAGCCATTCATATCCGGCCCTTCCTGGAGCCGCAATAAGGTTCTTAAACTGCACTATTTCGCCAGTACCTGCAACGCTGAGAGCGGATTTTTCCCAGTCAACTTCCGATATCTCTGTCGACAGCCTTATTTCAACACCATGTGACTCCAGTGTTGAGAGTAGACCAAGGATGAGCTCCGATGATTTATCTGTACCCACATGGGACTGCCGCACAGTAAGCATGGATACTCCCAGCTTATCCGCTCTTTTTCTGAAAACTTCAACATTCCCGTGTTTCTCGTAACGTGGTTTCAGGTGGCGGGCGACATCTTCCAGCACAGCCTCCGCTTCGCCCTTGTCCCAGATATCCTCCGGGAAGCCTACCGGGAACGTGTAATTCTGTTTGCAGTCATTACGCAGCCCCCCTGTGCAGAGCCTGGATTTATCCACCATGAGAATTGAACGAATGCCATTTTCAATAAGATAAAATGCCGCGCCGAGGCCCGCAGGCCCGGTCCCTATTATAACTACATCATACACAATATCGGTCCCCTAATCACTGTTGCAGTCATGATTCAGTAATAGTATTTCCGGAAATACATTTCGTCAATACATATAGTTCACCTTCATCATTTTTAAACACTTCTCAAAACGGATCTTTTTATTAATTGTAACACAAAACAGGCTCACGTATTGAGAGTACCGGCCCACGCCGCTCCACACAATCCGATAATCATAATGTCGTGTAATCAATAAACTGCCATATACCTTTACCCCCATGTATTTATTATATGAATACTTACTATCCACAAACAAAAACATTTGACACCAACCCCGCTGTATACATAATGTCCTACCATGGATTTTTTCAATTTATATTATATATTACTGGAGGAACAACAATGGCTGAAGACTATCGGCAGATGTGGACTGACCTTGGACTTGATCTCCCTACACACGACGCGCTCCTTGACGCAGTGAGCCAAATGTATGGAGATGTCTATTTATCGCAGAAGAACCGTCCCAAAGGGATGGAGTACTTTGACTTTGTAATTAGTGAAGTTCACGGGCTCCGTATAAAAGAACTTGTTGACGCGAAGAAAGAGGGGAAAAAGGTTATCGGGTCTTTCTGTGTGTTTGTTCCGGAGGAGATCATTCTCGCCCTTGACTGCATTTCCGTTGGTCTTTGCGCCGGCGCTGAATTCGCGTTTGAAGAAGCTGAAAAGCTCATTCCGCGCAATACCTGCGATCTTATTAAATCAGCATTCGGGTTTAAACTTGCCAAAGTCTGTCCATATCTTGAAGCAAGCGACCTCGTCGTGGGTGAAAACACCTGTGACGGTAAAAAGAAATCCTATGAACAGATGTCAACCATTATGGACAATCTGTATGTTATGGACATCCCGCAAATGAAAAGTGACTCAGGGAAATCGCTTTTGAAGGAAGAATATAAAAAATTTATCCTGACACTTGAAAAACTTACAGGTAAAAAAGTTACCCCTGAAAACCTAAAGAAGGGCATTGAAACCGTCAATAACAAGCGCAAAGCAATGAACCGGATTTATTCATTACGGAACGCAAATCCCGCACCCATTTCCGGCCTTGACGCGCTTCTTATGAACCAGGTTTTCTTTTACGATAATCCTGTCCGCTTCACGGACTCTGTCAATAAAATTGCAGACGAGCTTGAGGAAAGAATCAGGGAAAAGAATGGAGTATCTCCTGAAAATTCCGCACGGATACTGGTTGCCGGCTGCCCCATGGCCCTACCCAACTGGAAGGTTCCGCACATTATCGAAAACAGCAATGCCGTCATTGTCGGCGAAGAGCTCTGTACCGGAGAGCGCGGGCACCATATCCTTACCGGAGAAAACGGATCAACCGTGGATGATCTGGTTAACAATATTGTCGACAGGTATTTTCAAATTCACTGCGCGGTGTTTACGCCAAACCCCGACAGGCTGAAAAGAATTAAGGAAATGTACAAAGAGTACAACGCGGAAGGTGTTGTGGACTACAACCTGCAGTTCTGCCAGCCGTACCAGGTCGAAGGGGGCATTGTGGAGTCTGAGCTTGAAAAAGCCGGAATTCCCGTTCTCCGCATTTCAACCGACTACAGTTCGGAAGACCAGGGGCAGATACAGACACGCCTGGAAGCATTTATCGAAAGGATTAAAGGCTGATGATTTCAGCCGGTATCGATATAGGGTCACGTACTATAAAACTGGTAACAATTAAGGAAAACGAAATTGTTACCAGTGAAGTACGTCCTAATTCATATAACACCATCGAGATATGCCGGGAGATGCTGACTGGTGTTGCCTACGACAGCATCACTTCAACAGGGTACGGGCGGCATTTATTCAGCCGACATTTTGAATGTGATGTCATCAGCGAAATAAAAGCATTCACCCTTGGGGCATATCACATGGTCCCTGACTGTAAAACCATACTGGACATCGGTGGGCAGGATACTAAGGCAATAGCTGTTGATAATGACGGGAAAATATCAAAATTTGAAATGAATGATAAATGCGCCGCCGGTACCGGAAAATTTCTGGAAATCATGTCAAACGCTCTTGAGTTCACTATGGAGGAATTCATTTCTGCCGCCTCAGGAGCAGAACACGCAGAAAAGATCAACAGTATGTGTACGGTCTTTGCTGAGTCAGAAGTAATATCACTGATCGGCAGGGGGGCCCTCAGGGACGAGGTAAGCCTCGGAATACACAATGCCATTGTGAAACGTTCGGTATCAATGCTGAAGAGGGTTTCCATACGGGACAATGTTGTCTTTGTGGGGGGCGTGGCCAACAATGCATGCGTCCGTAAGCTAATCGAAAAGGAAATAGGTACAACTCTTTTTGTACCGGAAAATCCTCAAACCATTGGCGCATTGGGATGCGCCCTCCATCAAATGAAAGCAGGAATCCCGAACTGATGTAACCCGCAGCTGTTGCATATTAATTATGGATTGGAATCAACAACCATGGAAATAGTCATTTATATTTATTATTGAATAAGAAAAGGATACACACTATGAATATGAAATATACACCTGAACCGCTCTTTGACGATGAGTATGTAAACCAGCCCCCGGCAAAGCGTGTCCTCGGTTATGTGCGGTCAAAACGGGACCAGGGAGCTGCAGTTGCCGGTCTTTATTGCGGCTATGCCCCAATGGAGGTGATTCACGCAATGGATGTGGTCCCTGCGGTGCTCTGCGCATTTTCAAATGACCCAATTGAGTCCGCAGAGGAGCATTTGCCCGCAAACCTCTGCCCGTTGATCAAATCCAGCTACGGGTTTGTCATCAACGGCACATGCCCGTTTTATGGATTGGCCGATGTTGTTATTGCCGAAACAACCTGTGACGGGAAAAAGAAGATGTTTGAACTGATGTCCCATATCAAGCCATTGTATGTCATGGACCTGCCCCAGGTGCCTGAAGAAACGGAAGCCCGTGAAGAATGGAAAAGCATGAT
>DAOSYC010000030.1:0-17061 GCA_035380905.1 Spirochaetota bacterium | reverse complement strand
CTCCGGCAACCAACAGGTAATGAGTGAACTCGAATGGATTATATTTATTTTGATAATGCCGCGACATCCTGGCCGAAACCCCCGGAAACGACAGCCGCAATGAACCGGTACAATGACATTGTCGGCGGGAACCCCGGAAGGTCCGGGCACCGTCTCTCCGTTGATGCCGGCCGGATAGTACTTGATACACGGGACCTCGCCGCGGAGCTGTTCAATGTCGATGACCCGTTTCAGATTGTGTTCACAAAAAACGCCACAGAGGCGCTGAACCTCGCGCTGCTGGGGCTTCTTCGCAAGGGGAACCATGTAGTCACTACATCCATGGAGCACAATTCCGTCATGCGGCCCCTCCGGTATCTTGAAACACAGGGCATTGAAGTTACCACAGTACCCTGCTCTTCTCAGGGCGATATCGACCCCCAATTAATACAAAAATCGCTGCGTCCGGACACATCCCTGATTGTCATGACCCACGCGTCAAATGTGACCGGCACCATCATGCCGGTCCGTGAAATCGGCCGTATCGCCGGGGAGCATGGTGTGCCGTTCTTCGTGGATGCGGCGCAGTCAGCCGGCGCGCTTCCCATTGATGTCGCGGAAATGAATATCAGCCTCCTTGCCTTCACCGGCCACAAGTCGCTTTTCGGGCCCCAGGGAACCGGCGGCCTTTATATCCGGAAGAGGCTGGAGAATACAATACGCCCCCTGATGATGGGCGGCACAGGCAGTAAATCAGAGTTCGAGGTACAGCCGGATTTTTTGCCTGATAAATATGAATCAGGCACTCCAAACACTCCCGGCCTTGCGGGCCTTGGTGCAGGAATCGAATTCATCATGAAGGAAGGAATTGATAACATCCGCTCCCGGGAAACCCGCCTTACAAAACGGTTTCTTGAAGGTATCCGGAACATACCTTCAGTGAAGGTGTACGGCCCTGCCGACGCGGATTCCAGGACTTCAGTTGTCTCGTTCAACATCGGGGAGCGTATGCCGTCAGAAGTATCAGAGAAACTTGACGACGGCTTTGGAATCATGTCCCGCCCCGGGCTTCACTGCGCCCCGTCGGCACACACCACAATCGGCACGTTCCCCACAGGAACAGTGCGGTTCAGTTTCGGCTTTTTCACCACAGAACAGGAGATTGACTATGCCGTGAAAGCAATTGACAAAATTGCATCCGTCAAATAAATATTATAGTTATTATGGAGTGTAATTATGGGAACAACAATTGATGCAAAGGGACTGGCCTGTCCGCAGCCAGTGGTATTAACCAAAAAGGCCCTTGAAAAAAATGATTCA
This sequence comes from Spirochaetota bacterium, assembly GCA_035380905.1. GTDB lineage: Bacteria > Spirochaetota > UBA4802 > UBA4802 > JAGODF01 > JAKQCH01. Next base: position 15,762 of record DAOSYC010000030.1, on the reverse strand, counting down.
GTCATTGTTATTGTCGATAACGAAACCGCGAAAGAAAATGTCAGCCGCCTCGCTGAAAAATCCGGGTGTTCAATAACAGTTGAACCGGCATCTGACGGCACCTTCCGTCTTACACTTTCAAAAACAGGCACCGCGTCACCATCAGATACTGCAGCAGAAGAATCAGGCAATGCCCCCACACCCGTCGGCCCTAATGTATTTGTCATAGCGGCGAATACCATGGGGAAAGGTGACGATGAACTTGGGGAAGTGCTTATGAAGGCATTTATCCACACGATTTTTGATCTTGACTATCTTCCGGATACGGTGATATTTTATAATACCGGTGTAAAACTTGCGGTGAAAGATTCCGATGTCCTTGACGATTTGAAAAAGCTTGAAGCACAGGATGTTGAAATACTGGTGTGCGGCACCTGCGCAAATTTTTTCAATATCAAAGATGATATTGCCGTTGGCATTATATCCAACATGTACGACATTGCCGGCACAATGTCCCGTGCGGGAAGAATTGTAATGCCATGACAGCTGATGAAATATATTATGTGATGCTGTTTCAATCGGTCAGCCACGCACTGCGGTCAGAAAAAATTTTGAAAAAAGCAAACATTCCCTTTAAGCTTATTCCGGTGCCTAAAAGCATCAGCTCTGACTGCGGCGTGTGTATACGATTTACTCCCGAACACAGTGAGAAAATTATATCAACCCTTACAGGAAACGTTGAATACAGCGAAATACGTCAATTATAACCGGGGAAAACCATCCGGTCAGCAAATTCTCATAGGATCAGTTCAAACCAAATAAAAAATCCCCGGAAAACCAGAACGGTCCACCGGGGATTCTGTGATCCTTTACATGCACTCAGAAATATACTCTATTCCTGATACATCGCTTCAATCACATCTCTGTACCGCTCTGAAATATTTTTCCGTCTTATTTTCTGGGTCGGTGTAATTTCACCATTTTCCTGTGTAAACTCGTCAGCAAGAAGCGTAAACTTTTTCACCTTTTCAACCTGCCCCAGGTCTCTGGTCTGATGATCAATCCTGTCCCTGTAAAATTTAATGATTTCAGGTTTGCCGATAAGCTCCTTACGGGAAGAATACGCAATACCATTTTTCTTCGCGTATGACTCAAGCTGCTCAAATGAGGGGACGATCAGCGCCGAAACATATTTACGCCCATCACCGATAGTCGCAACCTGTTCAAAATAGAGGTCCTCCTTGAGAAGCGTTTCAATCTGCTGCGGGGCGATATATTTACCGCCTGATGTCTTCATCAGGTCCTTTATTCTGTCTGTGATTGTCAGAAAACCTTCCTCATCAAAATTTCCGACGTCACCTGTCCTGACCCACCCGTCTTTTGAAAAAAGTTCCTTTGTAAGCTCCGGTTTGTTCCAGTATCCCTGTGTCATGCTGGGGCTTTTAGCCTGGATCTCACCTTCATCAGTAATTCTGACCTCCATGAGGGGAACCACAGGGCCGCATGTTCCAAACTTGTTTCTTTTCGGGTTGGATACACAGATTACAAAGCACTCAGTCATTCCATATCCCTGCAGCAGGAGCACACCCGCTTTAAAGAAGAATTCAGAGATTTCACCGGAGAAGGCCGATCCGCCGCAGTTATACACTTTGTTCCGACCGCCGAATATGTTTCTTATCTTTTTCAGCACAAGGGCCACAGCAATCCCGTGCTTAATCTTCAGCCCCAGAGGAACTGATTTATCTTCTTTGACTAAATTCTGGTATTTTCCGCCGGTTTCAATTGCCCAGTTAAAAAGTTTCTTCTTCACAGGGGGAGCATCGTTCAGCCCCTCCTGGATGGTGGCATATACCTTTTCCCACATCCGCGGAACACTGCACATATAATGCGGTTTCGATTCCTGAAGAAAATCCAGTATTGCTTTCGTATCATGGCAATAATCCACTCTGCCGTTACAGCATAAAATAAAATAACTCCATGCCCTTTCAAAGACATGGCAAAGCGGTAAAAACGCAAGGTTTACATCGCTTTCAATGATTGGAATATAATACCCTGTTGCAAACAGCATCGCAAGCCAGTTTTTGTGCGTCAGCATTACCCCTTTCGGCTGCCCGGTTGTACCGGAAGTATAAATGAGAGTGGATAAATCCTCTGAATCAACTTTCGAGAGCCGTTCTTCAAGCTCCTTGTCCCTGCCCGATTTTCTGCCTAATTCAAGAAAATCATCGAAAAGCATCACATTCTCGCTCTTCTCAATATTAATTCTCCGGTCAAACACAATAATCTTTTCAACTGTTTTCGCGGTTTTCCTGAATATGCTCATCGCCTTGTCATAGTGTTCCTGTGTTTCCACAAAAAGTATACGGATGTTCGCGTCATTTACAATGTATTCCAGCTCCTTTGCTGAATTTGTGGCATATACCGGCACAGAGCAGGCACGAATTGTAAAACTCGCATAATCAACCACCGCCCACTCAACACGGTTATTTGAAAACATAGCCACAAATTCATTTTCCTTCACACCGAATTCAAGCAGACCTTTCGCGCAATTATCGATAAGATCACCGAACTGTTTCCATGTGAACTCCTCCCATGTGCCGTAAGCCTTGTGCCGGACTGCCACTTTTTTGTCGCCATACTTTTCGGCGCGTTTTCTCACCATACGTCCAAGATGACTGTCCTTTTTCAGGAATTCTTCAAATTCCTTTTCAAAATCAATGTTTCCAGTATTGCTCATTGTATTCATCCCCCGATACAATTGTAGTAAAATCTGCAATGTATAAAAAGTACATTTAAAACGCAGATGAATGTAATAATTCATTATATATATATCACAGCCTCATTTTTCTGTCTTTCCGGTGTATACAATGCTAAAAACTGATTTTTTAAAAAGTATACACTTGAAAGTCCACACCCCCCTTACATGCATGGTAATTCAATTGACAGATATAATTTTTACTGTATTGATTGACACAGTACAATTTAAAGACCAATGAAATGGAAATCATGCTGCGGTATAGTGACGAATACTATTGGCAGGCAACCCGGGGGATTGACACATGGGCGTAACGATTCTTCATTTTCTTATTTTTTTCGGACCCCTCTTCGCTGTGATTATCTCCATTGGGCAACTGGTGCAGGTGAGAAAAGGATTTGTGGATTATCTTTTTTCACTTTCCTTTTTTGGTATGGGTATATGGATGATTCAGATATCCCTCTACGCGACGGGGATTTTTGATTCCTGGAACGGTATATATTATCTCATTACATCCTCTATTCCTTTTGCGTTTCTTGTTCCCCCGGTGATGGTACTGCGGTATAAATGGATACTTTCAAGTGTCTTTCATCTGAAGCCGCGGCACCTCCTCCTTTTTCTTCCGGCATGTATCTCGGCATTGCTGTTACTTCTCCCTCCCCTGCTGATCGACATTCCCGGCCCCGATGGAATGTACCCCGGGCTCCCCGTAATGACTGAAAGGTTTTCACGTCTTCCCCTGTATTATAAATGCGTATACACCATGCTGTACCTTCCCAATGTGTATCTGGTACTCTTCATGTCCCCCCATCTTGCAACAATGTCATTGGTTTGGAGAAAAAACTATTCCCTGAAATTCACGAAAGCTGCACGTATGGGGTACCTCTTCGCATTATCGATTGTGACCTCCAATAGTATATTGATAGCGGGGGCTTTTTTTTCATTCGGGCTGATAAAAATCGCCGTACTCATGGCAAACATTGCAACGATCATGGTATATCTTGTGACCAAACGGAACCCCGACTACCTTCGCCTGCTTCAGAGTGAAACACGAAAGGCGCATTACGAAAAATCAAGGATACGCGGCCTCAACGTACAGCAGATAACCACGCGCCTGAATGAAATCATGGAGGACGAAAAAGCATTTGCGGATGAGGAACTGTCGCTCCGGGACCTCGCACAGGAGCTTGGCATAAGCACCCATCAGCTATCTGAAATCCTGAATGAAAAGCTCAATAAAAATTTTAAAACATTCATCAATGAGTACCGCATAGAAGAAGCGAAAAAACTCCTCATTGATGAACCGGACAGGTCAATCCTGTCAATCGGTGTCGCAGTGGGATTCAACTCCAATACCACATTCTGCACAGTATTTTCAAAACACACCGGAATATCCCCCCGCCAGTTCAGGAAACATCACAGCACATAACCTTCGCGGAAAACCTTTTATCAACCCGAAACAAAAAAAGAACTATTGACAAAACACACCCTTTTGTCACACTTGCAGCAGCTTCTCAGGGCGGGGTGCAATTCCCCACCGGCGGTGATTTTCCTTTCATGTGAAACAGCCCGCGAGCGCCTGTGCAGAAAACAGGGACAGCAGATCCGGTGTGAATCCGGAGCCGACGGTTACAGTCCGGATGGGAGAGAATAAACCGGGTCACGGACATTACCGGCCCGTTATTTCCTGCGTACCAACGCTTCGTTGTGCCTGCAGGTATGCCTCATCTCTCATCATATTTCCTGAAAAAATGTAAAAGGAGATACATGATGAAACAATCACTACTTTCACAATTTGGAACACCCCGCAGCCGTATCACCCGTGCCCTTGATGACCTCAGAAAAGGGAAAGGCGTCCTTCTTGTTGACGATGAAGACCGCGAGAATGAAGGTGACCTGATCTTTCCCGCGGAAACCATAACCATCCCCCAGATGGCAATGCTTATCCGGGAATGCAGCGGCATTGTATGCCTCTGCCTCACCGACGAAAAGATGCGCGCCCTTGACCTTCCGCCGATGGTATCACACAACACAAGTAAAAACCAGACCGCATTCTCGGTGTCTATCGAAGCACGTGACGGGGTTACCACAGGGGTCTCCGCCGCAGACCGCGTGACCACAATACAAACCGCAGTATCAGAAACCTGCAGGCCGGAACACCTGAGCCGCCCGGGCCACGTATTTCCCCTGCGGGCGCGCCCCGGCGGAGTACTTGAACGAAGAGGGCATACCGAAGGAACTGTGGATTTAATGAAACTTGCAGGGTTCTCCCCCGCGGGAGTATTGTGTGAACTTACCAATCCCGACGGCACAATGGCACGGCTCCCTGAAATAACAGCCTTCGCACTGCGCCACGGCATGACAGTTCTCACCATTGAAGACATCGCGGCATTCAGGGAGGACAATTCTGAATTATACGGCAGGGATCTATTACATGCAGTGTCCTGAGAAGAGGGTTACTCAACTTTTTCCATGAGCACAATTTTTCTGCCGCACAGGGTAAGGTAATACGTATCGTCAGTTTCCTCAAGGCGTTCAAGTATGTGAAATGACGGTGAACGAAGAAATTTTGCCTTCATTGTGCCTCCCTGTACGCGGCAGTAAAGACAGTTGTTTGAACGGAAATAGAGAGAGTCAATATCGAGCTTTTCTTCAATCCCGGACTTCAGGGTAATATACACATTTTCAAAATCGCCAAATCCGTCAAAGCGTACTCCTGTCACAAAAAACGGGGCATCTTCCACAACAAGGGGATAGGTAAAATTATCATAATGAAGCGCATAACCGCCGTCGGCAGTTTTACAAATTGACCTGTTAAAAAAATTAATTATCCGCTGGTTCTCAAATTTCACCCCATTGTGAAACCATTCCCCTTCCTCATCAATACGGATTTCATCAATGGCCTCTCCCGCCTCAATGAGCTTCTTTATATATTCAGGGAGTTCAACAAATTCATTATCCATAGTCATACCCGTATCATCGGATCAGTCAGTTTCTGGTGTTCTTCAAGAGCGTATCTGTCGGTCATCCCCGCAATGTAATCGGCAATTGTTCTCTCAATGCCGTCAGTTTCCGCACGTTCAAAATACTCCTTCGGAAGCGCGTTGGGATGGTCCATGTACAGATTAAAGAGATCACGAATCACCTTTTCAGCCTTAATACCCATCCGCACAACTCTGTAATTACGGTACAGGTTTTTTTTCAGGAACAGCTTCAGCTCCCTGTTGGCCTCTTCAACTTCCGGACTGAATCCAACCGGTTTCTCACTGCAGCGCCGCACCATATCATAACTATCAATTGCAAGCCTTTCCGCGTTTTTTCTCAGGGTGTCGATAAAATCCGTAGCCAGAAGATTAATCATGGTACGGATCACCGTACTCACCATAAGCTTCCTGTCCCGCTGCAGTTCATCACCGATACCGGCCCGGCTGCACGCCATCCTCCAGATTTTCAGGGACATCACCTCTTCCAAATCGAGTATACGGGAGGCAATGCCGTCATCAAGGTCATGATTATTATACGCGATTTCATCGGCAAAATCAATGATCTGCGCCTCAAGGGAAGGCTGTTCTTCAGGAGCGTACACCGATACTTCAGGGTGATCATAATAGGTGGAGTGTTTAATGATCCCCTCCCTTGTCTCCCATGTGAGGTTAAGGCCCGGAAAACCATTATACCGCTTTTCGAGCAGCTCAACAACCCGCAGGCTCTGACGGTTATGCTCAAATCCGCCCCGTCCGTTCAACAGTTCATTCAGCACATGTTCCCCGGTATGACCGAAGGGAGTGTGCCCCAGATCATGGGCAAGGGCGATACTTTCCGCGAGGTCTTCATTCAGACGAAGGGCCCTTGCGATAGACCGCGCGATCTGCGCCACTTCGATACTGTGTGTCAGTCTTGTGCGGTAATGGTCCCCTTCATGGTTCACAAAAACCTGTGTTTTATATTCAAGACGCCGGAATGCCCGTGAATGGATAATCCGTTCCCTGTCGCGCTGAAACTCTGTGCGGTACTCATGGGGGGGCTCGGGATATTTGCGCCCCCTTGTACCGGATGAACGCGCACCGAGGGGTGAAAGGAGCCTGTCTTCCTGACGCTGCAGATCTTCTCGTCCTATTGGGGTAAGGTGGGTCATGCTATCGGTTATCCAGCTCCGCCTCGTATGCCTGCATCGCGGTGCTTCGGTTAATGCGGATTTCCTCGTTGCCGGGGTCCTCCTCCACACCGCGGGTAAATGCGCGAAGGGCGCGCTTGTAATCCTTCTTTTTATAATATGCCATGCCGATATTATTGTAGGCATCGGCAATCCGTTTCACGTCACGCGTGGCCCGCACCACCTGATAAAACGTATCAATTGCCTGTTCCATCATCTCCTTGCGGTAATAGATGACCCCAAGGGCAAAAAGCGCGTCTGCGTCATTCGGCTTCTGCATAATAGCCTTCTGGACATATCCCAGGGCAGTACGGAGAGACTCCTCCGTTTCAGGACCTTTCTTTGTGGAAAGAAGTCCAAGGTTCACCATGGCCTTCCGCCCGAATTCGTTTCTTTCGTTCAGCTCAATGACTTTTTTATACTCACCAATCGCATAATCAACGAGGTTCCGTTTATAATAAATAGCGCCAAGGTTAAAATGCGCCTCCTGCAGATCAGGCCAGCGCCGGAGAATTTTCTGGTATTCATCGGAGGCCATATCAAGATAATTGTTCCGGTAATAATAATCAGCAATCGCCATGAGCGGTTTTGGCTCCCGTGGATTCAGTTCAACCGCCTTCTTCCACACTTCAATTGCCTTTTCCGGTTTTCCTGATTTTCGGTACGTAATCCCGAGATTATACAGCACCATATCGTCTTTTGGACTTATCGCGAGGGCCTTTTCATATGCATTGACCGCATCCCCATAACGCTGTGCATCGTCCATTATGGTACCGATATTCACATAGGCAATTCTGGCATGCTCTGAACCGGGCTGCGCTTCGGTAATTTTTTTGTAGTACTGATGCGCACTGTCAAGGTCTCCCTTCTCATAAAAAATCTCCGCAATACGGGACAGGACCCTCACGTCACGCCGGTTTACATCGAGAAGCTTATTATATGCATTGAGGCTTTTGTCATACTCCTTCAGCGAAAGGTATGCCTCGCCGAGGTTCTCCATTATTTTTGAGTCTTCTTTGCCCAGTTCTTCAGCCTTGATAAACTGCTGGAGGGCCTTTTCCTTTTCATTCTGCTTCAGGTTTACAATACCCAGATTATACCGGTCAACGGGGTCCTTCGGATTCACTGCTATGGCGCGTTTCAGATATTTCTCTGCAATATCATAATCACCCATTTGTGTAAACATGACCCCGAGTTTTGAGTTTGCCCGATGTGCCACCTTTCCGATCCCGTCAGCTTCCGCCGCGCGTTTCAGATATTCCATTGACGAAACGGTATCCCCCTCTTTCCCCAGTGCCATGGAAAGATTATACAGTGCCGAGGGATTCTCGGGCTGGACCTTCAGCGCCTCCTGGTATTCAGCTTTCGCAAGACGGTATTTTTTCTGATCGAACATGAGATTTCCGGAAAGAATACGATTATCAACATTCCGGGGGTCAATCCGCAGCGCCTTTTCAATGGATTCCTCCGCCTTATCATATCTGTTCATGTGACGATAGGAAAGGGCCATGTTCCGGTAGGTAACAGGGTTCCTGTCATTATACCGCAATGCGCGGGTATAGTATTCCACCGCCCTGTCATATTTCCCCTGTTCATCATGAATAATACCGATATATGTCAATGCGGTTGATTTATCAGCATCAGTCGCATCAGATTCAACGACTTCCTTGAATTCGGCGATGGCGTCAGTATAATATCCTCGGTTATAACTTTCCTTTCCCCGGAGAAGATGGATATTTTCCGAGATGCTGTCGGGGAGTGCACGTCTGTCTGAACCGATAATAATCTGTTCATCACGACCGGTGGGGGAAAAAGAACGGGGCCTGTCCAGATACTTCGTTACCGCAATGACACCTACAATAGCAAGAAAAGCCAGTCCCGTCGCAATAAAGACCGGCACCTTTTTATTTGCAAGTGTCCGGATACCGGGACGACCTTCATCTTCCGGTTCAATGCCGACAATCCTGTTTCTCCGGAGTTCATCGGAATCATCAAACTGGTCTTCCTCCAGAATTATATCATCCTCATCCGAAATTGAGAACCTATTTTTGTTCTTCGGTGCCACTGGTATCCATTTCCTTCCTGTTGACTTCGGAGTTCTTTATGGAATCAAGTATTCCGTTAATAAACTGTCCGGAATTCTCACCACCGTATATTTTTCCAAGCTCAATTCCCTCATTTATTGTTACCACCACAGGTATATCAGGGAAATATAACAGAGCACAAATCGAAAGCCGGAGAATCGCTTTATCAACCAGCGTAAGACGTTCAAAGCTCCAGTTCTTAGAATACTTACGGATCAGGTCATCAACCGTATCAAGATTCTTTATTGTAGTTTCAATCAGATCAACAGCAAAACTCCTGATTTCTTCAGGAATTTCCCTCTCAACCCAATGGAGTGTTGCAAGCTCATCGACATCATTCTTCGCGACTTCGTACATATACAGCGCCTGGAGAACATACTCCCGCGCTTTTCTCCTGTGTCCCATTAACTGATCTGCCGGAAAAGATTTGCCATTTCTATCGCCGACATGGCCGCGTCAAATCCCTTGTTGCCCGACTTTGTTCCAGCCCGCTCAATGGCCTGTTCAATGGTGTCAGTGGTAAGTACACCAAAAATTACCGGAATGGCATTGCTCATTCCCACCTGCGCGACACCTTTCGTCACCTCTGCGGAAACATAATCAAAATGCGGTGTTGCTCCCCGGATAACAGCACCGAGACAGATAACCGCATCGTATTCTTTTGACTCCGCCATCCGTTTCGCCATTGCAGGTATCTCAAATGATCCCGGAACCCAGTACACATGTATATCATCATCCTGCGCGTTATTTCTTCTCAGACAATCAACAGCTCCACCAAGGAGCTTGTTCGTAATAAACTCGTTAAAGCGCGACACAATAATCCCGACCTTCAGACCTGTCGCATCAATTTTCCCTTCAAAAACCTTCATTGACACCTTTCCTGATATTTATTGCAAGATTTAACCAACTGTATAACCTGAGAATGTACAATTCCATTCCGCATTGCGTCAAGCTTTTTTTACCACCCCGCAGCGGTCATCACCATTATAACCTGCTCCCATGGCTGGTTCTCCGGATATACCGCCCGTCCAATTGAATGTGTCAGCCAGATCGGAAGACCTCCGAAAGATATTATCCGTATCCCGTAGGCAGAACCCAGTACGTCCTTTCTTTCCGGGGAAAAAATTCGCGCATAATCCAGAAAAAAGTTCAGCCGCAGCCGTGAAAAAAGGTCAAATCCATACCGCATGTTCAGAAGGCTAAAATTATTTACCCGGAAGGAGTCAACAGTAAAACCATGGACCACATCAAGTTTCGCATTATCAATTGAACCGCCGAAACGGGGCCGTGTAAGAAAATCATTGTTAATGCCGCCTTTATACCGGCCTCGAAACACGATATTATGGGACCGCCGGAAAAGCATGCCGTATGTCAGCGTAAAAGAATAAATAGTAAAATGACGCGCTTCTTCACCTGCCTCATACTCCGGAGGAAGCCCCCACTGCTCCCAGCGGTTCCTGACTCCATACCCTATCCAGCTTGAAACCCGCAGCCCTTCGGTAATTTGATCAATACCCTTTTCTGTCTGCCTGTCATATCCGAAATCAATTCTTGGAAATAAATTTACATGATTTTTCGGCATAACAAAATCCTCGGGAACATCCCGTTCAACAAAAAAATACTGCCGAGAATCAAGGGTAAACGCGGTACTGAAACGGTAGGGAAGGTGCCATGTAAGGGTCACAAGTTCGGATACATAGTTGGTATAAAAACGTACCTCCTCCTGGAGGTTACCGCTGACAAAACCGATATTGGTACCGCTTGCATACAGAAATGAGCCGATAAAAGTTTCGTTGAGAGAAGTGTTCTTCCAGGGGAATTTCTTCTGAGTCAGTTTCATTGTGGCCTTATAACCAACCCAGGTAAAGGAGAAATCAGTATTTGAACCGAATATTTTCTGGCGGTCTGCAATAAACACCGGAGCATATACCGGTTCCTGACTGCTAACAGGAATTTCTCCGAGGAGCACCACAATATTATGCATATCCTCGCTTGCGCTTTTTTTAATACCCGTAAGGTCCGCATCCCCCTGGTGGAGAGTTTCAAGGCTTTCCTTTCCTGTCTTCCCGGTGACCTGGTCTTTCTTGTAACGATACCATTCTTTACGGACAAGATATTTCAGCAGCTCATCAGGAGTCTGAACACCAAGAAGCCCCCGTTCCCGCTCATATTTACGACGAATCAACTCTCTGAGCAGTTCATCTGTTGTCTTTAACGTGGAATTACGGTTTCTTTGCAGATCATCCGCACCCTGCATCTCTCGTTGATCCTTCACCTGTTTTGCTGCCTGCTGACCCGGTACAGGAGTTATAACAGTCACAACAAAGAGGATACATGCCACAGCAGCAGGGAAAAATATACTATTTATTTTATATGTAGAATGTAGTATTCTTACGGAAACCGGCATATTCCGACTCTTTTGTTGAATTACACAAAAACGGTGAAGACATCATAAGTATTGCATATTCACGCAAGCATTTTACGCAGCCTCTGTGCTACAACCTGCATTACATTAATTGCTATCGTCGGATTATCCTTGAGGGTCAAGAGAAAATCCTTACGGTTCAGTGACAGAAGCTTCGTTTTTTTACTCGTCCGGACACTTGCGCTTCTCGGCTCTTTATCGATTATTGAAAGTTCTCCAATACAGCTTCCTTCCGTGAGACGTTCTATCACGCGTTTACCGGTAAACACTTCAACTTCGCCTTCAACAATAATAAAAAACTCATCCCCGTTTTCGAGCTCCTTTATGAAAAGCCTGTGGGCTGGCATTTCAATTTCCTTTGTAACTTTCGCGAGATGAATGAGATCGCCCAGATCAATGTCACAAAAAAGCTGATTTTCTTTTAAAATAATTAATTTTCTCAGCAATGAGTTCATGTCATCCTCCACTGAAGCTTTACCCGACTTTTTCTTTTTATCAACAATGTTTTTATCATCCTGGAAAAACAATGCTGATGAATATTCCAGGAGCTCCTTCAGTTCAGGAACAAAAACTGATGACCGCTGAAGGGACTCCCGCACCTTATCTCCGGTCATTGTTGCAGTACATTCATTTTTTTCAAAATCGAAGACATCACTTTCAAAAATAAAGAGCGATTTTTTCGGGTACCTTCCTGAAGACTCAATATATTCCATAATATAACTGGACACATCTTTGTCTTTCAGAAACAGATTTGACTCGTATACGTCATCAAGGGCCACTCCGGAAATAATTCCCACAGCCTTTAAGATGAGATGCTTACGGAGTTCAATTTCATTTCGCAAGACTGCATTAATAAACCGTACATAGTCCCGGGACGGATCCTGAACAGGATTCCCATCATTGACAAACCACCATGCAGAACGGATTTCATGTATTCTTGAAATTTCTCCGGCAATAAATTTTAAAAGAATTTTTTTTGGCCTGATATTGAGGCTTATGAAATAGTTCAGGTAATTTGCTTTCCTGAAAAAGCTGTAGTAACGAAACATTCTACCCTGCAGAATGTCCGCAACCTTTTCATCGTATGAGAAAAAGGACGCCATCTCATCAGCTTCAATATATCTTCGCAGATTCAGCACCATCGCTTTATCAAGTTCTGACACATTTCCTGAGAGCAAGATAATACTTTTCAGATATGAAAGACGGCAACCGCTGAACACATAGATAAGCTGCCTGACCTGGCGGGTAGTCAGCGGCCCGGAGACAGGTATGAGCGCTTTCAGGCAGCGGGCATCTCCCGTTTTCACAGCAACACGTACAAGAAGATCACGATACAGGTCAGGTTCAAGTACACTGGCGTACATTAGAAATTCGACGGGATCAATACCATCAAAAAGAACTTCATTTGCCAACTCATACAGTCGGGACAATACGACAGCCCGTGACTTTTTATCTTCACTGGCTGCAAGAAGGTTTACCGCGAATGAACCGGACTCAATATCCGCCTCACCTGAAACAGCTGCTGCCTTACCCCCTTCCAGCAGAAACTCCCTGGCATACTCTTCAGAACGGAGCAGCTTTTCCGGTCTGTTCCCAAGCAGCGTTGACCTTTTTTCATACGGCATATCTTTTATCATCCATAATGCCATTGCGCGAATTACCGGTTCATTATCACGCAACGCGGATGCACAAATATCATCGGTATAGTTAAATGATGAGTTTTTTGCGTATAAAAGCATCCGCTCTTTTGTTTGCTGTTGTAATATGTTAAATGAGGGATACAGCGCAAAAAGGAGATGCGGCATCGGTTTCTCCATAAAAAAAGCTTCATATACAGGAATACTGTTTTCTATCTGCCTTTTTTCTTTATATAATTCTGAATAATCCTCCTCCGTAAGAGTGCTATCGCCCTCATCACGGTAATCAAGTGACAGCTGCTGCCTCAGGGACCTCACATATGCCCGGTTTTGAAGCACCGTCAGTATGATATAGAGAACACCAATGCCGAGAGCAACACTATAGCCGGCGCCGGGACTTAATTTTTTATAGAGGAGCAGTATCACCCCGCCCCCGGTAATCATCCCGATTGGCAATACAATGGCCGATATAAATGACTTCACATCTGCAAGGCGGTCTCTCGGGGCAGCTGCCATTATTACATTAAAAACCGGGTGTCTGAAAATCACACTCAGGTTCTTCCGGAAAAATCGAAGAAACACTCCAGCGAGCAGGCCGGGGTTCCAGACCATAAACGCCGCGAATGAGAAGTATGAAACCGGATATATCATATTTGAGGCCTTGACCCCGATTGACCTGATAATACGGGACACGATAAAGATTTGCACGATGAGCGTCAGAAAATCCGCACCGAAGGTATACATCCCCAGAAATCGAGCGAGTTCCTCTTTTGTGGTAAACGCGGCATTAAAAATTTTAGCAAAATAATATTCAGCAATCAGGTTGACAACAGCCATAATAAAAATTGCAAGAACCGAATACAAAAAGATTGGTATTGAGTATGTTGTTTTAATGCGGGCAATAACCCGTTCAATGAAACGGGTATCAGGTAGAAGCGGATTAGCTGTTACATCAGCTTTTTTGTCCCATGTGTCGGGTAAAATCGACAAAATTATAAGAGGAATAACAATAATTATACCATTGACCAACCACAGTACAATTCCGTATGTAATTATTGTCTCAGAAAATATTGTGAATACAAGAAAACTGGCGATTATTCCGCCAAGTTTACCGCCTCCCATAAGGAATGGAAGGACCCTTTTGGAACTTCGAAGCGACAGGTATTGAAATGAAAAATTAAAAAAATGAATGTCCAGAAAAAAAGTAAATATATAATTTCCAAGAAAAAGGTAAAGAGGGAGCCAGGCATACATCCCGTCCATCAATAATGAGGAAGCAGCGATAAGTGAGGAGAATAGTATAACAAGGAAATAATACCCCTTCCTCAATGATATTTTCAGAAGGAGATAATTATACAGTATACCGGCAATGATTATTGCAATACCGTTATAGACAAAAAACCGTGACAGCCCCTGTGCGCCATAGGCTTTTAAAAAAATTGTTTCGGTATAAATCTGACCAAAGGCATAAAATGAACCTGAAAGCAGATACAACAAAAAGAGCGGCACGGTAAATCGTATCTCATTTTTCTGAATTGAGAAATATTTCCATACCGCCCTTTGAAGGTTCATTGTAGTTGTATCATCCTTACTTGTTCATCGATTCATACACAAAATTCAGTGTTCCCCTTACATCATCCCAGAAAAAGCATTCAAGGCCTTTTTCCCAGGGCTGCTCCTGTATGTATCTTCTCATTCTTTCAACCAGGGGTTTACGATAGAGCTCTTTAATTGGTGTAAACGCCCTGCCCGGATTATCAATAAAGGTGCTTACAAGCTGTTTCGCGCGGTTAATAAGCTCTGCTTCCTCAACCACTTCATCAACAATATTCATTTGCACCGCTTCATCAACATTCATCATTTTCCCGAAATATACAAGATCCCGGTATTTTTTGTCATCACACATGCCAAAACGGACAATCTCACCCTGGGCAACTGCAAGGGGAAGGCCAATTTTAATTTCACTCATCCCGAATTTTGCTTTGGGATTATTTACTGCAATACGGTAATCACATGCCATCGCCAGTATCATCCCATTCGCAACAGTATGGCCGTTAAGAGCTGCAATAACTGGTTTTTTGCATGCGAAAAGATCTACAAGTGTAGGCTCCTCAAGATTTAAAAAGAAATCCGCCACTTCTTTTGTGTCCTTGAAATCAAGAAACATTTTAAGATTGAATCCTGAGGAGAAGAAACGACCCTCCCCTGTAAGAATTAATCCCTTTGGTGAAGGATTCTCATTCAACTCCTTTATAATACCCTTCATTTCATGATAAAATTCATCAGTTATTGAATTATCCTTACCATGTTTTAATGTTACGATGAGAATATCATCTTCAATTCTTTTTTCAATCATAGCATCTCTCCTAAAAAATAATTTCACCCGGTATTGTGTACTTTTTAATTACAACTGTATAATTGCATAATACTCTACAACATACAAATAAGCCGTAACACAATACAATCATCAAACCTATACGTCAATTGATAATTTAATACATAATTATTATGATGAAGTAAATTATAATACTAATTATTATATTCTTGCTGTGTAAAACAATGATACTATGATCACGTAAGTTTTCAGCATTATTCTTTCAGGAAATATAAACCAAAAAACCCCGAACCATAAATGGTTCGGGGTTTTTATAATATGGTCAAGCCTCACGACCGATTAGTACTGGTTGGCTGAACACATTGCTGCGCTTACACCTCCAGCCTATCAACCT
>DAOSYC010000029.1:4188-26556 GCA_035380905.1 Spirochaetota bacterium | reverse complement strand
CAGCGTGATCTGCAACCCTTTTTTCCACACAGGCAATATTATAATGCGAAGGTATACTTTGATACCGCAAAATATCAACTTGATGAAGAACGCAACAATACTCTCGCATCATTTTATGCCGTTCTTGCATTAGTTGAATTAAAAACAATGCATATGATTGCGATGACCAGGCAGATGGAAAGTAAAAAACTTCTATATGAACGTGATCAGTATAAGTCTATTGCAGACAGTGGAACAGTCCGCAATAGAAGGAAAGCTGCTATTACCGGGTCAATACTAAAACGTCACAATGGGAGATACACCTGCGTAATTCCCGAATATATTATTTTTAAAAAAAATTCTGATGAGCTTACGACTGCCGGCATTGATATTTTCAATACAATAGGAATGGTTATATATCTTAATCCCGCCAGCCGTATTTCAATTAAAGGGGTTACCGGAAATAGCTCGAAGATACCTGATATTCTCGGGAAAACAAAAACAATTGCCAATTTTCTTCATAAAGAAAAACGAATTGGAACTAACAGAATGATTTCCAGTACTGAGGCAAATGAAAAAGACTTTTCTATTGGGACAGAGAAAAATAATTTTGATAGAATAGAAATTATCGTGACAGGTATTCGATAAGTTTCAAAAATCAATGTCCATGATTATCATTCTCGGAGTAACAAAACCATTATATTCATTCACATCGACCTTGTAAACAGCGTCAAATTCCATTCCGGGGGAAATGGCTTCTGCAAGATGAGGCATATTCCATCCAACTGCCTCAAGACCATCACAGCCTGAAATGCTGATTTTCACATGGTTATTATTTTTCCCGAAAGTCCTGACGGCCCCGGCCGTTACTTCCCTGCTTAGAAAAACCGGTAATTCATTATGGTGGCCATGCGGTTCAAGTATGGAAAGTGAATGTATAAACCCGGAATCAATACTTTTGGCCTCTAATTCCATATCAATTTCAATTCCAGTGGGGTCAGTCGTTTTTTGTATTAACGAATTTGAAAGCCTGTTTTTTATCTCCAGCAGATTGTTTTTATGAGCGGTAAATCCGAATGCCTGGGCATGACCGCCAATTTTTTCAAAAAGCTCAGACATCGGCTCCATAAAAGAGAAAAAGTTAAAACGGCCCCTTACCCGACCGGAGCCTTTAAAGTACGTTTCATCTATCGGCGTTGCTACAATGACCGGAATATCAAGATAATCAGCAAGACGGTTTGCGAGCAGCCCCGCAAGGCCATCCGGGATTGATTCTGATTCAAAAAATAAAAAGTTGCCGTTAACTGAAATGGCCCCTGCCTCAATATCCTCAATTATACTGGTATAGAAATTATTGACTAAATTCTTTCGTTCCTCATTGAGCTTTTTAATAACCTGCAATGTGTCTTCATTATCATCATGGAGTAAAAAATCTGCAGTAAATTCAGTTTTACCAAATCGACCCGGAGAATTCAAAAGAGGAGCAATCTGCCATCCAACTGTTTTGGAAGTAACAGGTTTATCTCCAATAATCTGTGCAAGGCCATTGTGATTCGTTTTTTCCAATGATTTTAAACCAACAGATGTCATGGTTCTATTTTCTCCGACAAGAGGTACAATATCGGCGATAGATCCCAGTGACACCAGAGAAAGCATATCTTCGAGATGATCACGTATACGTTGTGTTAGTTCAAGCTGAACCGTAAGGAATGCATCACGAAGAAGTTCAATTCGGGAAGGTAATACCCGTGCAGCCACTTGTAATCGCTCTGAGGAAAGTATCCGGGAAATCTGAGCTGTCATGTCAAACAGATTGTTTCCGCATATTGATGACAATCTTTCTTTGTCTTCACCGGATATACAATAAGTTATTATAATATCAACATCAGTCATCATCCTGCATAATTCATCGATGGTGCCGCAGGGTGGATGTATATCATATATACCGTTTATATCCGAGAATGAATGATAAGAATCAGAATAATATGAAACAAAATAGAATTTTTTATTAAAACGGTCCAGATAACTGAGCAACACTCCATGATACAGTTTAAATGCGACACCAACACCCGCAAGCTCCCTGAAGGGATATGCACATTCCATCTGTTTAGGATTTATGATAATTGCATCCGGAAGAATTGAATCGGTTTCATGATGATCACATACGATAACATCTATGCCCTTCTCTATTGCATAATATATTTCATCAACATCACGAATGCCGCAATCAAGAGTGATGATGAGTGTAACGCCATTACCGGCAAATTCATCAATGACCTGTTTTGTTAAACCATATTGTTCGATTTCTTTGGGGAATCGATATATGAAATTATTGCCATTCATGATTTTTCTGAAAAGATTTACAATCACCGCAAGTGATGATAATCCATCAAGGTCAGAGTCAGAAAAAATACCGATTGTTTCATTATTTTCAACTGCACACCGAATTCTGGATACTGCTTCATACATACCCTTCATGAGAAAGGGACTGTGCAGCAGTGAAATATCATGATGAATAAAACGGTATGCATCGGAAGGGGAAATAATTCCCCGTGATACCAGAAGTGATGCCAGATTTTTATTCAGGCCCAGCGTGCGCGATAATTCATCAGCAGCCGCATCATCAGTTTCTTTTAGTGACCATTCAGGTTTCATCAGCTCAACAGAGACTCCAGGAATTGCGATACAATCAATAACGTATGACATCCGCATAAAGGCCGCAAACATGTATTTCGATGCAGGCCCCTATTCTAAGCGGGAGAGGAAACATTCACTATTTATTAATCCAGCGAAATTGACTTTTTGGCAAGATAATCAGCCTTATCATTGAGGCTTCTCGTTACATGCTCTATTTTGAAATTATTAATTTTCTGCTTTAATTTCATTACTTCAGAATACAGGCCTTTAATCTTTTCATTTTTTATCTCATATTCGCCGGTTAACTGCTTAACGATTAATTCAGAGTCAGTTCTAATTTTAAGAACACGGGTTTTAAAATATATAGCGATCTTAAGTGCTCTTATTATAGCAGTATATTCGGCATAGTTATTTGTTCCATTACCGATAAAATGTGATACTTTCCCCACCTGCCTGCCGTCCGTATCGTAGATGACAATCCCGATACCTGCAGGACCGGGATTTCCGCTGCATGCCCCATCAGTATACATAACTAAAGATGACTCAATGGGAACAGTAGTTATTTCTGATCCCTCAAAGATATCATCTTTCACTTCTGATGAATGAGGTTTTTTAATAATTACCTTTTTTCTCATCTTTTCTTTATCAGTTTTCATCAGCATTTGCCTGGCTTCATCAATCATTGTATATACATCATCGATGGATACATCACCAAGCTCAGCGATTTTATCCGCACTTTTCCCCTCGGAAAGCAGTTTTAAAACTCTTTCAATGCTTAATATCATTTTAAATTCCGTGTGATATAAATTAGTTTTTCATGACGGATACAAAGGCGACTTGAATTCAATAGTATTACTCTCCTCAACGCTTCAATACGGTAAGAGTAATACATGAAATTTCTTTTCAGGTTTTTAGACGGCAATAATTGTTCTTATAGTGTACTAATACGTATGGTGGCAACTAAATTTTTTTTTATGAAACAATTTACTGTTTTTTATACAGATATTTACCGCAATTTGTACACGATATAAGAGAATTACCCTTTGCGATCTCAAGTGCAAGGTGCATTGGTATCTCGAAATGACAACCACCGCAGTTTCTATCTTCAAGAGGTACTATTGCTTTTCCATCTTTTGATTGTATTAGTTTGCGGAATTTTGACTGATATTCTTTTGCAACACCGGTAATCGAATCTTCAAAAAGTTTTTCATTATTACTGATGTTCTGCAGCATACCATCAATTTCATCATTCAGCATTTGTATATCAGAATCAGATTGTGATGCAGCAGTTTCAAGTTCCTGCTTTTTAGATGCCGATTCATTCTCTTTTTCACTGAGTGTTTCCATTTTTTCAAGTAGATCATTCTCGAGCGTATCACGCTCACTATTAATCTTTTCAAGTTCATGTTCTATGGCTAACAGTTCTTTTTCTGTTTTGACAGACAATTTCCGCTCATCCAGCTTTTTCGAATGGGCGTCCTTTTCGGAGAGATCAATTTCGTGTTCTTTAATATAGGCTTTCAGCCTCTTAATATCATTATCAAGCTGTGTAGTAACCTTTTTGATATCATCAACTTTTTGTTTCCAGAATTGAATCGCTTTTTTATTACGTTCGATACTATCCCGGTCCTTAATAACTTTATCCCAAATATCCTGCAACGCGATCATTGAATGTATGCTTTCATTCATAATAATTCTGATGTATCCTTTATTGTAGATTTTTCATTTGCGTAAGTACTTCACGAAGCTTTTTCAGTTCCTCACCATATTTGCTCCAATTCCCCTGTCGCTGATATTTTTCCGCTTGAATGAAATAAATATATGCCCGCCCGGCGTAATCTTTCAAAGACGCACGTACATCCTGTGGTGTATCATTTTTACGGTTGATAAAAATACCATCATAAAAAAGTTTTTCCAGAGCTGAATCAAGATTTTCCTCCATCACCAGTCTGTCGCCGAAAGACACAGAAACCCTTCTAAGTTCCGGCATTTCACTTGTTTCAGCTTTCAGATACAAAGGTTCAATAAACATCAGGGATTCTTCTATCGGTATTACAAGCATATTGCCACGAATAACATTGGAACCTTTCTGACTCCATAATGTAAGTTGTTTTGAAATTTCCGGATCCTGATTTATTTTTGCTTCGATCTGCATCGGGCCGTAACTGAGTTTGTCTTTGGGCAACGTATACAGTGTCAGCTTGCCGTAATTCTGAAGATCACATTTAGCCGTAAGGAATGCTACCATATTATTACGTTGTATTGGAGTAAAGGGTAAAATTAAAATAAATTCACTCTGCGCCTCCTTGGGAAGCTTTGTTACGAGATAATAACTTTGCACCTTCTCTTCGGAGTTTTCATAGATTTGCTTTGGAATTGCCCAGGCGTCTTCATTATTGTAAAACACATTCACATTGGTCATATGGTAACGCAAAAGCATATTTGATTGAATGTTAAAAATATCCTCAGGATAACGGACATGCGCACGAATACCTTCCGGCATTGTTGCAATATCTTTAAACAGACCTGGAAAGATTCTGGCATATGTTTTCAATATTGGATCATTATTGTCAGCGATGTAATAATCGATTGTGCCGTTGTATGCATCAATTATTACTTTTACCGAATTTCTAATATAGTTAATTGACCTGCTTCGTCCAACCATAATTGGTGTTGAATAAGGGAAGTTGGAGGTTGTGGTATATCCGTCAAGTATCCAATATAGTTTTCCCTTTACAATAACAAGATATGGATCATGATCAAAATCAAGAAACGGTGTCATGGTACGCACCATTTCCGTAATATTTCTTCTGAAAAGCACACGGCTTTCACTGGTAATGTTATTGGAAATAAGAATGTTGATATTATTGAAGGACACCGCAAAGAGCAGACGTTTCATGAATGAACCAATTTTTGATCCGCCTTTTCCCTTATATCGTGTATACTTGTTCTCGTTTCCGTGGGGATAGTCGAATTCTCCCGGGGTAACTGATGTGTCAACAATTACATAGGGATTCTTATGTTCACTATAGTATAGTTCCGGACGATCAACGGAAATTGAAATTTTTGATTTCGGGGGGATATCATAAATCAGCATTTCGGGCTGTCCCTGCGGGGTCACTCTGTCCACTCTGCTCAGAACAAGTCCGTATCCATGGGTATATATAAGGTGCTGGTTAACCCAGGAAGTACTTTCACGCCCGAGATTCTGCATCGAAAATTCACGGGCAGAGAGATTAACCGCAATTTTACGTCCGTCAATTATATAGCGGTCCACATCCACATCATTAAAGTAATAATATGGTTTTAGTTCCTGCAGTTGTTTATAGGTATTTTTAAGCGGCCGCCAGTCCCAGAGACGGATATTTTCCAGGGTGTTACGGTTTCTCTGAATGTCTTTATACGTAAGAGTGAGATTGTTTGCAAATGACTTTTCCTCTACTCTGTCAATATCATAGGCTAATCTTGTGAAATGAATATTGTTTTGAATATACGGACGCTCTTTATCCAGTTCATCCGGTTCAACAATGAAACGCTGCTGGAGAGAAGGATACAATGTGCCGAGAACAAAATATGCCGGTATTAGCGTGAGAAGTACGATGGCAGGGAGCTTGAAACTTCTTTTCACAATATTGAAAAGCAGTAATGCCGCCGCGATAAAAGAAATCACCATACACACATTGTAGGCGATGAGTTGTGCGTTAACATCTGTATATCCTGCGCCGAAAAATTTACCCCGGTCAGAAAACAGGAGCTGGAACGCTGATACCCTGTAGCCGATACCATGAATTATCACAATTATTGCAATTAATGAAGACAGGTGCGCTCTTGAAAAAAGAGAAAAATCCACTCTCCCGGCACGGAGTGTTATCCCCCCGTTAAAAACATGAAAAACAAATGAAAAGGCTGTTATGATAAACATGGAAATCATAAGCCAGCTTAGAATAAATTCATAGAAAGGGAGTTTGAAGATATAAAAACCGAGATCAAGATTAAAGATCGGGTCATGGGGGAACCCGGTAAAAGGTGATGCATTGGTAAACATGAGGTACTCTTTCCAGTATGACGCGGCGCCCATCCCCATGAATATGCCGAGAACGACCACACCTACAACAAGAAGAATAAGAAGGGCCCGCTTGGGTGTTCCGAGTACAGGTATCTGAAGACGGTCAAGAATATTACGTGTGAATATTCTCCCTTTACCGCCTATGATTCTTATCAGCAGAAAGTTCATGAAAAAGAGAAGAATGAATACAACAGTGAAAATGCTCTGGACATTGAATTTCGTTAAAAACAGAGTCCAGAATGTGTTCAGCTGTCCATAGATACGAAACCATTCATAATCCACATAAAAACCTGAAATCATTTGAACAACAAAATAGATGAAGATAAAAACAACTAATCCTGAAATCAGTTTTTTATTCATGACACTCTCCTGAAATATTTACGTAATACTCCGGTGCAAATATTTTTCCTCTGCATTTCATAATGGCAGGTATATCATAATATCGTAATCAATATAATACAATCATTTACATCCATGTAACAATTACGCCACGGCAGATCAAGAAAATTCTTTCAGAACGCGGTTAACGCGGCCCGTAAAAAACTTGTAATAGGAGCCTGCTCCCGAGTGTCCTCGATAGCATCTCTGAGTTCTTTTACAAGGCCATCTGCATTATCGTGTATACGGTCATCATTTATCAGCTTGCCAAGGGTACCCTGCCCTGAATTAATTTTATGTGTAATATCCCGGATATTCTGAATTGTGGCATATACATTTTCACGGTTCTCAGAAATGAATTCCGACAGCATTGAAAGCGGGTCAGGTAATGCTGTTCCATTGAGATATTCACGTGAATGAATTTCTTCATTCGCGACATCATCAACAACGGACTTTCCGGGATTGATTCCAACATATCTTCCCCCGAGAGTACTTTCGCTTCTGATTTTAATTGTGTATCCTTTATATAACCGGAACTTCCTGTTCATGGATAATGACACAAGCACCCTGCTGTCATCCATCAGATCGATATCGGTAACTTTTCCAGCGGTCACACCATTGATTTTGACGCGGTCTTTTTCTGAAAGCCCTTCAACATTAGTGAAAAGAACTGTGACAGTATACGACTGATCACTTTTCAGAAACTCTCCTGTCATAATAATAGTATAGTAACCGAGAATGGTCATTGCAATAAGGAAAAAAATCCCGACAGAAATTTCTTTTTTCATTATGAGAAATCTGTGCTCCAATTCATTATAAACATGGTATACCAGAAATAAAAACGATGATACACGCAGTAGAACAAACTTTTATCAATAATGCAAACAAAATATCTTTTCACTACAAGTTCCTGATATTCAGGTTTACATACAATCACTACTGTTGTTCAACGGCTATTGGCCCGGAAAGCCTGCCGTTGATAAACTGCTTCACAATATTATTTTCACTGTTCATAATCCGTTCCGGTGTATCACATTGTATGATTTCACCATTATACAGCATCGCGATACGGTCTGCGATGTCGTAGGCGCTGTTCATATCATGTGTTACTACTACAGATGTTACTCCAAATTCCATCTTCATCTTTTTTATAAGATTGTTTATGAGACTGGACATCACAGGATCAAGCCCCGATGTCGGTTCATCATATAATATTATTTCCGGATTCCGGACAAGTACACGGGCAAGTCCTGCCCTCTTTTTCATTCCTCCGCTGATATCAGAAGGCATTTTGTCCTTTGCATCCAGCAGCTGCAGTATTCTAAGTCGGTCATGTACAATAGAATCAATTTCATTTCTGGGAATTCTTTTGTTTTCCACCAGAGGAAGGGCAACATTTTCTTCAACGGTCATCCAGTTAATCAGAGCACCTGACTGAAACACAATTCCCATTTTTTCACGCAACTTGTTTTTTACTTTTCGATTTGCATTATTCATCTTTATGCCGTCAATTAACACATCACCGGAATCTGGATCAATGAGACCACCTATATGACGAAGCGTGACAGTCTTTCCGGTTCCCGACTGACCAATGATCACAAATGTTTCACCCTTCTCGATATGAAGTGACACACCATTGAGAATTGTTTTTTCGCCAAATGATTTATACACCTGTTGTAGTTGTATCAAAGCGATTTACCATAAAATATTGATGTAATAAAATACCCGACAATGATTACCATTAAAAAAGAAATAATAACTGAAGACCTTGTTGCATGCCCCACGCCAATTGCACCATTTTTTGCACGAAGCCCCCGGGCACAGCTGACGCCGGATATTATAACGCCAAACACATATGCCTTCAAGAGCCCGACATATGTTGCCTTGAATTTTAATGATTCAATGACATGAGCATAATATACATCGTATGAAACGCCAAGCTGATATTTTGCAACTATTCCGCCACCGAAAGTTCCGAGGGTATTTGTATATATTGTCATGACAGGAAGCATTATAGACAATGCAACAACCCGGGGCATTACAAGAAACTTTACAGGACTGATTGCCATCATATCAAGGGCGTCAATTTCTTCAGATACCTTCATGGTGCCGATTTCTGCAGCCATCGCTGATCCTACAGAAGCTGTAAGTACAATCGCAGTCATGAGGGGGCCCATTTCCCTTGTCATGGACGCAATAACGAGATTTCCTACAAGGGCTTCCTGTTGATACACCGCAAACTCTATTCCCGCCTGCAGGGATAATATCATCCCGGTAAACAAAGCGACGAGAGAACAAACCAGCAGACTTTTTACGCCGGCAATATACATTTGTTTGAATATCTCACCTCTTTTGGAAATAATGTTTTTTAGATAAAACAGTGTTTCAAAGAGAAGGATAATGGTGAAACCGGCATCATGAAGCATCATAATGATGCCGTTACCGATGAAATCGAAGAGATCAACTGCCCATTTGGATAATGTTCTTCTCATGGTAGCACTAAAAAACCCTTCCAGTATAATAACAGCCCGGTGTGTTGAGTCCAGTATCGTATAATTCATTATAACGAAGGTTCGTATAGGAGTACACTGGTGTATTTACTCCGGAATCATTATGCTCACAACGGAGTTGAGACCGGTGGGGACATGATGGATCACCGTTACCTATTCTCAGGGGTATCCACAACAGCCGCAGATATCTACCGGCAGGTGTATTCTCATATGAAAACATTGATAAAAGAATAGAAATCTCCCTCACCCGGTTGCCGCTTTCGGAATAGGTGAACAGTATTGGAATTTTAACATGAAGATAATGGTCTCCCCACCGCTGATAATAAAGCCGCAAAAGCAGCCCGAGCCGGCGTTCTCCGCACTGAAAACGCCGGTATTCAAAAAGTGTCCAGAATGGCTGATACATACGTTCATACCCTTCGGGGTCCCTGAAGGGCAACAGTGACAGCATGTTAAATGTCATATTTCCCCTGTCATCATGCTCGTACTGGAAAAGAGGCCATATTTTAAAATATCTCCACTTGTTTCCATATACAGGATGTGTTGTAGTGCGGTAATCCCGTTTAAAATACCAAATAATGAAACAATTGATATAATATTCCGATCTGAAATTTCCTGTTTCTGTAGTAAGGCTGAAGTACAGAGGCGTAATAAAAAATGCGCTCTTGTTTCTATACCTGTAGCTGCCATAGAAAGGGAAATATATTCTCTTCCTGATATACGGGTTCATGCAGTCCTGAATCTGAACCAGCGGCCACGGGAAATTGATTTCAAAATTCACCGTTTTTTTATTATATCCCCATGAAAAAAACGGCCATAAAAGTGCGCTTGAACCTGTCTTCCGCGACCTGCTCCATCGCCTGCCGTAAAAAGGAACAGCGAAAAAAGTTTTCTGAACGTCATTTCTGGAAAACACATTCTGGTAATTAAACAGCAGGAGATATGAATAATTATCATAGTAATTACGTTTGTAATTATGCGCATAAAAGGGAAGTATCCGGAAATCATCTCTGTTCGGGCTCCTTCCCCTTTGAATTAGAGGCCACAGTATACCCCAGGCCCGATAATCTCCTGATTCATATTCCACATATAACGGAATTAATGACGCAACGAGGACCGCGATCGTGACCCAGCTCGGAGGAAAGGTCGGCGGGAAATAATAGAATAGCAGCACTCCGGGAAACACCCATGCTTCAATTCGGTCCTGTCCCAGTTTGCCCCTGATGGTTCCACCGATTGGCCAGACATGAAGATAACGGTCCCGTTCATCAGGAGAATTACCACATAAAAGAAACGGAAATGCGCCGAAATCATAATCGCGGACTCCATTGCGGTGAGTGTAGTCAACAGAACCCATGAGGCCGAAAAGGGATTTCCATTCATAGGAATTTGGTTTTTCATAGCCCCAGAATACAAGGGGCATAAGTGACGCGAAAAATCTTTTGTTACCGGAATTATACGTGGTGGTCATATAAAAGGGTCTGCATGGAACAGATGCGTCGTACCGCCTGGTCTGTTCATGTTCATAAAAAAGCCACCACCAGTTGTAATCAACTATTTCCTCGCTGAAGAGATTTCCCCCCGCTGTAAATAACATCACAGTCACCAGAAACAGTTGTACTATAGCAGGGCGTTTCATCATGTAGTATATTCAAAAATACAATTGGTATACTGCTGCATATCAATTTTTTCTCCAGCTGCTTTATTGCCAGGCTGCATTGCATGTTAACCCGCGGTATTGTTTCGGATAGTCATAAGGATATTATGCAATGCAATTCTGTCCTCCGGCGCCATAACAGTGAATTGTATTCCCCCCTGAATTTTACAGCGGTTTTCTCTTCTGCTTATATTGCTCCATACCAGCCGGGATTCAGCAAAAATCTCAACATCATTGATATGGAGCACAGTAAAAAGTGTTTCCAGGGCAGTAAAAGTTCCGGCTACATCTTCATCAATATCATTAATACTGAAACCGGCACCATCAAGACTTATATCTACGACATTTGCAGTGATATCGGGCAACGTTTTGAGTTCAAGGATGAAGTCCGAAATTACATATCCGCTTTGTATTGAATCTTCAGGTGATAACCTTTGTTCTTTTCTTTGATCCATTATTATATCTTTTTTTGAAATCCGGTATCAACGTTACAGTGCATTCATTCAATTATTTAGTACCAAAAAATGAGACAGTCAATCATAATACTATGTAATATGTCGAATCGTATAAAATTTTGATAAAATATTTAATTAGTAAAAAGGTTATTTTGTTAACGACAGCTTAAGCAGATAAGGCTGATAATCAAGGGGATTGATGTAAATTGCGTATATGAGATTTTTCCATGAAAAAATTTCCTTTCCTGAATAATATACCTGCATGGATTGTATTGCTTTTTCAGGTAGTGAAGGCATTGTGAATATGACCTTTTTTTCAGCACCTGCAAGCTGCGAGAAATCGTCAAAGGTGACCATAATCATCCGGTTTTTCCATGTCTGGCAATACAGTATAACATACTTATTCAGCCAATTGTTGTATGATAATGAGCACTCTCCCTGTACGTCTCCCAAAAAAGAATCTGCCGCTGAAATATCCCTGACCCAGGTTCCGTTAGATCTGAGAAATTCATACGCATTTCCATCTTCAATATATTCACATCGTACCCGTGCAATCTTTACCGGTGAGGAAAAGTTTTTATCAGCATACTGACCCACGGTATAAATATACCCGTCTTTTTTTATCACACATGCCCCGAAAGCAGGGTATTTGTCCCCGAAAAGATACGGGAGCCTCCGGAAATGGACCGGGTCCCCGATTTTCCATCCACGGGGTACATCCCATCGGGCAAGGCCGATTTTGTCGACCCTGAAGGAAAGTAGTTTTGATGGATCGGTAATTACGATATGAAGATAATACACATATACTCTGTTCCCCATCCGTATTCCGTCAAGGGCCCACAGTCTAACCTTTTCAGGAGATTCACTTTTTTTATGTCTGATGAACTGCTGTACCTTTTTATTCTTTTTATAATAGGCAAATGATAGAGTATGGACTGTTTCCGGAGTCAATGGACCTGTGAATGCAAGGGAGTTTGATATCATGGTCGATATATCGGCCCTTTCAGAAAATGTCGCCGCGGTTGATACATCACCTTTCCATGAGCCGAGGATAGTGTCGGAAAAGGTCCACATGGTTACAGAGGGGCTGAAATCAACCGGACTGACACCGTCCTGTCCGAGCACGTGCTGCAGACGTGATTTCCCGAAGACTCCATACGGTGTAACAGATACCGTATCCCCGCAGGAGGATATCAGAGCGCCCGTAAGCAGTATTATTATTGCACAGCGTAATCCTGCGTACAACAAGGCCGGTGATTCTTTTTTTACAATAATTATTATCGCCCCCAAAATAGTTTTCGATAGTATTCTTCTGTACTTTTTTAAATTTTTCAAGTAGTTATTATACAAGAAAAATAATTTCTTTATGGACCTTTACATGGTATATTGATATTACATAGCTGCAATAATAAAGTTGTGTCACGTTTTCATTGAAACGTGTTATAATGTTACCTGGTAGTGCAAAGTGCTTATTTTTGAACAGTATTATGTCGATACTATGCTATAGAGGGAAACTGTATAATGAAAAAAGAAGTAATACTGATTGCATATATTGCATTATTGTTCGCGGTCAATCCCGCTTCACATATATATTCACAACAGAATAACAGTCCCGCTGAAACTACATTTAAAAAAGCACAGAAATACTTTTTTCAACGCAAATACGAGATGGCGGAACTGCTTCTTCAGGAATCACTGAAAAAGAACCCGGAAAACCAGCTTGCGTATTCATATCTCGGCGATATCTTCCTTAATAAAAAAAGATATGACGGGGCCATACATCTTTATAAAAAGGCTCTCGATATTAACCCGAATAACGCTGAGAATTATTTCAGACTTGGGCAGATATATTATTATAAAAAAATGGGAAACCCGGCAATTGAAAATTACAGAAAATCACTTGAACTTGATGAGAGCCTGAAATTTTCATATTACCAGATTGGCCTCACCTATCTTATGTTATTACGGGACAAGCAAAACACAATTACAAACTGGGAAACATATCTTGTCAAAGCTCCCGAAGATCCCCAATATGAAAAGATACGAAGGGTAATTGAGTTATTGAAAGATCCCAATTTCATAATACCTCCTGAAGGAAGTGAAATTTCTATAGAAGAGGCTTTGCATCTCGGGGGTTCGGTGCTGAAAAATACAGAACGTGACGCGAAGCAGCAGAAAGCTGAGCACGAAAAGCGAAAGACAAAGGATTCCATTGAAGAAATTTACCGTGATGATGATCTTTAGGAGGAAGTAATGAGCTATTACAATGACAGGGATAAATATATAAAAACCGCGGCAATTGGATTAATTGCCGCCCTTATACTGTTATCAGGATATTTTATTATAAAAAACATTACCAGTGATTCAGTTGATGTTCCCGACCTGCGTGCCCGGCAGATAACGCTGTACGAGGAACTTCTTGAAACTGATCCAAACAATGTTGATATACTTGTGAAAATAGGGAATATTTATAAATCAATGGGCGAATACTCCCGTGCAATTGAATACTATCGCCGTGCGCTTGAAATTGACCCTAATAATTATATGGCACTTAACGAACTCGGCCACGCATATGCGTTGAACGGTGATTACGAGAATGCGATAAGTACATTTATGCGCGCGAAGAAAATAGGCCCCAGATATCCGTTGGCATATAATAAGCTCGGGAATGTGTATGATCAGCGCCGGCAGATGCTCAAGGCATATCAGGAATATGTCCTTGCGAAGCGTGTTGCGCCGTCAGACCAGGAAAGTTACTGGAATATTGCAAAACAGCAGCTCAAGAAGAACAACCCCCAAAAAGCAATCGCAGTAATTCAGGAAGGAATTGAGGCAGGTCACGGAAGCGCAGAAGGTTATTACAATCTTGGTACACTGCATCACAGACGGCAGGCCTACCGGAAAGCGATAATAAATTATGATAAGGCAATTTCCATTGATCCCAATAAATCCAGATATTACCGGTCACTTGGAGAGGCGCATATCCGCCTTGGCGAAAAAGACCGGGCGATTGATGCCTTCAGAAAGGCACTTCAAATTGACCGTTCTGACGCGAAATCCGCGGAAAGACTCGGTGATATATACGCAAAATACAGTGATCATGAGAACGCGGTGAGTAATTACCGTACTGCCCTCGGCTATAACAATAATGACCGCCACTTACGCAGGAAATACCTGAACTCCCTTGCAATGCTTGAAAAAAAGGCAGAATCTGTTGCGAATTCTTCATCTTCACTCGGCGGCGGCAACGGTTCTTCTGTTTCAGGATCAGAGAGCGCAGGCGGAACAGGCGGAACAGGTGGAGCCGGACGTTCCATGATACAGGATGATCTCACGGATAGTTCACAATCAGCAGTGAATTCAAAATCAGGCAATGCCTCGAAACGGGAAATAACAAGCCCCTCTTCTCAAAAATGGAGAGAAATCGGAGACAGGAACAGGCGGCAGAAAAAATTCAATGAAGCGGTGAAGGCATACCGGAAAGCAGTTGATATCGACAACAATGACGACCATTCACATTACTGGCTTGGAAGAATTTATTACCACAACAGGATGGAAGAAGAGGCAATGAAGTCTTTTAAAAATGCCCTTATCGCAAATCCCCGCAATGCAGATGCACATTACCGCATGGGTCTCATCCATTATCAGAATAAACGATATGGTGATGCGAACCGCTCATTTTCAAAGGCAATACATTTGCAGTCAGTTTTCCCCAAGGCATATTATTCCAGGGGCGTATCAAACCTCAAGCTTAATGATAAGTCCCGTGCGATTCAGGACCTGAAAAAATCACTGCTTCAGGACCCTTCACTTACACGGGCATATTACAATCTCGGGAATATATATCTTGAATCAAAGAATTACAACATGGCATTGAAGTATTTTACGAAAGATCGTGATTTGAGGCCGAATAACCCTGACACGAATTTCAGAATCGGGGAAACATACGACGCGATGAATTCCTATGGTAACGCGATTACTTTTTATAATAAAGCTATTCAGCTTAACCCGAATCACTACCATGCATTATTTAACCTTGGACTGCTCTACTCCAAGCGTAAAAACTTTACATCATCAATAGAAACACTGAATAAAGTCTTAAGTATACGCAATAATGATTACGCAACACTTTATGAGCTTGGCAATTCATACTATGGCCTTGGAAATGAGAACAAGGCAATTGATTATTACAAACAGGCAATATCGGCAAATCCCGGCGATTCAAAAGCTTATATTAACCTTGGTAATCTTTATGCAAAAAACAGATTATATGAACGTGCGATTGATCAGTACAAAAATGCATCAACAAATAACCCGCGTTCTTTTATGGCCCATTATAATCTCGCAGAAGCATACAGGAAGTCAAAACAATATGATGAATCAATAGAAGAATACAAAGTTGCCCTGAATCTTCAGCCGATGAATTCGAAAGGTCATTTTTTTCTCGGCATGGCCTACAGGGACAAGGGCAATTATGTTGAATCATCACAATCTTTCGAAAGAGCGCTCCAGATCAACAAGCGGCTGTACAATGCACACGAAGAACTCGGGATGCTGTATTACAGGAAACTTAATGACAACAACAAGGCTGTATATCACTTTGAAAAGCTTTTATCACTGCAGCCCAATAATCCGAATGCGGATAAAATTCAGAACATTATTAACCTTATAAAAAACAGATAAGCAGTACTGTTTTAACGGATTCCATATTCAGCAATAATTGTATTGACACTATGCCGCAAGACTTTTCAATAGTATAAAAAAACGTCCGGGATTTCTATGAATAGATTTGTATCATTTTTTATAATTATTACAACATCAGCAGTTCTTTCATGTTTTACAACGACAAAAGTACCTGATTCTATACGATTCAATTATAAAACTGAAGGGTTTCTTGACAAAAATAATTTTCAGATTCTTGCGAAAGGAACTCCTGACAGCGGATTAAAATCACTTGTTGAAAAAAGAGAAAGCGCCCTGCGAAATGCTGAAAAACTCGTTCAGTCCCGGTATATGCAATTGCTGAATGAATACTACCTTAAAAAAAAGCTTCCTGATTATTCGCCTGTTACATTCCCGTTGTTAAAATATTCCTCAGCAATTCAAAAAGATCTTACCAGGGAATTGTCAGAATATCCGGGATACGGAAAACAAATATGTACATACTATAATGAAGACGCCTCTGCTGTAATTGTACACCGTATTTCAAGGAGAAATCTTCAGGATGATATACTCGGGATACATATTGATTTTGAGCATAAAGATAAAGAAAAGAAAAAGAAATAGCTATGAGAGGATTTGAGTAAATCATCAAAACACATTTTGAAAAGACTGAACTATATTGAAACATCACAGGAGTACTGTATGAAACATTTCAGGATAGTAATGTTACCATGGATGTTGGTTTTTTTCTCATCAGCTATATGCTGCGGTATATTTTCCTGCACAAGTACTATTGAAAGACATGATTCAGGCGTCCAGACAGAAGCAAAGGATTCATTACAAGAGGTTTTCAGCCGTGAAGGTTTCATCTCACGAGATCTTTTTAGAGTTGTTATTGTAAGACCTGCAGAATCAGACGGGAATCATATATCTCAAGTGGAGAAACTGGGTCAGAAAAGGGCGTACATGACATTAAAAAATCACCTGCTTTCACAGGAAAGAATCATTACACCAAATGTTGAAGCGAAACTGCTAAACCTTGTGAACAATTATGGAAAAGTTAGTTGCATGAACAATGATACATGCGTAACAAGGAAAGTATTCTATTTTGAAATAAGAAAGGAAAACCTGCAGAGTTATATCGACAGGATGGCACAACGCAGATAGTTATTGAGACGCTATATAATACGCAACATTCTTGAAGATAAAGAGATCAAGATTCTCTTTATCTTCTTTATACACACTGCTGAACATAACACCGATTCCATATGTATCATTTTCAATAATATCTTTTCTTAAAACCATCGCCAGCGCGTCAAGCGAGCTGAGTTCCTTGTCTATAAGTGACAGATCAATATTAACTTTGATTATACTTGATACATTGAATGGTTCCCTTGATTTAAAATAGAACCCTCCCCTGCTTATATTGACGATTGTTCCGATATAGTCAAATTCCTCACTTTCAGGTGTGCCGGTTTCTACAATTCGATCAATCACTTTTACAGGTATCTCTATATCAAAACGAAAAAACTTTCTGCTGCTTTCCTTCACTGAGCTGTAACGCTCAATTAACCATTGATCAAACTTTTCATTAAACCATTTCGTCATTGCCTCCTCCTTTGTCAAAGAGGGGGTTAATGAATTGAGACTACTGTAATATGTATCAATTTCGTTCTTTATATCATGTGATAGTTCATTATAGTTAATACTGTTATACATATGTTTCTTCTCGTTGAGAAATTATTTAAATCATATATTGCCTATTACGTACACCTTCTGCTTCATTGTAAAATATAATAAATATTTTTCAATAAAAAAGCATTATTTTGCTGGAATAAATTCGATATTAATAGTAGAAGCTTACTATATAATACAAAAATAAACATACACATAAAATAATTTACAACGCTGATAGTATTTATATGATAAAAAAAACTATTTTTTCAATCCTTGCAATCGTATGTATATTTCCCTCCGCTATACTAAACGCGGATTCGAATGATAATCCGTATAATCCCGGTGATCAGCCTGCAATAATTCGTAAAGTCATTACGATGGAAAGAAGTATACGTCATTCAAAAGGATTATACAGCATTGTGTCCAAACTTGACAACATGTATGCAAACCTCTACGATAAAATCAGAGATGGTAAAAAAATCAGAATATATATTGACCCTGCCCATGGGAAACTTCATGGTACATGGAGAGGTTTATTGTCCGGGCGTTATTGTGTGTTGGGTAATTCTGAGGAATATTATTCAATTTTGATGCTTCGCGAACTGTATAAACATCTTTCGAATAATTCCCATATAGAAATTATCACACCGGAAGATCATCTAAAAGCAATGAAAGGCGAATGTGATTCCTATAATGATATTACTTTTAAAGAATCAATTCGAAAAGCTTTTGAGACGAACTGCCAGATTATAATAAGTCAGCATCTTAATAATGTTGCGATGTGTCATAAAGCAACAGGAACAAGTAATATTAGTGGTGTCCATATTATTCATGGAGGCCGCGGCAGAAAGTATTTAGCGAATATTACAAGTATTTATAAAGGATTTCTTACCCTTTATAATAAGCTTGATGTATCGGGTTTCTCAAGAAAATATGCATATAATCTGCGAAGCAGCCTTATCGACTGCGGGCTTACTCCAAACAACTGGGAACGTGGTGCAGTTGCTGATGACAGGTTTGAATACTTTGTAGATTTTCCGATTTCCATAATATATGAGTCAGGTTTTATTTCAAATCCTGACGATCTTAATATTATACAAAATCAGGAATCAAGAAAAAAAATTGCGGCAGCACAGTATGAAACACTGATCAGGAGTTTAAAGAAAATATTCTGCGTTGATATTTCCGGTTCAACAGTGAAGAAGTGTGATTCAGATCAATCGATGTATGACCTCACGCTGCTCAAACTTTCAAGGATGTCGCTTTATTATTTACGTCACGGGAAACCGCGTAAGGCATGTACCATTATTGATATTATGAACCGTCATTATGGAAAAACCCGTTTCAAATCTTTAATTGAACCGTATCTTCACATGAAAAATCGTGCATTACAGGCGGAACGGTATTATAGTAAGGCAAAATATTATATTAAAAAACCTGCCCGGAACAGAAGAGCAAAGAGAAGATATATCCGTGAAGCGAAAAGATATTTACATGCAGCAAAAAATATTGCACGCACAAAACCATATTATTACGGATTATACCGCCGTTATAACAGGACATATAAAAGTTTATTTCCGAAAAGAAGAAGATCAACGGCACGGATCGCGAATAATAATTCAAACAGAAATATAGAAAAATCAGTTCCACGTTATATACCATGCTATGAAAAAGTTGTACAGGCACCGGTAGCCAGGCCTGTTATTTTTGTCGTTAATTCTGAAAATGATCTTGCTGATGCGATTCAGAAGGCGTTTGAAGCCGATTCAGCGACACATGCTAAGCTGATGAAAAGTTTTAAAAATGCGTCAACGGTAAAATGGGTAAAAAAAAGAAAATGGTCGCGGAAACGAAGGCGCAGGATTACATATTGGAAAAAAATAAATGAGAAAATTTCTTTTACCTGCGGTATATATATTGTAACATTACACAATAATCTCACTATAAAAAGCGCAAAAAAAGTACCACGGGTAACACTTGATGACAACAGGTATCAGAATCAACTTTATCTGAAGAATTCCCATTTTGCACATGTCCACAGAGATAAATCACTATAAGGTAAATAACTGGAACGGGAAACCATATAATTTTTTCGGTGATTACCTCTGGAAAAAATTCAACTGCCGGGTCCTTAAACTCCCCATAAATGCGCATCTTGGCTGTCCCAACAGGGATGGTACAGTAAGTACAAAGGGTTGTATCTTCTGTTCTGAGGAAGGATCAGCCTCCCCTACAACCTCAGGGATACAGGACATTCAACAGCAAATGAAGAATGCCCGCGAAAGTTTCATAAGATCTGATACGTTAACAAAATACATTGCGTATTTCCAGGCATACACAAACACCTATGCTTCACCTGATATTTTAAAAAACCTCTTTGACACTGCATTATCAGGTGATGATATTGTAGGATTGATGATAGGTACAAGGCCGGACTGCCTGCCTGATGAAATACTATCACTGCTTCATTCATATCAAAGAGATAATTTTGAATTCTGGCTCGAAATAGGCATGCAGTCAATTCATGATACCAGTCTTCATCTGCTAAACAGGGGACATACATATCATCAAACCCGTGATGCGGTAATGCGTGCAGCAGATTACGGATTGAATATGTGCCTCCATGTGATACTTGGGATCCCCGGAGAGAACTGGGACATGATGATGGAAACTGCACATGAAATTTCCAAACTTCCCGTACAGGGTGTAAAACTTCATCATCTCCATGTCATTAAAAATACTATCCTGGAAGAGATGTATAATACCAGTGAATTCGAACCTATAGGTTTTAGGACATATATATCATACCTGTGTGACTTTATCGAGCGTTTACGGCAGGATATACTGATACACCGTCTTATGGGTGACCGCAGTGAAGACACGCTTATCGCCCCTAAATGGGGACTCCATAAGGGAACGGTATTAAACGCTATCGATGATGAATTTAAAAAACGTGGATCATTTCAGGGATTACTTCTATAATACAATACCGTTATACGTAAGGTAATAACATTGACAACAAATCCTGCATACATCATATTTTGTACACTTTTCAGGTCGATATAACACTGTTCCAGAAAATACCAAATCATTCCAGAGGTCAGGCATGGATAAATTAACAAGGCCCGATACCTATGCACGTAATACACTTGAACGGTATACCGGATCACAGGTGTCAAATTTTGGAAGCTATATCATTCTTGTAAACTTTCAGCGTTATGTTGAACAATTTGCGCAGATAACAAATACTGAAATACATACAGGATACTGGACTTCTGCGCATGACAGGGAAAATGACATCTCAATAATCAATTTCGGTGTCGGCTCCCCGTCTGCTGGCATCGTTACTCATTGTCTTTCATACCTGGACCATATACAGGGTGTGTTAATGCTTGGAATGTGTGGGGGAATCGATGATGAACTTGAAATTGGCGATCTCCTCATTCCAACGGCAAGTGTGCGTGATGAAGGGACAAGCAAGCATTATCTTCCCAGGAATGTACCGGCGCAGCCGAATTTCTGGTTTAACAGAATATGTGAAGAAGTTATTCGTGGTGAGTTCGATGTTATACCAAAATCAGGCATTATGATGACAACCGATTACCGGATGTGGGAATTTGATGAGAATTTTATTAATTATATAATGCGTCACAGAATTCTTGCGATAGATATGGAAATAGCAACACTCTTCTCTGTGGCTTACGCGATGAATGTTCCTATTGGAGCTATAATGCTGATATCCGACATGCCTTTGAGAAAAGGGGGAATAAAAAGCAAGGACAGTGCACACGAAGTATTTCAATCTTATTCAGACAGGCACCTGCGTGTAGGATTGCGGGTGATAAATGAAATCAAAACTCGAAATACAAAAGGAAAACCTTTTAAGCTCAAAAACGAATGGTAGTAGATAATCGGAGAGGACCGTAAGCCGAATTCTGTACAATGCAGCTATCTATCTTGAATGAACGTTACCGTTCATTTCCTTGCGATCTACCCGCAACCTCGGGCGGACAACCCTCAAACAGTTGCTTACTTGATCTTGCACCAGGTGTGGTTTACCATGCCGTCTGCCTCACGGCAGACGCGGTGAGCTCTTACCTCCCCATTTCACCCTTACCTGTTGAAAGCAAAGGAAACTCCCCTGTTCCCAACAGGCGGTATATTTTCTGTTGCACTTTCCGTCGCCTCACGGCGCCTGGGCGTTACCCAGCACCCTGTCCTGCGGTGTTCGGACTTTCCTCACTGCCCTTTTCAGGCACGCGCAGCTGCCTGGTCCTCTCCAATTATAATATATCAATAGTCTGAATGAACCAATAGCTTTTCAACTAGTTTTTACTATTATCTACT
>DAOSYC010000029.1:1630-4088 GCA_035380905.1 Spirochaetota bacterium | reverse complement strand
AATCAGTTGATACATACATCAGCTTGAAACAAAATTTTAAAAATTTTTCCGATGATGATTATAGTTCACTGCTCCATGCAGTGAGTTCTTGCTCATTACCAAAACTTCATGATGATGCAATACAATGCCCCTTTGTCGGATATGTACAATCATCATCAGTTATAGGCTGTCTAATATATCCTCAAAGTACAAGTACAGACCTTAGAGGCAAACGTCTCACAGGAAATACATGCAAACATTTTTCATGTGTCGCCCGGGAAGTCCTTACTGATGAAGAAATTATTTTTGCGGCAAGTCTCATGCGGGACTGGTATTACTATAGTCTTTTCATAAATGATATTGCGTTTCTTAAAAAAACATTTATTGAATACAAACACGCTGAAAATGTTACAAGTGATATTATTGAAAACATAAAAGAGGATCTTACTACTTCACTATTTGAACATGTATTAATAGGCAAATAGCGATTCGTAATGTTAAAGATATATGAATAAAGCAGACCGTAAAAATCATATTATACACTGTGCAAAAGAACTTTTTGTATCAAAGGGATTTCACAACACCTCCATTACCGATATTGTAGATCAGGCAAATATCGCACGTAGTACTTTTTATGCACATTTCGACAACAAGATGGATATTTTTTCGATACTTGTTGACACCTTTTCAGGCATACTGCTGAACGCAATATTAGGAATTAATATTTCTAAAGCGGAAAAGCAGCGTGAACTTACTGATGAAATTAAGGCGATGACCATTGTCCTTGTGGATGCGTTTGAAAACAACAGAGACCTCGCATCATTGCTTATTACTGCGCCACAGGGACATGACAATAATTTTGACCGGAAAATTTCAGAGTTTTATTCTGCAATACTACAGGCGATACGTACACTGCTGGTGGAAGGTATTGAAGGAAATACAATAAAAAAACTTGAGCCGGATATTACATCCTATGCTATTCTTGGAAGTATTAAACAGATACTGATTCAATGGCTTATCTACGAAGAAATTGAGAATATTTATGAAGTACTTGATGATATTATAAAATTTCACCTCTACGGTATTTCTGCATAACATTTAAATGGAATATCCTTCTCTTTTCATAATTATATTTTTCACTTTATTATGGATATTCATTATCGGCGAAAGCATGCTGTACTCCGCCTCATCGACCTTTAATTGAGGCATTGTAAACAGTTGTAATGTAATTTCTTCCGGATTCTTATGCCGGAGAAAACTCCACACGGCGCTGATAAACATATCACGGGGAAAAACCCCTTTTACTTTCTGAAATCCGATGTGTTTCAAACCATCACGTATTATTGTCGTACAGCTCCTTTTGAAAATATTAAAATCTTTGTATTTTTCAGGTTTCGCAGGATTGGGTATGGTTCCGTGAATAATTCTGAGCTGTTCTTTATAGTATGCACGTAACCTTTCTGCATCGGCATTCTCAATACGTGCGACATGTATTGTGCGCATAAAATTTCTTCCAAACTTATCGTAATACGGGCGTGAGGAATCATCTGTATTAAAACGCATTGTTACGGGATGCGGAGCAAATTCACCAAGTGCAGGCCTGTAAAAATATTCTTCAGGAGTGATTATTTCATTTTCATTCAGTAAATGTGAAAAATTAAATATTTCATTATTTACATTTATTGCAATATGCCCCATTACTGATGCCGGATATTTTATCAAACGTTCATTATAATAAAGTTCAATAAATTGTGCATCATTCTTTTCCCGGAAGGGCCACATGATAATTATACGTTTTCCGGTCTGGTAATCTTTCTGAGAGAGGGTTCTGGCGAATACTTTTTTATTACACCAATGGTCCTGATACCCTTTCCATATCAAACAATCTTCGAAGAAACGCCCCCCGTTGATTGATTCCAGATAAACAGCGTCACCATCTTTTCTAAGAAAACCGGTCACTGTCACATCATTATGCCGGTTTTGCATGAATGTTTTCAACCCTTAAAAGAAGTATCCCCCCGATAAGAAACAATAACAGGAGACTCAAAACCCCCAACCGTGAACTTCTTGTCATCTGTGCGGTTATTCCAACCAGGAAAGGGCCCATAATAGCGGCAAATTTACCTATGATATTATAAAATCCAAAAAATTCTGCGGAATTATTTTGAGGAATTATTCTGCTGTAAAATGATCTGCTGATTGCCTGAATACCGCCCTGAGAAGTACCGACCATAACAGCCAGTATCCAGTACTGTACTTCATTAGTTAAAAACGATGCGTATATTGTAATCGATGTATATACCCCAATACCAACAAGCAGCATTATTTTTGCTGAATACTTCTGGGCAAGCTTACCATATATAATAGCCGATGGAAACGCAACGAGCTGTACGACCATAAGAATTACGAGAAGATCGTTTCCCTGTATGCCGATATCAATACCATATGTGGCAGCCATTACAATAATTGTATCAACACC
>DAOSYC010000029.1:0-1530 GCA_035380905.1 Spirochaetota bacterium | reverse complement strand
CCAATAAGATGGGGCTTCATTATTATAAAGATACTGGCCATGAACGGAATGGTACTGCCGAAATAACCCCATGCGAACCCGTTTGCCGAAACCCAGTCTCTTCTGGCGTCTTCAGTAACATCAACAATAAAAGAATCGTAAAAAACATTTGCTCCGGCAAAACCGATAAATGAAAAAATATAAAAGACAAGACATCTCAGCCATTCATCTTCCTGAACGGTAAATAGAAAAAGAGTGAATAACACTCCCATCAGAAAGAAAAACAACATGAACTTTTTTTTTGTGTCCCTATAGTCTGCCATGGAGCCGAGAATCGGAGCAACAAGGGCTACTGTTAATGTAGCTATTGTATTACCGTATCCCCAGTATGCGGTTGACAGGTAATTCTCAAGTCCCCGTGCCGCAACATTTTTAAAATATATTGGCAGAATTGCCGTTGTAATTGCCATTGAATACGCGGAATTTGCCCAATCATAAAGAATCCAGCTCCTCTCAGACTTTGTCATTGTTCTCAGGGCCTCTCTTTAACTGTTATGAAGAGATTGACCTTATTCCTGTCTCTCCATACCGATAACCGCAGAGCCTTGCCTATTTCAGTCCTTTCAACAACCTGAACAAGGTCGTGATATGTATTTATTTCAGTACTGTCTGCTTTTAAAATTACATCACCCACAATAACACCACCTTTTTCAGCAGGACCATCTGGAACAACAGCACCAACAAGGGCACCTTTATCATCCTGGAGACCAATCTGTTTTGCGTAATCCTCAGTTAACGGTACAATCTGAACGCCAATATATCCTCTTTTGATCTTTTTGTATTTCTTTAATTGCGTTAATATCGACGTTGCCTGGTTGATAGGTATCGCAAATCCGATTCCCATATATCCGCCGCTTCGGGAATAAATCATCCGGTTTATACCAATAACTTCACCATCAATATTAATGAGAGGACCGCCTGAATTGCCGGGATTGATTGAAGCATCTGTCTGAATATGAGACTGTGAACCTCCCATGAGATCAAGATCCCGTCGTCCGGTAGCACTCACAACACCAACTGTGAATGTTTTATCAAGTCCAAACGGATTACCAATTGCAATTGCCCAATCGCCGACACGAACGTTGTCAGAATTTCCCAGAAATACCGGTTTAAAGGTATCACTAGAATCAACTTTTAAAAGTGCAACATCAGTTCTTTCATCCGATCCAATTACTTTTGCGTTATAAATCTTTTCGTTTATTTTTACTGTAACTTTATCAACATTCTTTACAACGTGATGATTTGTACAGATATATCCATCTTCAGAAATTACAAATCCGGTTCCAAGCCCTCTCCTCTTTTGAACCCGCTGTCTCGAATTATTCTGCCTGAAGGATCGACCAAAGAATTCATTAAAAAAAGGGTCATCAAAAAAGGGATGCTGCGGCAGCTTTACAGTTTGTTCTGTGCTGATTGAAACAACACGCTCATGATAGAGCTCATTAATTTTACGGAATGTTTTTTGTATTTCCCAGGCTTTCACTGCTTCCG
>DAOSYC010000028.1:11441-26626 GCA_035380905.1 Spirochaetota bacterium | reverse complement strand
GTTGAAGACGAATTGATTATAGCGCTGAATATTAAATCCATTCTTGAAAGTTTTAACTATGAAGTGCCTTCAATAGCTCCCTCGGGGGAGGAAGCCATTGAACAGGCCTTTTCCCTGAAACCTGACCTCATCCTTATGGACATTATCCTCTCCGGAAATATTGACGGCATTGATGCAGCTGCCAGAATTCGGGACCGCCTGGATGTCCCGATAATATATCTCACAGCAAATGCGGACAACTCCACTGTGGAGCGGGCCCGCGTCACTGAACCATACGGATATATAAACAAACCAATCCACGAGCGCGACCTCTTTACCAACATTGACTCAGCACTCTACAAGTTTCAGATGGAAACACGCCTCAGGGAAAGCGAAGAGAAATATCGTAATCTCATCGAGAGTATAAATGACATAGTATACGCAACCGACGGGAATGGACTGATCACATTTATCAGCCCCCAGATAACAGAGCTCACCGGATACAGTGTAGAGGATATACTGGGCAAACATTTTGATTATTTCCTCCATAAAGATGACGTCCAATATGTTCTGGAAATGTTCAAAATCAATACTACTAAAATCATAAATCCGGTAGAATACCGCATACTGTCCCGGACCGGCAAAGTGATATGGATCCGTTCATCAAACCGGCCCGATTTCAGCGATTCCGTTTTTACCGGGATGAAAGGTACCATCACCGATATTACACTGCAGAAAACCGCCGAAGAAGCATTAAAACTGAATGAAAGCAGACTTGAAGCGCTTGTTCAACTAAACCAGATGAAAGGAGCGTCCCTGCAGCAGCTTACAAATTATGTCCTTGAAGAAGGGGTGCGTCTTACAAAAAGCACAATAGGGTACCTCGCTTTTCTCAACGATGACGAATCGGTTTTAACCATGCACGCATGGTCCAGGAAAGCAATGGAGTTGTGTGAAATACAGAAGGCCCCTATCCACTTCCAGGTCGATACAACCGGCCTGTGGGGTGAAGCGGTGCGCCAGCGAAAAACTGTCATAACCAATGACTACAGCAAACCCAACCCCTGCAAAAAAGGATACCCCGAGGGACATGTCGAGCTTCTGCGTCACATGAATATACCCGTGTTCGAGGATGACCGGATTGTCCTCATTGCAGGAGTCGGCAACAAGGAGAATGAATACGATGACTCGGATGTCCGGCAGTTAACGCTTCTCATGGAGGGGATGTGGAGGATCCTTCAGGAGAAAAAAATTGCTGAAGCAATGCAGTCAAAAAATGAAGAGCTCGCGGCGACAATTGAGGAACTGGAAGCGACAAACGAAGAGTTTGAAGCACAAAACAACATGCTCCTTGAAGCACAAAATGAGATTCTTATACGGGAAAACAATCTTCTGCAAATAGTTGAAGGGAATTCCATCCCCACATTTGTGATAGGACACGACCACATTATAACCTACTGGAATAAAGCATGTGAATCGACCCTGGGGCACACTGCAGCAGAGATGATCGGCACAAATAATCAGTGGGTCCCTTTTTACGATAAAAAAAGGCCTGTTATGGCAGATTTCATAATTGACAAGGATTTCGAAAAACTTCCGGACTATTATGAAAACCGCTGGAAAAAATCCGCAACAATTGAAGGGGCATACGAAGCGGAAGGGTTCTTCCCGAAACTCGGGACGTCGGGGCTGTGGCTTTTTTTTACCGCCGCACCTATCTGTAACGAGAAGGGGGAGATCATCGGGGCAATTGAAACATTTCAGGATTTTACAGAACGAAAACAGGTTGAGGAAAAACTTAAAACAAAAGAAGAGCAATATCGCCATCTTATAGATATGATGAATGACGGACTATGCGTAGTCAACAGGGAAGGATTATTCACCTATATCAACAACCGGGTAATGGAAATGACCGGATACCATTCTGAGGAATTAATACATCATGCCATAGCTGAGTTTTTCAACAGGAAAAACTTGTCTATTATTAAGAAACAGTTAAAAAAACGCGAGAAAGGGGAACGTGGGATGTATGAAATAGAGTGGAAAACAAAACACGGCTTTCCCCTGCGTACCATCGTATCCTCAAGCCCAATATATGATGATGCAGGCAACTACATCGGCAGTATTGCAGTAATCACTGACATCACCGGATACATAAAGAAATAGCCGCTAATTTATCCTGTTGGACCGCCGCCAG
Source organism: Spirochaetota bacterium (assembly GCA_035380905.1). GTDB lineage: Bacteria > Spirochaetota > UBA4802 > UBA4802 > JAGODF01 > JAKQCH01. The sequence continues at coordinate 24,450 of DAOSYC010000028.1, read as the reverse complement.
ATATTCAATTTTTCCGCTTCCTGTACCAGGTCATCACGGAAATCAGGGTGTGCAATTGAGATCAATGCTTCAGCCCTCTGCCACAGGTTCTTCCCTTTGAGGTTCGCGACTCCATATTCTGTGGCAATTTTATGCACTGCAGACCGTGTGTCGGTTACAATTGTTCCAGGTGCCAGGGTGGGGCGGATTCGGGATACAATACCGTTTTTGCTGTTGTAGGTGGATGTCATACAGATAAAACTCTGCCCCCCCTTTGAACGGTACGCGCCTTCGACAAAATCGAGCTGCCCCCCTGTTCCGGTAATGTGACGGTGACCAATGGTCTCGGAGCAGACCTGCCCATAAAGGTCTACTTCAATACAGGCATTGATGGAAACAAAATTGTCAAGCTGTGCTATAATACTGATATTATTCGTGTACTCCACCGGATACGCAAGTATGCCGGGATTATCATCTATATAATCGTAGAGCTCCGGGCTCCCCAGAGCAAACGTCATCACCTGCCGGTAACGGTCAATGTTTTTCCTTGCACCGGAGATCTTCCCCGCTTCCGCCATTTTCATGAAGGAATCAACATACATCTCCGTATGGACGCCGAGGTCGTGAATGTCCGAATCGCATATCATGTTACCGATTGATGTCGGGACCCCACCCACTCCAAGCTGAATACATGAACCGTCATGAATAGAAGGAAGGACATTCCCGGCAATCAGTTTTTCAACATCCGTTGCCTCAAAGGCGGGGATAACGGGAATGGGGGGGTTACTCCCCTCCACAACATAGTCAATCTGGGATATATGAATAACCTCCTGCCCCGCCCCGTGTACCCGTGGTATATTCTCATTTACTTCAACAATCACATATTCCGCCATTTCAACTGATGCCATGAGAGAACTGGCGCTTATTCCCATGCTGAAATATCCATGGCGGTCCATGGGGCCAACTGTCAGCATAAGGACCCTGCAGGGTTCACAATCATTACGGATCATGTCCGGGCAGTCGTAGAATTTCATTGGTATATAGGAGAGATTTCCGTTATTGTAGTATTTCTGTTCAACGGAACTGAAATGAAAACTGTGCCAGTAAAAATGACTCCCTTCGGGGTCCGCCTCCAGGGTATGGTGCGGCCAGAGGCTGTAGCATGCCCGGATATTTACATCGAGGAGTTCATTCTTCCGTTTCGCAAGGGCCGCGTCCAGTTCATTTGCAGCATTAATGCAGAATCCGTAATCGACCCAGTCCCCTGAACGGACAATCCCCGCTGCCTCAGCAGCACTTACAAGCTTTCTCTTATAATCATCAAAATAATTCCTACTCATGCTGGTCCCCTGTGTCTCTTTTATGGGGATATTGGGAAATGTGTCATTTTTTACAACAATTTTATAGTGCCAGTTTATTTTTTTCTACATTACGATACAACATACACCGCGGCATCAGCTTGAGACAGCATCAGCAACTGAAGCCACAAGACGTTCCATAAGCTTGTTAGAATTATTGAAATGTGCTGTATCCATTAACCGGTCGACTCCCTGGACCCATTGGGTCCCGTCCAGTTCATCCCCGCAATTCCGGATCAGCTGATCCACACTCCCGGGCATTGATTCCAGATGGAACTGAAGCGCCGCCACCCTGTCGCCATAGCTGAAGGCCTGGTTTCTGCATGCTTCGCTGGCAGCGAGGTGACTGCACCCGCCGGGAATATCGAACGTTTCTCCATGCCAGTGGAAGGCCTGGAATGATTCCGGAAACTCTTTGAACAGCTGCGAATCTCGCCCCTCCGCTGTCAGTGTAACAGGATACCATCCGATTTCACGATATATGTTTTTCCTGACAGAGGCACCAAGCACCCCCGCGATCATCTGCGCACCAAGGCATATACCAATCACCCCCTTACGGGCCGTAATACAGCGATCAATAAAACGCATTTCGTCTGTTATCCACGGAAAGTCCGCTGTATCGTGAACACTCATCGGCCCACCCAGAACAAACAGTATATCAAACTCATGAAAGGAGGGGAGCTTCTCTCCGGCAAACATTTTTGTGCCGCCAATGGAACAACTGTTGTTACCGGCTATCGCAGCGATGTATGCAGGCCCCTCAAAGGGAACATGCTGTATATAATGTATTTTCATATAGTCCCCGAAATCTCGCAGTATGACAGGACCATACGATATATGCTGATGCAACACAAGTATTTCCCCGGCGAAGTGCCGTATCAGGTGTTTATTTTACCTCAATGTAATATTTTCACGTTATCAGGCATACTACCGGGAGACACCATCACTTTCTTTTTCGGTTCTGTCCCGTCCATTTTCCTTTGCTCTATACAGGGCCCTGTCAGCCCTGCTTAAAATGGTATCTTTCGTATCATTATGACGATATTCCGCAATCCCGATACTTATGGTAACAGAAATATCCCTCCCCTCGTACCGGAAGGTTGCGTCCTTTATAGCATTACGTATCTGCTCCGCCTTGACCCAGGCGTCCTGTATCCCGCACCGCTGAAGAATTATAATAAACTCCTCCCCTCCCCATCTGCAGAGAACATCAGAATCACGTATAGAATCCTGCACCACACCCGCGACACCGCGTATAACACTGTCACCTGCCAGATGTCCGTATTTATCATTCACATCCTTGAACAGGTCAAGATCAAACAATACAATGGAGACTGGCTCATGCTCACGCTGCAGCTCTCTGATGATCTGGGAAAAGAGAGTTTCAAACGCGTAGCGGTTATATGTTTCCGTGAGGCTGTCAATCGTTGCCATTTTCTCCAGTCTTTTCTGATAATACGAAATGGCGATATTCGTCAGGAAAATAACAACCAGTGTTATAAGGACGCATAATGCGAGATTGACGATGAGCGCGTTACGGATATCAGCTATCGCCTTTGCTTCAGTCTGCTCCACCACCAGGTACCATTGAAATTCAGGGATAAACCGTGTATTTACATGGACAGTATTACCGCGATGCTGATAGCTGAAGGTACTTGATTTTTTCGATAAAATTTCAGTACTGTGTTCCGAGATACCAGGTGTTCCCCGTATATTCCTGGATGTACGGGAAAACGCTGAGCCATGAAGAACAATTTTCCCTTTTGAGTTGATAAAATACACAGTGCGTTCATACCGCGCCTGATAGCTTTCAATCAGTTTCTTCACCGCACTGACTGTGAGGCCCACCCCGGTTGCACCAATGTAATTATTATTGTAGCCATACACTTTATAATTCACGAAAATAGTCATTGCATCCCTGTTGGCCATATCAGGATCAACATTTATTTCATAGAGTGTATCCATCTCCCGTACCCGGAAATACCACGCGTCCCGGGGCTCATCAGGTCTGACTTTTTTTAATATACCCCCCGCATAATAGTAACGCCGTGTTTTTTCTGAAACGAAGAAGCTGGTAAAGGTATTATATTTTAATTTTATTTCTTTAAGATATTTTGTAATATGATTATTCCCCCGCTCGCCGTTAAGGACCCAGTCACGCAAAAACGTGTCTGTGGCCATAAGTGAAGAAATAAAAACAGGACGCAGAAGGTCCCGCTGTATTTCGGAATAGATATTGTCGCTGGTAAGAGGCAGTTCGCTATGCTCAATACGGGAGCGCAGCGTTGACCGTGCAACATAATAACTGGCCAGGCTTGTGATAAGAAATCCGGACACCAGCACCACACTGAGAATGCCGATCAGTCTTTTTTTATTGTATTGTATCATCTCTACCTGACCATTTCATGTGAATCGCTACACGCCACTATGTAAAATAGTTCACGATACATATCATTGTACAGCTCAGTATATGCCTGTTAGGAAAAAATAGCAAAAGATTTTTAATTGACAGGCGTGTTTTCTTCACATAAGGTCCGGGTGGTAGACGTAAAAATTTATGATAGTATACAATAAATCATGAGAAGAGAGCAATGCCATTATGAATAACAACCTGACATTCGTACACGAGGACGGCGTTGAAAAATACACTGATGTTACCGTGTACGCCCTTTCCACCTGCGGTTTCTGCAAACGGGCCCTGAAATTTCTCCGTGAACATAATATTAAATTCAGATACATCTATGTCGATGATCTTGAACCTGATGAGAAACAGTCGCTGAAAGAGTCCCTTGCAAAGGAGTACAACAGCCGGGTAGGGTTCCCCTTCCTTGTTATAGATAATTCACGCTGCCTTGTGGGCTTCACACAGCATGAATGGGAAAAGGAGTTTTCCATCGATTAAAGAGGAACTACATTATGACAGGGCAAAAAAAAATGAAAACCACTGAAGACACTATGCAGTTTATGAAAATGGTAGCGGACAAACAGCAATGGCGCCTGAACCGGGACACAGAACTCCTGGAAATTCTCGCGGAGGGGCTCACTAAAAATTTTAACAGATACGGATACTATTCATGTCCCTGCCGTGACGCCTCCGGCATCCGTGAACAGGACAAAGACATTATATGCCCATGCGACTACTGCCGTCCTGACCAGGATGAATTCGGGCACTGCTACTGCGGACTGTATCTCACTATAGATTTTTTTGAACGCGGCACCGCTCCTTCATCAATTCCCGAACGGCGTCCGGAAGAATACTGACAGACTATTCATATCAGGTACACTCCGGAATAATCTTTTTTTATGGGGTCGATACAGCTCCGTGAAGCATTTCCCTGAGATTCCTGGAACGGATTTCATACACCAGCACACACCGCCCTTCCCCGTCATAGGATTCGCTCACTACGGAACCATTCTCCACAATCCTCATAAACCGCTGAACTGATGACGGATGATATCCGGATCCGTTTGACATGGCATTCCCTGAGTATATTTCCATGCAATACTGTTTCGCGAAAACAACCGCACGCTCCCGGGCTTCACGTTTTCTCGAATCGATTGTCCCCGTTCCGGAATGTGTCCCGGTGGACTCAATACGAAGTACATCGGTACCGATAAACCCGATCATCCTGCTGCGGGGCGCAGAATCACGCCGGCTGCCTGCACACGAGATAAGTGCACATGCCAATAATGCGAAGAATATTTTTTTCATGATACCCGTTTCCTTTTATATACTGATCGGCATTGTGAAAATCAAACTTCAGACATGATAAAAGAAAAAGTGGTGGATATACTGCACACTCTTTATATATAATAGCATTCAGTAAAAATCTGCAAAATCACAGGAACATACAAATGACAGCGTCTCTGACCAGGTATATTACTCTTGCCACGGGCCTGAGCATTGAATCGCAGACCAGAATATTCACCTCTCTGGTTATACTTGTGTCTCTTATAATCCTGAGATATGGTATAATAAGAATCGTATGGCGGCAGACAGACGATGTGCGGACACGGTACCTCTGGCAGAAAGGCCTGACGTATGTAATGGTCACCCTTCTGCTGGTAATGGTGGGTCGTGTATGGTTCAGTGGATTCCAGTCCATTGCAACATTTCTCGGACTCCTTTCAGCCGGTCTGGTTATCGCCCTGAAAGACCTCATCGCCAATATCGCCGGATGGGCTTTTATACTGATCCGCCGCACCTTTACCCTGGGGGACCGTATTGAGATTGGGGATCACACCGGTGATGTTATTGATATACGCCTTTTTCAGTTTACCATCATGGAAATCGGCAACTGGGTCGATGCCGACCAGAGCACAGGCCGGATAATCCATCTTCCCAACGGGATTATTTTCACCCGTCCCCTGGCAAACTACAGCAAGGGGTTTCAGTATATCTGGGATGAAATACCGGTAACCATAACATTTGAAAGCAACTGGAAGGAAGCGAAAAGAATACTGCAGGAAATAGCGGACCGACATTCCAGTGAAATAACCGAAAGGGCACAACGGGCGCTGAAAGAGGCGAGTAAAAAGTTTATGATTTTTTATTCAAAACTGACTCCCATAGTATACACTGATGTAAAAGAGCACGGCGTACTGTTGTCAATCCGTTATCTTTCAGGTCCAAGAAACAGGAGATCACGAAAAGAAACAATGTGGGAGGACATTCTGGAAGCCTTCTCCACCCGTGATGATATCGATTTTGCGTATCCCACACAACGTTTTTTCAATCATACAGTTGAAGGGAAACAAGGGGGGAAAAACGAAGTGAAGTAATTACAATTATCACATACACACGGCAGCAATTGAACGCCCCAAAAAACCAGCCCCTGTATCAGCCGATGCCCCGCTCAATGAGAAGTTCAAAACGGTTTTTTTCTGAAAAAATTAACGAGGTGTAATCTTTATAGAGTTTTACCGTAAGGTGTGTCAGGTTAACATCGGTAGCATAAAATCCGTATCCCTCTACGCTCTCCATGAGGACTTTAATTTCCCCGGTAACATCATATACCGCTTTTGTCGACAGCAGTTCCGTATAACCTCCGTCGGGAAGTGTAAACCGGTACCCGACTTCACCATTATCGAGCAGATGAAATGACAGTGTAAAAGGTTTCAGGTTCTTCCTGACTTCCATCACCCTGCTGTCCAGCTCCGGATTTATTTCATTGAGAGTACACCGGTACTGCATATCGCGTTCCACCTGATATACCTCAATTCTCTTTGCGCTTTCAGCAAGAGCGGAACCGGGATTACTTTCAATAATTTTATTCGCAAGATTTTCTGTAAACAGATAGAGGCTTGCCAGAAACCTTATAAGTGAGTCAGCATACTTTCTGGAATACACAATCGAACCGCGCTCATCTGATACATAAAAAAATGCATACTTGTGTTCTATCTGATAATAGATCTGTATAACATTTTCTTTATAATTTTCAATTATTGTTCTTAGAACGCTCAATTCAGGAACTGTAGGATCAGTGCGGATTTCAGTGTGCACCCCTGTATTATACGACAGGCTGTACAGCATCTTGACTTCAGAATCGTAGGCACCGCATACCACTGAGTCCTCTGAACCGGACCGCTTAAGGGTAAACACGTAATATGTGTTGCCGAACATGGTGATATACCGTTTGCGCCCCTCAGTACGTGTTTCAATCATAAAGGAATACAGGTCTTTCAAAAGAAGAAGGATTCGATCAAACTCCTTACTCGAAACGTAAGGATGCGAAGAGGTCATACGGATTGCGCTGTTAAAATCAAGCCGCGTTTTCAGGGCTCCGTTGAGGATGGCAACCATTATTTGCGGTATACCCGCTTCCCCGTTGGCCTTCTCATACTTTGTCTCTCCCCAGCTGTTGTGATGAAGAAAATATATTTCATCAATTTTCTTTTCATATTTTGAAAACGGATTTATAATCAGAACGCTGACTATTGGAAACGGGTTTTTCAGAAAATAACTGTTCAGGAGCTCAACTCTCTTGAAGGAAAAAAATACTGAAAGCTCAGTGACAAGCTCCCGAAGAAAATTCGGGTCAACCGGATACAGGCCTTTGTCAATTTCCATTCGGGTATAATCTTTCTGGAACAGCTTGTTAAGACCAATCCATACGATGAGATTCAGGAGGTTTTTTTCCTTATGGATAATAATCTTTGCGGGATAATTATCGGATATAACTCTCTTTGACAACGTCCAGTATTCATTATTCTCCCTGTCACGGATAAACTCAACATTCAAAAGCTTCTCTGCCGGATAATTTTTAAAGGTGAGGGAATTATCAATTTTATTATCCGACATTGAAAAATGGGAGTATATTTTACGGCTGATACTCTGCAGTTCTTCTCCCGTAATACGGTGCGCATCTTTCCTGTCCTGTATCCGCGTAAGAATATTTTTATATCCCCTGAGTATAAACTTTTTTGTGTTGTTCCACAGTTTATTTACTGAATCGATATCCCAGTTCTCAAAATCATCAATTTTCCGGATTTGAGGTTCATTCCAGTTCCACTGACGCGCATACTCGGCCATCTTCTGAATGCGAACCGGGACAGATGCGGTCGCGTTTTTTTTACCATCCAGAACAGTTGAAAGTTTCGGGTCTACTTTGAGATAAAAACATGATTTCAGAAGATCGGTTGCAGTTGAATCATTCACAATGGAATTATAAAAGTCATACACATTATTAAACATGATAACATAGGAATCGATTGAATCAATATCAAGCTTCCCCTCATGGACATTACGTTTAATGAGATTGCTGATAAAGGGATTGCCGGTACTGCTGTTGAGATACCGTTCCACAAGTCCAAGTTTAATTATTGATTTAAAGGGATTTCCAAGGGACTTGAGTATCTGGAACAATGCAGCGCCGAGAAAGTCCTCCCGGACAACCGTGTAAAGGTTTCCCAGATCCACAAATTCATCGGCGATTCCTGTACCCTGTGCAGCTATCAGCCATTCGTTATATACCGCATCATTGGCATCTGCCGGAACTGCCCACCAGAAGGGGATTTTACCGTTCATCACAATTGAACTACGGAAAAATTCCTCTTTTAAAAGCTCTCCCAGAGAGGAGCCTGCAAGGGTTTCCTCGCTGTCATCATCGAAAATGTTACGCCGTACACGCGCGATATCATTGAGAAAAAAATGTACTTCTTTACCAAACTTTTCCGCCGCCCAGGTTTCTATCGCATGACATTTCTTTTTAAACAGATCAATTGATTTCTGTTCATAATCACCAATATCGACACATACCCAGAAGTCAAAATCTGAATCCTGGTTAAAGGCAATTGTTCCACCGCTCCCCATCAGGGCGAACATCTGAATGAACGGTTTATTGTCCGGTTTTACGGTAGTGCTTACAGAGGGAAAACGGGACCGCAGAAACGTTACGGCCCGGGCAGAGGGCTGATATTTATACATCCCGGTAACAGGTGTTTCATACTCCACATATCCCGGCAGTTCAGGATAGTTGGAAATCAGCAGGAAAGGAAGTATTTCAAGGAGGTCCAGGACCTCTTCTTTTTCAATAGAGGAATATAAATGGTCCCGGCGGGTCTTGTTATAATATTCAAAACGTCCACGATTAACCTGGATCTGACTGCTGATTTCATTCAGTTTCTCCTTGTCCATGTGCCCCTGATCCCGGTAAATAATTCACGACACCGCGTATCTGATCATCCGATACCGCGGAACATAATCTGGTATGATGGTAACATGCGTCGGCTGTAACACATTAATACATTATACTTCTTTCTGTTTTTTTTCAAATACATTGGCGATATAGCTTGTATAATTTTTAAGCATATCAATCTGCACCTGTCTTTTCAGCGGCTGCTTTTCCTTGTTTGTAAGAACACGGATTTTCGGGTTTAACGGATACAGCTTATTCATCTCCTCAATGATGGCCACCTCCCCCGAGTCGAGGCGGACGAGGTCACCGGCACCGATAAAAAAGCTCCCGCTGTCAAGTTTGAAGCCGAGGGCCCTGATAAAATCCCTGAAGTCAACCGGAAGGAAATGATATACTTTTTTATATGGCGCATACACCATATTCAGCATTAGACGAAGCCCTTCCCTGCTTGAAAAGGGTTCTCCGTAGGGCCTCTTGGAAACCAGGGCGGCATAGACATCACAGAGAGAAAGGAGCCGTACTTCCTTTGGAATCCTGTTTGCATAATGGTCAGAGTCCATTCCATATGGATATCCGTTCCCGTCAGCCCGTTCATGGTGAAGCAGTACTATCTGCTTCTCCAGCTCATGCATGTGTGGATTGTTCTCAACAAGCTTATACCCCACATGGGGATGCTCTTTTATAATATCAAACTCCTCCTCGCTGAGGTTTTCAACCTTCGATAGAATGTCCTTTGCGATTGAAGTTTTCCCGAGGTCATGAAAAAGGCCGCCGAGCCCCATGGCAGAACGGATTTCCCTGCTGAATTCAAGTTTTGTCGCGAGAAGTGCCCCGAGTATTGAAACATTTGTTGAATGGTTATAATCATATTCATCAAGGTCCCGGAGTTTTATCAGGGGATTAAAAATACCATCTTCATTTGTTTCAATTGCCGTAAGGATTTTATCCACCAGATCCCGCGACTTTTGAATGTGAACTTTTGAAAGTCCCTTCTCCGGAGAATAATTATATATGTCCCGCACATAATCAAGAAGCTCCCTGGCATTCTGATATGTTTCTTTCTGGAGTTCTTCATTTATTAGAGCACTGACTGGTGATTCTTCAGCCTCCTTTTTTTTCCGCGGATCATAATAGAGATATTTTATATTGTCCTTTTTCAGGTGTTTCAGAAGCGATTCAGAAAAGGGCACATGGGCTTCAAGTATCACATTGCCGTATTCATCATAGAAATCATAAGAATACACTGATTCCGGTTTTATAAATGCCAGATCAAGCTGGGCATTTTCTGATTCCTCGTTGTTAAAGTGACCTTTTGGACTATCCATACCATTCCTTCCCACATTTTTCGCGGCTACCTGCAACCAGTTCTGTAAAGTATTGTACCTCGCAGCGCCAACCCGCATGAAACTTCATGGAAGATGTTCACCATATTCTATATAATACATCATTAATCCATTCTTTATAAAAATTCAACTGAAATAACATAAAAAAAGTCTATTGTCAATCCAGATTAAATTTCTTCAGCAATTCCCCTTTGGCAATTAAAAGCCCCCCATCAAGACTTCTGGCATAATTATAATCGGGTACCGGGATCCAGCGATGGGCCTGGTCTTCAGGAATCATCACCTTCATATCATCAACTATTGCGTTGTATTCAAGGGGTATCTTACATCGTCTCAGGTCCTTGATTGAACCATCCTCTCCCCTGACCCAGCGGATATATTCATACATCTCAGGGAAAAGCGCAGGAATAGCCTTTCTTTCCACAAGATCCCGGAACACTTCAGCAGTACTTTCTTCATCCAGCATGGTATACACAAAAATACGGTCAAACTTACTCATGATAAAGCTCAGGAACTCGTACAGCCCGGGACGGGGGCTCCTGTCATTATAATTTGTAACCAGTGTCCCTTCAACATCCAGGGTAATCGCAATTTCAGGAGTGATCCTTATTTCACCAAGGGCATCACGGGCTTCCATGGCAGAAGAAAACCTTTTCCCCGGATCGGCCTCCATGCAGCGCTCCAGGAACACATAGAGTTTTCGGGGAATCGCCTTTACTTCATGCAGCGCCTCCAGTGAAGGGACAACTTCTCCTGACAGCATTTCCGCGAGTACTACCCCCACGGAATACAGGTCGCTCTGCACAGAGGGAAATACCCCCTCCCGGAATTCAGGGGCCATATATCCTTCACTTCCCACAAGTGTTCCCGGACGCAGCTGATGCTTCTGTTCATCGAACTTAAAGGCAATGCCGAAATCAATGAGCCGTACCCTCCCTTTGCTGTCGAACAGTATGTTATCCGGCTTGATGTCGTTATGTGCAAGGCCCGATGTGTGGACCTCATGAAGCACCTCGAGTATCTGCAGGGTGATATCGACCCCGGTCTGTGCCGAAAGGACCCCGTTATACTCAATCAGGTCATGCAGGGAGCCGCGCTGAACCAGCTCCTGCTCAAACATCAGGCCGTGTTCATTGAGTAGCACCTTCTCCGGTTTTATAATCTGTTCATGCTGCAGCACCCGGGTATTCCGTTCCTCGTCAAGAAAACGCCAGTAATTGTCATCGAATCCCGCGACTTCATTTTCAAAGGTCTTCAGCGCCACAAGTTCCCGCGTGTCAGAACGCCGGGCAATATAAATATCCGACGTCCCACCGCGCCACACAACGCCCAGCACATTGTATTTGTCCTCAAGAGCGCTGCCGTCCTGAAACCGTCCCGGGGAGTCGAAAAGTTTGCGGCGCACCTCATCCGTAAGGGAAAGTGTCCCGTGGACAGGATTGCCGGATACCTCCCTGACCTGTCCCCTTGAACCCGGTATACCGTCCTCAACATAATAACCCCGGGAACCCGCCACCCGCCTGAGAATATACAGGTTTCCAAAAGACTGCCGCACGTCCCTGTTCCAGATCATCAAAGGGTCCAGGGAAATATATTTCCCTGTTTCAGAATCGACATACAGCACAGTGCTGACAGGTACTTCACGGAGTACTTCGTCATGGGATGTATTCCAGACCATGTATTCAATCCGGGGCCCTTTCACGACCCGGAACCCCTCCTGCTCAACGATCAGTACATGATACCGGTTTAAGAATATAAGTTTGCTCAGGGCCCGCCTGAGAGCCAGCTTGTCAATGCCGAAAGGTTTATCGCTGTACACACCCGCGAGCTGCGCGAGTGGAGCTGTCGCTGCGACATCAAGGCCTTCCGGAAAACAAAAGTTCTCACAGTCCATTTTAAAGTCCGTGAACGAGGGAGGGTTTACCGGAATACCTGGATTCATTGCAAGATATGACGCCTGCCGCAATGCGCTGAAAAACCGTATTGCCACATTCGCACACCAGACAATTCTGTTTTCCATATCTTCACGGACTGTGGAAAACATTACCGATTCATAGGACCGGGACACCGGCCGCGGCATTCTGTGCCGTATTTGAAATTCTTTCTCGTATTGTCGATCCGCGATAATGCCCATTATTCTCCCTGTAACAGCACCGGCTATGGTCCCGCATTTTTATAATTAAATATACCATCTGTAACTGAAGAAGAGGGAAACAGCGATGGGGAGACAGAGTATACCCGCATGGCACATGCACAATGCCCATGCAGCATATCAATTACCGCACTGCAGCATTGAGATATCAGGAAAGATATTCCTTTTTAAACTGGGCCCCTGTCATAATGGTAAAAAAATTGTTCAATCTCGCTGTTCTGAAAATCTGGCCTATTGAAGGGCTTAAATCATAAAACACCAGTTTAATCTGTTTATTCATTGCGCTGTTGAGAAATTTCACGAGGGTCCCTATCGCAGATGAATCAATATACTCAAGCTTTCCACAGTCAAGCGCAATCACTTCCGGTTTTTTGCTTATCTGCTCACCCCAGATCCCTTCAACCTTCTGAATGTTTTCGATGTAGAACTCACCGTCTATATGTAGAATTACTATATTCTCCCGGGGTTCTTCAATTGTTACTTCAATCATCTTTTTCAATGTTTTTTTATTCCCGCACACTTTTCTCACGGCCTGTTTCT
>DAOSYC010000028.1:0-11341 GCA_035380905.1 Spirochaetota bacterium | reverse complement strand
CTTTCCGCACAACTGCAGGGGCAGGGATACCGGCATTACAGTAGGTCATTATTTCATTCCCCAGATCAAAAAAGCCGTGGAACATTGTCACATAATTGTAACTCAGCTTTTTCTGGGAATTTATAAGAAACGAATTCATCTCCGCCATTGACTCGGAAATGGCAATATTTTCATTAACGAAAAGGCCTATTGCGGTCTTGACCATGGCTGAATAGAGAGCTGCCGGAACCCCATGGCCTGAGACATCCGCGAAAATCAGGGAGAACCTCGTTTCATCATATACAATGAATTCAAAGATATCCCCGGTAATTTTCTCTACAGGCTTAAAATGCAGACTTGTCCTGAGCCCTTCAATTTCAGGCACCACCAGAGGAAACAGGCACTGCTGCAGATTACTCGCAATTTCCAGCTCATTTTCAATTTCAAAATTCCTCGCCTGGATCCTTCTGTTCAATGTTTCAAGTTCAGAATTTTTTTCCCGGAGTTCACGGAGAAGCGTAATATTCTCAAGAAGCAGCTGCCGCCTTTCCATCGCTTTTTTCACTGAAAGCAATATCTGATCATTCTTGAACGGCTTGAGAATAAAATCAAAGGCCCCTTTTTTCAACGCCGAAATAGCGACGTCAATATCATTGAATCCGGTAATTACAATGACCGGTATATTTTCATCCTGCACCTGTACCCGTTCCAGGAATTCAATTCCGTTCATTCCGGGAAGGTTGACATCAGTAATAACAACATCGAAATTCCCGAGTTCCTCTCCATGAATCGCATCTTCCGCGTTGAGATAACTTCTCACCTCATATACTTCCTCCAGGATGTAGGTGAGGACTTCATTGATCATATCATCGTCATCGATAATAACGATTCTTCCCGACCTGGCTGCTTCCGGCTGTATCATTCAGATTCTATCCTGGACTTTTTTTATTTACTGTAACCCGCACCAAAGGCTTTTCCTGCAAATTCATTATCCGGTGCTATACTGCTGACCGATTTAACGGCCGCCCGGTCCACCATAGTCGCAATATCTCCATCATCGAGACCGCTATAAAACAGCACGCTCCTGATGCCGGAATAGAGTGAAGACTCCATTACGCTATTGATATATTCCTCATCGTAGGGATCAGCACGTTTTACAAAGAACAGTGGCGCGGTGTTAGTCCGATACAGTATATAGTTGGTGATTACCCCTTTCGCGCCGTCATTGTCAACAACAAGTGAATAATCGGAAAGCACAATGTCCTTTTTCCCCGCGGTATCAACAGTGATACCACGAAGCCCCTTCTGTTCGCGGAGAGAATCAATGATAGCGGGGCCCGTAACATACGCGGTGCGCATCTGCTTTTGAATACCGGAACGATAATACCCCGCCCGTTCCACTGAGGGTACACAGGTAAATGGCGGAACATTACGGATTTCAGAAGACCGCAGTACATTCTCCGCGAAAAACCTGTTCAGCACAACAAACCGCTTCTTTCCCTGTGCCGGGGGCTGTTTCTTAAGATATGAACACACCATAGCAGAGGCTTCCGTTCCCTTCGGGATATCGCCGATCTTTGAGAACCGCACACTGTCTTCGATGTTCCATACCCAGATCCCGTCCCGGTAGCGGACAAACTGAAGTATTTCCGAATCCGGAAAACCTGCGGGACGTATTTCCGGGAGCACCATATATGATGAAAATAATGATCCGCTCCGTTCAAGAGACTTCTTCATCTCCCCGTAGGCACGGGAGGTTTCTGTCACTCTGTTCTGATATTCGAGGGCCTTCGGTGAATCATCCGGTTCACCTGATTCCAGAAGTGAAGACAGGGAATTCCGTGCCTGTTTGAGCGCGCTGATCCGCGCAGTACATGCATCATACAGCTGCCGGTCAGCCTCCCTGTGAAACTCATACCGGGAAAGGGCCGCTGTCATTATCCTTGAAACCGCGTACCGTTTTTCCGAATACACAATAGCCTCTTTTCCATTACCCCGGGAAAGAAGCTGTGAAATATAACTGTCATAGAGGTTCTGCACCTGATGGTACTGGTCGCCGAGAAGTTCCGGGCAGTATTCAACAGCGTCAAAAGCCTTGCGGTAGTATGCCTGTGAAAGTGATTGGGCGCCGCCCCCCTCGACACTGCTGCCGTACTCATGGAGAAATTCCCCCATTTTAAAATTCACGAGCCACATCACATCCGCATAACGGTATTTTTTCGCAAGGTTCTCCGCGTTTGTAAGGGTTTCATATGCCGACTGCAGTTTCCCTGTACGCTTCTCGCATGACGCGATATTCAGGAGGAGCTTGACAAACATACGTTTTGACTGCTGAGATTCAGCAAAAGGCTGTGCGCTCCTGAAACCATGAAGTGCTTCGGTGTACAGGCGGTAGATGTCCCTGTTTTCCGTATACACGGCATACGGCTCTCCGGCGGCTTTCGGCAGAATACTGCCGTTCTGTGTCAAATATTCAGCGTAGCACCATTTCAATATCCCCACGGCAACATCGGTATTGTGGTATATTGCTTTTGCCGATTCCTCAATGCCCGTCTTAAGGGCGCGGGTCTCTTCAGCGGTAACTGCACGCTTTTTCGCCTTCGCTTCGTCCTGGAGCACTTTCAGCTCCGCGTCGTACCTGTTCTTTTCGTAATTGTTCCTGTACTCACTGATTCTTCCGATGAGACTGCGTACCTCCTCCGCGGGATTACCGAGAAGCGGGCTGCTGCGTTCCACAAGAAGCACATAAAGATTCGTGAGGTTCATGATTGACGAGAAAATACCGGAAAGATCATTCACATCCGGATCTGCCGCATAGTCCCAGGCCTTTCTGAAATATTCCAGGGCACGGCCGTAATCCCTGAGACGGTACGATGAATATCCGATATTGTTCAATGTGCTGATAGCCCCCACCTGGCTGATCCTGTTGGATCCCTCCTCCCAGATTGTAAGTTTCTTCTTCTGGTATTCCATGGCGCTCCGGTAATCGCCCTTTTCAAAGGCGATCTCCTCCCGGAGAGAAAGATTCAGGAGTTTCTTGTCCCGGACACTGAGTTCAGTAAATATCCGGTTGTCCCCTATAACCGCCACATCGGGGCCGAGGTTCCAGAAATGCAGGGGACCGAAACCGAAAAATCTCCATCGCATTCTGTAGGTCTGTTCATCCTCATTCATCCCCGCAAGAATCGATTCCGCGTTGTCAAGATACAGAATTGCCCTGTCGGTGTCGCCCAGCTCCTTAAAACAGAATGCTATTTCCTGGAGATACCTCGCCCGGTCCACAACAATATTGTGCTGAGAAGTGAACTGCAGTATCCGCTCGAACCAGGTAATGGCGCTGCCGTAATCATTTTCGACTCTGCTGAAAAGCGCAAAGTACCGGTAAATAGAATAGATCTGGAACTTATACCGCTCCAGGCCATTCAGCTGTGCAAGGGACTGGTACAGCAGCAGTGTTTTCTGCATTTCAGCGCGCGCACGGTCCAGCTGATCATCCTGCCAGTAGCAGAATCCGAGGTGGAAATGAAAGAGGGCCTCTTCAATGGTTGAAGGGAAACTCCGCTTGTACCTGAGTACATGTTCGTAATGCCGGAGGGCAACGGGATAGTTCGTGAGAAGAAAATATGTATTTGCCAGATTCAGATGAATATTGCCTTCAATTTCAGGATTCCTTGATTCATCATTCGCTGAAAGCGCCCTCTCATAGAAGGGAACATTCGCCTCCCAGAGATACCGGGGGAAATATTTTTTAAATATCCCCTCCTTCCGTCCGCGGAGGTCCCGCCTCCGGAGGTCAACGTACTGCGAAATCCAGCCTTTTAACAGATACGGGTCGATATAGGTATCGTCCATAAAAAGGCACCAGTCAACCTGCTCCACAGCGAGACGCAGGTTCCCCAGAAGTTCACGCAGGTCACCGCTGGTAATATCATCCCGGTTTCCCGTGGTGGTAGTATCGAAGGTGAGGGCCTTCTTTGTGAAAAGATAGGCATACCCGTACAGATAGGCTTTATCGAAGTTCATGCGGGCGGCATTGAGCCCCCTGCTGTATTCCCTGTCAAGGGCTTCAATCATCCTGCCATGATTGCCGCTCATTATCGACGCGTCGATATACCGTATGTGGGCACGGGAACTGTATTTTTCATAGATTTCCTCAAACTGCCTGAGGATGTGGACATACGATACAAGGGCCACTGACCGCTTGTATATTTTTGACGCATCCCGGTATTTTCCGCCGGACATCAGGGCATCGCCTTTATCTTCATAATAGTTGATAAGCTTTGTGGCAACATCCGCGAAATCCGGCTGGTTCCACCGGAGACGGTAGTTCACGGCGCTTTTAAAGTAAAATTCACTCATCTCATCAAGGAGCCCCTCCGCGCCTGCAATATCCCCGAGAATTTTATTGGCCCTGTAAAAAGGAAGGTCCGCGCGGGTCACCCTCTGGAGGGATTTTTTCAGGTAGTCCTTTGCGCTGGCATAGTTACCCAGGGAATAATACGAGTCCCCGATAATATACATCATGAGGCCGTTCAGCACACGCTCGGACTTGTCGTCATACCGCGTAAGGGCCGCTTTACAGACATCAATTTTCTTTGAAGCATTTTTTTCCGCGCTGAACACATCAAGAATGTTCTGCATCGCTTCAATCTTCTGGTCCACATTCCCCTTTTTCAATACGGTAAGATACGCATCGGGGATCCTGCTCCGCGGCGTCCGGAATGACGCGGCACCGATCTTCAGGTTTATTTCACCGGAACGTCTGTATTTGGGATATTTCTTCGTAATATTCCTGTACGTCTGAAGGGCGCTGTCGTAACGTCCGTTCCGCACAAATTCGTCACCCAGGTCTTCCATGAGGTACGGCACATACCCCTGTTTTTTCGGGCTCTGAGCCAGGGCCGTTATCCCTTCGCGGAGGATATCGTCGCCTGCCCTCCCCGCGATGATCTGACGTACATACCGGGCCGAAATTCCTGCATAATCTGTCTCCTCCCGGGACATCTTTTTCAGATATGTACCCATCCGTTTCGCATCACCGCGGTCCTGCACCCTGACATAATCGCGGGCAGCATCGACAAGGGCTTTGGAAGTAAACACAACAGACTGCTCGTCACTCCTTCGTCCGAAAAAGTGGTATACCCGCTCAAGGGAAAACCGGTACCGTTCAATATCATTATATTCTTTAAGATACCGCTCTGCGAGTTCATACTGCTCTCCGGCGGTGTTCCGCTTCGGGATAACACCGAAGGACGGGATAATGTTGATATTGATGTTCTGCCCTATCTGGTCCGAATAAATCAGGACATCATAATAGGTTGTATTAATCACCTTCAGCGCCGGGGACCACCTCGGGGCAAAGGAGGCATTCGAGTACATGGTCAGGGGATATTCATCACCTGTCCCGAGGTTTTTATAATACAGCACCGTGTTGTCCCGGAGATTGACAGCACCGTCGCCATTGGTGTCGCGGTCAATCCGGGTAAAGGCGATTTCATTGCTGTTGCCGAGAAATACCGGATGCATCTCGATACTTTTCGTGGAGGTAATTTTCCGCTCCGACTTTGAAGCGATATCATACACATATACATCGCCGTTGTTCTGCCGTTCACGGTAGGAGATATATGTCAGGAGTTTTCCATCGCGGGAAAATGACGGCTGCATACCGCCCTTCTTCGTGATCTGCTGAAGATTTTTTCCGTCACGGTCAACCATCCATACATTTTCCACACCGCCCCTGGTCGATGAAAAAACAAGACGTTCACTGTCCGGTGACCATGACGGTGAGGCGTCCTTTACGATCTGTATCGCCTTTGTCGCGGGATCAATATATTGTGTTATGTTCTTCGCGTTTTTGTCGATCCCCTGTCCCCCGGTTACCGATTCCCCGGCACGGGCGATCAGTTTTTTCGGTTTTATCCGCACCACGTAAATATCCCCTTCGGGGTCCTCACGCTGGGACACGAAGGCAAGGTGCCGGCCGTCGGGAGCAATTGCCGGTGAAGAGTCCTTGGATGGGTGTTCGGTAAGCCGAACCGTGGTTATACCCGTAAGGGTCCTGAGATAAATATCAAAATTCCCCTGGTCCCTGTCGGAGGCAAAAAAGAAATAGAGCTCGTTATCGCTGAAGACTCCGTCTATCTCCGTTGACTGTTCTATGGCAACGGGAATAATTCTCCCCACCTCACGCCGGTAGTTTTCACGGAGAATTTTACCGTAGTTGAATACAACCTCGTCTCTTCGGCTGCCGGAGCACGCGAAAAGACCCGCAATAATAACAGCACTGCATACCTTACACCATTTTTTTCCAGCCATAGCTATTTCCTGTCCCATCTCCCGGAAGTGTCCTGAATCCAGTCATGTTCCTTCGCGAAGGCACGCTGCTCACCGGCGAACCTGCTTCCAAACGCCGCTATGTCCTGATCGGAAGGTGACTTCTTCCCGGACCTCAGCAGTACACGCTGAAAAATTGTTTTCCGGGCGCCGTTTTCCTGTTCGATGATACCCATCAGGTCACCCCTCAGCGCGGCGTCACGCTGATATTTCGGAGTCCCTATATATTTCAGGTAGCCGTCATTGGTCTCACCCACGGCCCCTTCGTCCTTGAACCCTCTGATTTTCTGCCGCAGGGAATCCCGTGTGGACATCGCTTCAAAAAGCACCCTGTCACGGGCCACTGTCCGCCGGGACATGTTGGTCTGTACCGAGGAAACTACCCACGCGTCCTTCTCCAGTTCCTTGTAGTCACCCACGATATGGCGCTCCACAACCGTCTTCTGGCTGGTGAGGTTTATTTCCGGCGGCGCGATCTCAATGCAGCTCGGAATTTCGCCGGAAGCGCACCGCAGTAACGGAAGTGACATCCCCAGTACACACAGCAATGCAATATATTGTAATCTCATAGTATTATTCCTCCCTGATCTTGCTCAGATAATCCTGAATGGGGATCCGTTCAAACTGGACCTTCTCGTCCTTGATGCCTATACCGTAGCCGAACAGGCCCCGTGAAAACGCAACCGTCGCATACATGAGTCCCTTATCGAGATTGAATTTGAATCCCTTTATTGTCATGGTGTTATCCACAACCCACTGGCCGATACCGCCGAGGGTGGAGGTATTCTTTTTCTCGCTGAGCCCCGTAAGCAGGCGGTTCGCGAACTTCTCGCCGATTTTATGGATGTTGACATATCCGCTTACATCAAGTTCCCTGGAAAAATTATCACCCTTCCCTATTATCCCCTTTCCCACGAAATTCGCGTTCAGGGAAAGCTCCGCGTCACGGGTCCGCTTCGCGGGGGAAAGCTTCTCCGGATCGTATTCGTCCAGCATGCCGATATCAACATTGGTAATATCCAGTATCAGGCGGTATTCCATGTTCTTCGGCTTCATATCCATAAGGTTAAAGAGTATGTTCCGCCCGTAAAGCGCCCCGTTCATCACATAGGCCTTCAGGCTTTCTATTTCAAACGTGTTGTTGCGGAAAAACATTGTCGCTGCGAAATCACGCATGTACTCAAAGGTATAGTCCCTTTTGGGGTGCTTTGCCTTGATTGACTTGATGGTAAAATTTTTCTCCCCGCGGAAGTACTGATTATCAATTATGGTACTCTTGTCCACGGCGATGCGTGATTCCCCCGGACGAGGTGTCAGAAAATATTCAAAGGGGAAGTTAAGATTCAGCTCCGTCACTGAGGTCATTGCCGCTTTGTTGTTCACATTCAGGTTGGCAATTTCTACTGATCCATAGGCCTTACCGTGCTTCATATCCCCCTTGATAAAGGTGTTCAGGTTCAGCTTGCCGGAAAGGTTCCACCCTTCATAGAGGGGGACCATCTTCCGCTGATCAAAGGACACCTTGAGAGAAAGGTCGGTTGCGGGGCCGGGAGTGTTCCTCATGTCAAGAACGCCCCCCGCGCTGATGTTCAGATTCCGCTCCCTGCTTCCAAGGGAAAACCGGCGGAGATACAGACGTTTCGCGGCATCGTTCTGTTCCATTGAGAGGTTCATCGCGAGGTCACGGATATTAAAGTCAGGTACTTTCACCAGAAGCCCAAGGGCCGCGGTGAGAATATGTTTCCCCTTGTTGAACTGCGCGTTCAGGGTAAGGTTCACCGGCTTTTTCAGAGGAATCCCGTCAATCTGCTTTTTGAACTTCGGGGGCACCATGGCTGCAAGGGGCTGCTTGAAAAACCTGAACGTGGGAATTGACACTGTCCCTGACTGGCCGGGGCTGAGCCGCAGTTTCCCGTCCATCACCATGTTCAGGGCGCTTTCACGGGAAACGGGGTCATAAAAGTTCAGCGTCATGCGGTGAATATCAAGGCGCTCAAAATTATTATAAGCAGAGGCGTTGAGAGAAAACACCGCGCCGTTGTCTCCGGACCTGCTCCGGTCAAGGACATAGAAGAGGTGCGGCATCCGCATTGTGGCCGCGAAATTCATGTTCGCGTCGCGTTTCCGCACAGAGTATCCAAGGGACAGGGCGGGTATCCGCGCCTCCACACCGGGCTGCCGGAAATATATCTGCCGCAGGTTTATCGCCCCGTCAACATCGATGTCCTTCGGATCCCCGGTGATAGTGAGAGGATACAGCGACACGGAACCGCCGAACCGCATGGAACGGTCCCCCGTCACCTGGCGATAATAAGGATACAGTTCGTTCAGGTTTATATCGCTCTCGGTCATCTGCAGGGAAAAATTCTGCGAGGTGCTCACCTCTTTCACGGTGCCCGCTATATTCAGGAGCTTCCTGTTCGCAAAACTCACGCCGAGATGCCTGATGTTGAGGTAGTCGGTGAGGGGTTCATAGAACATGTCGTAGGACACCATAAAGTTCAGCGGCCCCAGATGACGCTGCTTAAACCGCACCGGCGTCCGGTATGTCCCGAACTTAAATGTACTTTCAAATTTCGCTTTCCCGTTCTCCTCCTTCTTTTTATACAGCAGCTTCCATGTCAGGATGAGGGGGGGCTGCACCTCCGCCTCGCGGGAGGAAAACATTACCTGCATTTCCTCCTTTGGATTCAGCTGTATCTTCATACGTTCAAGGAGGGAGACGGCCTGTATGGACTTCGGTATCTTTTTGAAAGGGGGCACCCATATATCGACATCAAAGGAAAGCCCCTCAAGGGATGAACGCATTGATGAACCTTCAGCATATACACGGAGGTCATCGAGAATAAATTTAAAGAGAAACTCCGCGGAAACAGGGAGGTGTATCTCTTTGGAGGGCGGGCCGGAGGGTTCTTCAGGCTCCTCCGGTTCCTCCTTTTCTTCAGGAGCGGGGGGGCCTGGCTTCATGAGCTTCGCCGCATTCCATACCCCGTTTTTCTCTACAAGGTATATCCTCGGCTTGTATATACCGATCTCGGGAAACCGTACATTTCCAATCAGCATCTGAAACAGGCCGTACCGGAGGACCAGTTTTTCAATTTCAACGAATTTGGTTTTGTTGAACTCCTCACCGTTTTTTATGAGAATATTATCGAACCTGAACCCGCCGTAGGGACTGAAGTCGCGGACGTTCAGGGATATTTCACCGTTGGAGTTTTTATTAAAGTTCTCAATAATGAGACGCTCAACACGGTTCGGCGTCAGATACAGCTTTGCCGCGAGAAGCACCAGAATAACAAGGGAGATAATACCAACCGGAAGCCACACCAGGAGGACTTTCAGTGATTTCAGAAGTATACGTACAGGAAGGCTCCGTTTTTTTCCAGCGGCCTCATTGTCCCGGGCATTCCCATGCCCGTCTTCTTCACCTGAAACAGTATTTCCCGCTGATTCAACAGGTTCAGGTGCAAGAGGTTCCTGTTCGCCGTCATTTCCGTATAGACGGGACTGGGCCTTTTGTTCAATGTCCTTTTTCTTTGGTCCGCTTTTTCCGGTTCCGGCCTTTTTCTGTTTTTCGGGGGATCCCTTTTTGCCCTTTTCAGCCATAGCATCCAACCTTTTATAAAGATTTGAAGATTATATGAACAAAATGCCTGATTACAAGCATTTTTTCTCAGGAAGTTGTATCTGTCAGCCGCAGCCGGCCCGCTGGAAAAACCGGTCAAGAGAATGTGTATGCTCCTGAAACCAGCCGTAAAAATCTTTTGTATAGTGCTGGCTGCATCCCGTGGACACGTCCATAACAAACACCACCGCGAAGAGCACCGCACAACAGGCATACCAGAAAAAATATATAATGTATTTGAAGGAACACAGCCTGCTCTCCTCACCGGAATCTTCACTGTGCCGGTGCCCGGCATCTTTCACGGCATTACGGTCCGCCGCGCTGCATACCGCTGCATACGCCTGCATCTGCCGTGTCCCTCCCGGCCCGGGCCCTGAAGCCGGAACCCCGCCTCCCCCATGGAGCAGAAAGACTAATAATAACGGATATACACAATACCTGATCATTTTACCTGTAACCATTCAATGATAACAATACATAATACAATTATTTTCTATTTTTTGAAATATTTTTTGTCATTATTCGTGAAAAAAACGCGCTTATATATATGCCGCTACACGCTGTAAGCGGAGAAGCGGGAAAACAGTCTCACAGAAAGATTAATTCTTCACAAAAAGGGGAACGTATGAACAGAGACAACGCACATGCATTCCGGGATTTTTTGGAACAGTATTCGCTGTATCAGCCGCTGCCCCCTTCATTGAGGAAACACATGCACACAATGAAGATCAGACAGTTGCGGGTTATTCTTAAAAAGGAAGGCGCCTATGGAGTAATTCCATATATGGCAACAGGTATTTATTTTTCAATGAAAAACCTGGGGTACCCGATCCGCATGAAACAATCCTGCCTCGCGGCAGCGGTTCTTACCGGTGCGGCATTCTGCGTTATATCCGGCGGGCTGCTGTATATGCTGCTCCGTGTTCAATAATCGGGCTGCTCATCACCTGTTCCCGCAGCCGCTTCACGGATATATCCTATGGTATCTGAGGATTTCATGATTTCAATGCCGTCATTGTCCGCAACAAAGAGGTCCGCCGCCCTTCCGTGAAGGAAGGCCCCGATTCCCCCGGCCTCCAGGAGTGAAAGGTCCCGGAGCATAAGGGAGGCAATTATCCCTGAAAGCACATCCCCTGAACCTGCCGTGGCGAGGGCCGGGTTGCCGGTAGTATTTATCAGCAGGTGTATGCCGTCAGAAACAAGGGTCGCCGGGCCCTTGAGGAGCACCGTTGCGCCGGTACTGCGTCCAAGTTCCATTGCCGCAGCGGGCCTGTTCTTCTTAATTACATCAACGGACTCTCCGGAAAGCCGGGATGCTTCAAGGAAATGGGGGGTCAGTATAAATTCCGCGCATTCCGGCAGGGGCTGTTTCTTCAGGTATTCCGCGAGATGATACAGCCCGTC
>DAOSYC010000027.1:0-27140 GCA_035380905.1 Spirochaetota bacterium | reverse complement strand
TCCAGAATTACACCCCTGTCGTGAATGCCGATACCTCCGAATGACGCCTCATGGAGCACTCGAAAACGCTCCTCGCTTTCACGCAGCCGCTGCTCAGCTTCCTTCTGCTCAGTGATATCGACATGGGTACCGATCATCCGCACTATCCTGCCGCTGATCTCACCGGGAATTATTTTACCCCGCCCAAGTATCCACATCCAGCTTCCATCTTTTCTCCTGAAACGGAATTCAACCCTGAACTGCTCTGTTTTCCCTTCAACATGTGCATTAAAAGTATCTTCCACCATAACAATATCATCAGGATGCAGACGGTCCCGCCAGTTTTTGTAATTCATGGGGAATTCACCGGGAATGTATCCAGCCATTGTATAATACCTGTCGCTGAAAAAAGTTTCCCCTGTTTCAATGTTAAGGTCCCACAATCCATCATGGGACGCTTCAAGTGCATATTTCAGCCGTTCTTCGTTTTCCCGCAGTTTTTCCTGAGCTTCAATCAGTTCACTATTCTGTGCTTCAAATTCCTCACTGGTAGCTTCAAGCTCTTCTATTGTAGCCTGCAGTTCTTCATTGACTGCTTCAAGCTCTGCACTTTTTCGTTGTATTTCATTCTCGAACTGCTTCCGTTCAGAAATATCACGAACATAAGCTACGATATATTCGTTTTCTTTATATTCCAGATATTTCATACTTATTTCAACGGGGTATTGCCGTCCGCTTTTTGTCCTGTGCCCGGACTGCGTCACTCCTGAACCGGTTTTTTTCAGATTATCCCACCAGACATTCCACAAGTCAGGATTAATGACGGTATCAATATCAAATATTGTAACATTATTAAAATCATCACTGCGGTATTCCAGAACCCTGCAGGCGGTATCATTCACATAATAGAACCTGCCGTTTTTATCAATCCAGTATACTTCATCCAGAAAGTTATCAACGGAGAATTGAGTCATTTTCATCTGTTCATTCAACCGCTGCTGTTCGGAAACATCGTGCATAATCCCGAACAGCAGCTGCACCCTGCCCCTGGAGTCACGGATTGAATCGGCACGCTCCCAGAGCTTGAATGTTCTTCCGTTTGTATCATGACAATCCAGGATTCCTTCCCAGCTATTCCCGCTGTAAAGCTCAGGCAGAACAACATCATCAATAACTGAAACTGATTCCGGTGTATACAGCTCCCTGATGTTCATTGTATTTATGTCATCCGGTTTCACATGAAAAAGCCGTACGAAGGCAGGATTTATATATTCCAGTTCACCTTTAATTGTGCTGAGTGCAATTGCTTCATTTGAATTCTCAATTATCGCCTTAAATGTCTTGAGGGACTCCTCGGTTTTTTTCTTCTCAGTTACATTGACAAGAACTCCATGCATTCCCCCGAATATGCCATCATGAAATACCGGCCTGATTGATGTCTGCACCCAGCGAATTGAACCATCCTTTGCAGCAATACGGTACTCTCCGGCTCTCGTCTCCGTTGAGATTTGCATCTTTTGAAAATGTGCAATACTTTGTTCATGGTCCTCAGTATAGATAAAATCTATATATTTTTTCCCCGCAATTTCGGGAACACTGTATCCAATCAAATCTTCGATCTGGGGGCTGACATAGGTTACAGTTCCGGTATCATCAGTTGAGAAAATAACATCATTAATACTTTCAATAAGATTCCGGTAACGTTTTTCGCTTTCAATCAGCCGCTGCTCCATTGTATACTTATACAACGCAATATCGATAGAGGAATACAGTTCATTGAGATTGACAGGTTTCAGAATATATCCGTAGGGACGGGTTGATTTTGCTCTCTGCAGTGTACTGTCGTCAGAATGGGCAGTGAGATAAATTACCGGGATATCATGTTTTTTTTGTATATCAATAACTGCATCAATGCCGTCCATTTCCCCGTCAATAAATATATCAACAAGTATAAGATCAGGTTTATATTCATCCACGGCACGAACTGCTTCAGCTCCGGTGGATACCACTTTCACAACCTTATATCCGCGTATTTCCAGGTCGGTTTTAATATTAAGTGCGATAATTGCTTCATCTTCTATAATCAGTATTTCCTGCTTTTTCATGAAACGTCCCCTCTCCAGGAAGTTATACAGTATATAAGAATAAAATAGTTTCCTTCACCTGTCTTACATTAAGTAAATACAATAATAATTTGTATTGTCACCCACTATTCCAAAAACTTCTGCATAATAATCCAATATATCACAGAACAGCAATATGAAAACATATTTGAATTATGTTCATGTAATACCTACGTACTGCCATATCGTGACACAATATTCCTTCCTGCACATGTTTCTTTCCCGCCTTATATTGTTTGAATAACGGCATCCAATATAATTAATTGTTGTTTCCGGATATCAGTACCATTTCTATTATTCTTATTTAATCCACTATCTGTTTGTAAGATTTTCAATTGCGATTTCTTTTTTTATTGCATATTTTGTACTGCATCGATATAGATGAATACAATAAGTCAAGTGGGAGATACACATGAAAGATATGATAATAATTGGTGCCGGCCCCGGCGGGCTCACTGCTGCAATTTATGGTATGCGTGCCGGACTTGACCTTCTCGTTATTGAAAAATATTCTCCCGGGGGACAGGTCGTCAATACCTATGAAGTAGAAAATTATCCCGGTTTCGTTGACCCGATTCCGGGATGGGAACTTGTATCAGCAATGGAAAACCAGGCACGAAGATTGAATGCTGAAATAGTCAGCGCAGAGGTTGCGTCAGTATCAAAAAACAGCACTGATAATTCTTTTACTGTTACAATGGCTGACGGTGCTATACAGCAGTCAAAAACTGTTATTATCGCCTCAGGAGCATCATACCGTAACCTTAATGTACCCGGAGAAAAAGAATATCTTGGACGCGGTGTGTCATATTGCGCAACCTGCGACGGCGCATTCTATAAAGACCGTGTTACCGCTGTTGTGGGAGGCGGCGACACTGCCCTTGAGGAAGCACTGTTTCTTACAAAATTTTCAAAAAAAGTATATTTAGTCCACAGAAGAGACCAGTTCCGGGGCCAGAAAATACTGCAGGACAGGGTATTAGGGTCGGATAAAATTGAACCGGTATACAGCAGTGTTGTCACATCAATCAATGGTGAGACAGGAGTACAGTCTTTTACGGCAAAAAATGTCAAAACCGAAGAGGAAAAAACCATTACAGTTGACGGCGTATTTATATTCATAGGTTTTATTCCCAATACAGAATTCATGGATACATCACTGCTGAATGAACAGGGAGAAGTCCTCGTAAACATGGAGATGGCTACTTCGATTCCCGGAATGTATGCAATTGGTGATGTCAGGGCACATTCAAAACGTCAGATCGTGATGGCATGTGCGGACGGCGCAACAGCAGTACTTAACGCATACGAGTACCTTCAGCAGCTGTACTGTTAAGGGCACAGGTATCAGTCAAGTTTCTGCAGCTCCTCAATTACCCTGCTTAACACATATCTTCTTTTTTTCCCGAGCCTGCTTTGTATGCGGGGTGATTCTTCATTAATAAAAGCAATAACAGTCCGAACTGCTTTTTTTACCACCGGGTCGAACTCAGGAAAAAGAATTCCTTCCGGTGTATCGGGTTTTTCCGGTATTCTATCCGCGGTATCATCACAACTCTCCGTTTCTCCCCCGTATCTTTTCAGCAGCTCATTTTCAACAAGGTTCCAGTTTTCATCAGATGTTTCAATTATTTCATTACATCCGACAACCACTTCCATGAGATCGAAAATCTCTTCCGCACTCCTATCCGGATATTTTGTTTCCAAATATTCCAGCAGTTCTTCTACCTTATTCTGTTGCATTTGTATCCCCTCGTGGTAACCATCATACATTACTACAGACAAAGCAACTCATCGCGTAACACCACATATCATCTCTTTTTCTTACAATATATAATATAATAATCGATATCAAGTCCACTATTTATTTAGTTCAACTGCACAATCACCAATTCACCAACAATCCTACCATAATACGCTCATCGGATTAATAAGCTTTCCATCCTTCCATAGTGTAAAATGGAGATGTGGTCCGGTCGAGAAACCCGTAGAGCCGACCCGTCCAAGAATTCTTCCTGCAGTGACAGTTTGTCCGCTTCTGACAAATATCCGGGACAAATGCCCGTATAATGTTTTATATCCCTCCCGATGAACAATAACAACGGCCTTGCCGTATCCGCCCATCCATCCTGCAGCCGTAACAGTGCCTCCACAGGCTGCTCCAACAGGAGTACCATATGCTGTGGCAATATCAATCCCATTATGAAAACCCCTTCTGTTGACAATAGGATGCGTCCGCATACCAAAAAAAGAACTATACCTGCCGCCAAGCGGGGATCTGAACATTTCCCTCAAGCGGTATTGTTTTGCCAGTGAAGCAGTCATATACATTGATTTCGGTTTCACATTTTTTATAAAAACTGCAACGGGCCTGTAATCACCGGTAATTTTATAATAAAATCGATAGAAAAGCGGCAGATCCTGTAGTACCACATCATCCGGCGATGCATCATACAGGGCGGCTAACTCCTGAACATCATCAAGATCCGTAACAAAATGAAGAACCCCCTTATGAGAGGGAATTACAATTTTCTGGTTAACGCTCGCCAGAAGGTTTCCCCAGAAAGGATTCACTCCAATCATCGTATCGATATCAACCCCGTGTTTTTTTGCCAGTTTCCAGAAATTATCACCCCGTTTAACAGTAACAATATGAAGTGTCAGACCCTGAAACGTTACATTTTTCCGGATAAACTGTATGAATGCCTCTTCATTTGAAAATAACGCGTCAATTCTTCCTGCATCAGCACCTTCACCGATAGTCCCGCTTCCGAAAAAATAAAGAAACATTACGGTACCTATTATTGCTGCGCTTATTCCTGCCTTGATTTTTTTATTCATCCCGCCTGCTCCGCCCTGATATTACAACCTGACATTATACCCCATTTCCTGACGTATATGTGGATACCCTCATGTGGTTCATTAAAGTCTGCCGATCTCATCTGACATAATCCATGTAGTTGTAGCGCAAAGTAATGTCAACAATTTTTGTTATCTCTTATTATATCGTCATGATCAAGGTAGATAGTGTGCAATATTCTACATCTTACTTTAATAAAAAAGGGCGGTTTCAGCATAGTAGCTAAAACCGCCCTCCATTTTTCAGTAGCTGTGTACTAAATAGTGTGTAAACTATTCCACCGTCACTTATTCATGCCCTTCTGAAGCATGCTCACTATGGTGAAGATGCGGAAAAAGCGGTGTATACTTTACAAACCACATATAGATGAGCGTCATAATCGCTATACAACCAAGAAACACAAACCATTCCTGGATAGTAGGATTATATGTTGTGAATCCTCTCCATGGGAAGTTCGGTACCGAAAATCCGTGGAGGAGCACATTCATTTTACTTACCAGAATCGCACTGACCCCTGCAATAAAACCGGTAACCAGTGTTTTTTCCTGCTCCCTGAACTTCTTTACCAGATACATTGTAATGGGAACAAAACATAGAATCAACTCAAGTGCGAGCATCCATATTCCATATAATCCACCCCAGAGATCCATAAATGATCTGTCTACAGCAGGAACATATTTAACCGCCATCGAGTAAATGTCATATATTCTGAAAGAGGTGTAGAAGATAAACATTACACCGGAAATTTTAGCAAGGGTATAAAATGTTTCTTTCGGAACAACTTCCTTCTTCATAATTTTTCCCGCTATCCAGGGAATAAGCATCATGAAAGAGGTACCGCCGGCAGTCGCAGCTACAACTGCGAGAAAGAAAAAGTGAGGCCTGAACCACTGTGCCTTTGCATACAGCACACCCCACATACCTCCACCAAGTGAACCCTGGTGAAAGAAAGAAAGGAACGTACCCGCAGCAGCCATTGTCCACATAAGCTTATGCATATAATGTCCAATTGCATGTACAACCGGATACCTGTCCAGCAGCCGCTGTTTCAGTACAATCGGAACAAGTTCAACGCAAAGAATACAGAAATACAATGACAAACACCAGAATACTTCCGTAAGCATTGAAATCGGCATAAGGTGCGGTCCCCAGTTCGGATACGCAAACCCGAACCATGCGCGCAGGGGCTGTCCGACATCAAAAAGCAGCAGGACAAGTGTAAACAGATAACACATCCACCCCAGAAGCACTGTGGAATTGATAATCGGCTCAAGCTTGTCAACCCTGAAAATATAAAGGAAAAAGCCGGTGAAAAAAGCCCCTCCTCCCAGTGCCACAAGACCGAGGTCGCCGATAATCCACACACCCCATGCGAAATTATTATTCATATCGGTATATCCAAGACCCCAGAACAGAACCTGTATTGCAAAGATTCCAAAAAGGGCCACGATGGCAAACAGCACATACAGGGCAATCTGTGATTTCCTCGAATAGCTGTTAAATTCATCCTTTAGAAACTCAATAAATTTCATTACTGTATCTCCTTGTTTTTCCTTTTAGGAGTTTTGAAAACCGCTTAATATATCACGCAGCCATTGCTTACTTGTGAGATAATACACCTTCGGGTTCGGATAATTCTTTATCTTCATGCGACGCTGCTGCTCAGCCGGATCAGCATTATCAATTTTATGAAGAAGACGTACCGCCCTGGGATCATTCTTCAGCTTCTGCTCATACACCGGAGAATTTGGATCCCTGAGATCCCCGAATTTCATCGCTCCCGTAGGACAGGCAGAGACACATGCCGGAGTATATTGGACCTGATTGATATCAGTTATCCCCTGGGCAATCATTTTATCCCGCTCCCTCTTCCAGATGTGGCTGCAGAAAGTACATTTTACAACAGTACCCCGTGAAGCAACCGATACATCGGGATTCAGCGAGTTCTTAAAATCTGTCTCATATTTCGGCTTCCACCAGTTAAATACACGTGCCTCGTAAGGACATGCTGCCTGACAATACCGGCAGCCTATACAACGCGACCATATCTGGCTTACGACTCCATCATCACTGACGTCAGTTGCAACAGCCGGACACACGGAAACGCAGGGAGGCACTGCTTTCTTCGGATCGGGATTATTCCCCGAACACTGCTGGCACATTTTCGGGACATATGCGATCTGGACTTCACCATACTTTTTATCACCCTGATAATCATTGGTGACACGCATGAGATCCATAAACGTGACCCGTTTAGGTATATCGGAATCATCCTCGAAAATGGGCATATTGTTTTCCTGCATGCAGGAGATCTGACATGCACCGCACCCGGTACACTTGTCCAAATCTATCGACATTCCCCATAGTCTTTTCATCGTCGTCATTGCTTACCACCCCTTAACTTAATTTTACCCTGGTATACCACCAGTCGGCGGTTCCAGACTCAGCATCAATAGCATTGTTCATGATCTCTCTGGGATTCACGCCCTTCTCACTGCCATATTTTGTTAAAGCAGCATGACCGAATCCCATCGGCATCGCTATCACGCCAGGGGCCACTGTCTTTGTAAGCAGGACCTTGACTTTTCCTATCTCACCCCTTTTCGAACTGA
Source organism: Spirochaetota bacterium (assembly GCA_035380905.1). Lineage (GTDB taxonomy): Bacteria > Spirochaetota > UBA4802 > UBA4802 > JAGODF01 > JAKQCH01. The sequence continues at coordinate 19,566 of DAOSYC010000027.1, read as the reverse complement.
TATAAATGTTCGAACCATCGGAAACTCCCTGTTCTCGAGCTGTTTCCGGATTCATTTGAACATACAGCCTTTCAGCACTGTAGGTTTCATGGCCAAGCCCCTTTAACACATACGGAAATGCCAGACTTCGCCCGTCACCAACAAATGGTATTTCAAATGGAATCATAACGAGAGGATACTCTTGCGCTGATTCTTCCATTGCTTTCTTTAATTCAGTGAAGTGCTTTTTCAGAAGATCAGTAGAAATACTGAAGTTCCCGACACCCCTTGTCTGTCCGTCACGGACTATTGCTGCAACATCCCTGACACCTGTCCAGGGGAATGCATCCTTAACCTTTTCCGTTTTCCTGGCGATATCGAGAATAATATCACCCCCGTGTTTTGACGTATACCGGGGTGCAGCAACAGCGTTCCCCTGAGCCGTAGGAACTTCCATTATAGTAAGGGTCGGGAAGATATAATCAGCATATTTCGCAGAATCGTTGATAAGGGTACCAAAGGCGACAACCATCGGCATATCTTTCATCTTATTCACGAAATCAGCACCATACACACTGTTAAAAACCGGATTAGACTCATTAAGGAAAAGAAGCTCTACCTTCTCTCCATTTTTTATAAAATCATCAAGTCCCTTTGCGACCCTTGTATTATTATGCCCCGCTTTTGCAATATCATCATACTGTACTCCAGCCGGAATTGAGGGGCATGCCTTAATAAAAGCATTTCCATCTTTTCCGAGATGTGCAATCAGAGCATTCAGGGCCTGAACCGCAGCAATTTCTGCAACGGAAGAGGACACGCACTGCCCGCCCCTCCCTGCGACAGCAACAGCTTTTCGGTATTTGACAAATTCTTTCGCGATTTCAGCTATTTTCTCAGCAGGAACTCCGGTAATCGCAGAAACTTTATCCGGCGAGAACTCATTAATCCCTGACCAGCGCGAAAGCTCGCTAAGATTTGAACTCTTACCATGATTCATAATCAGCTGATGCGCTATTCCAAGAGCCAGATATGATTCAGTTCCGGGCTTAACCGGAACCCATGAATCCGCCATTGATGCTGTACGGGTACAGAGCGTATCAACCTGAACAAATTTAACATTTTTTTTCTTCCACTCGAGAAGTACTTTATTCATTCTCGCGGAATTTCCCCATCCTTCAAAAAGACGGGCACCAAAGCTGATAACATAATCAGCATTCTCCAGATCATAATCAATAGTTCCTTCCGCATTCTGTGTTGCGGCAACAGCACTTTTGGAAAGATTACAGAAACAGGGCTCGGTATACACGTGCTTACTTCCCGCCGCCATAACCAGCCGTTCCATCAGAAGATTCGGAACAGTATTATGTGCGCCGTTAACCGCTGCTATCATCTGTGCTTTATTCTCTGACCTGAGTTTCGTTATGGCATCGGAAACATCCTTAACCGCTTCTTCCCAGGTTACGGGCTTAAATTTACCGGAACCCTTGCTGCCGACCCGCTTCAGGGGCTGCTGGATTCGCTCCGGATGGTACAGAAGCTGCAGCATCGCCTGACATAGGGGACACCCGCTGTTCGCTGTTTCGACCTTGACTGCTCTCTGGCCAATTTTACGTACTGTTATATTAGATCCACAGAGATGGCAGACACTATTCGCGAATTTTTCTTCACCACGGGTCGGAACATACTGATCCTGGCTCCATTCAACAAGCCACTGAAAACCGAGGAAGGGAGCACCAGAGAATGTAGTTCCAACGAGTCCCCCGCAAACCGCGCCACCTGCCATTTTCAGGAAATCTCTTCTTTCAATCTTTTTCATGGATTCACATACCTCATTTGCAAAGTTTATCAATACCCATTCAGATAATTTCTAATCGTGACACACCAGACACTTGTTACTGATCCTGAGAGCAGTATGGCAGTCCATACACTGACCCATCGGCATACGCCCCTTGACCCGTGATGTTCTTGCCGTCGTCATAGCATTTACCTTATCACCGTGACATGATGCGCACCTGGCTTTCTTCTGGTTTTTCATAACAGCGATATGGCTGAAATATACAAGATCAGCCTGCTGTGCATATGATCCCCAGGGCCTGTCACTATCCTGAAACCCCCTAAACATTGCCTTTTCAGCAGCAGTCGTACCATCGTGACACTGTTTACATTCACCTACCGTTGGTATCCCCTTGAATCTCCCGTTCGAATAATATCCATGACACAGTTCACAGTCTGATGCCTGATATTTCGTTATATGAGATTTATGGTTAAAGGGAATTAACTTTTGAGCCTGTACAGTAAAAGGGTATTCACAGGCTTTTATGAAGAAGATATAAGAAACGAAAGTGAACACTAAGAAAGGCAAGAAGAAAAGAAGTAATGATCGTTTCACAAACTTTCTCCTTTGTTATAAGATTTTAGACAATATTACGTTTCATGAATATTATCCGCTAAAACAGAAAATAAAAAAACAAAAGACCAAAAATACACCCAGTAAGACTTATACTTCAATCTAATCGATAATGTCAAGGTGCTATATGATGTCAAGAAAAAATAGAAAAAAAAGAAATTTGATGCTATATAAACAGACTCTCACCACCCGGCCAATTACCCGGTATCACCATTACATGATAAAAAATATTGTTGACTTATTTTTAAAACAATACTACAATCCAGCCATATTCTGATTATATTTTTTTTATTATACGGATACACCCGGTATCTTCTTCTCCTCATAAAAAAGGCGAGGATTCCCCTTCGGGGGGTTACAATCCTCGCCTTTTCATATTGTTACGGCCATGTCTTTATGTGAAGAGGTATACTCTTAGCCGGGACGCAGGGGCTGCCACGTACCCGGAAAAAGTTTCCATACAACCGTATGCAGCCTCACTGAAACACGTAAGGCTGCATACGGAAAAATCAGCACACTCTGAATTTTGAGATCTCCCTGTCTCCTTCAACAATATGTACCGCACATGCTATACATGGATCAAAGGAACGGACAACTCTTGCAGCTTCAATAGGATTAGCGGGATCACTGATTGGAGTTCCCACAAGTGCCTGCTCCACGGGACCAAGCACACCGCGGTCATCACGGGGCCCGCAATACCAGGTTGTTGGAACAACACACTGATAATTAGCGATCTTCTTGTCTTTTACAACAATCCAGTGTCCAAGAGCTCCGCGCGGAGCCTCGGTTAGACCCTCACCTTCTCCCTGTTCAGGTATTTCATAGTGATTACGCGGAGAACCGCCTACTTCGAGTTCATCAAGCCACCCCTTTGCCTTTTCACAAATAAGCTTGCACTCAATCGCGCGTGCTGCATGACGTCCCAGAACAGAAAATAGTGCGGAAACATCCGCGCTGAAAATCCCGCGTACCGCATCCACCTCCCGCTTGACCTGCTCGTTTCCGGAAAGATAGCTTACCGCTATACGGGCAAGGGGGCCAACCTCGACAGGTTTGTCTTTGTACCGCGGCGCTTTAAGCCATGTATATGCGCCGGCTTTCCCTGGATCCGGAATAGTCTGCCCCTTCAGCGGGTGCAGGTTTGAACCGGATTTATACCGTGAATATTTTACCTGTTCTTTAATGTACGCAGTATCAAGCTGCTCTACATTACCGCCCAGAAATACTCCACGCTGGAACATAAATTTGTTAAGATCATCATTTTCTTCAAAAACACCATAAGAAAGCTGATCTGCAAATTTACCTATTGTAAAGTAATTCCTGAAAACCCTGGCCACCTCAATTACATCTTTTATATACACCTCATTTACAAACTTCTCCACTTCTTTGAGGTTTTTCCGGTATTCTTTGATTTTTTCCCTGGTCGGCACCTGCGTTACACCTCCGGGAACAAGGCCGATAAGGTGCGGCGCCCGTCCGGCAAACGCGGCAACCATTTTGTGCGCCTTCATTCTTATATCAAACGCCTGAAGATAATGTGCAATTGCGGCAATATTCAGGTCATTGTTTTTTATATAGAAATTTTCTCCTTCATATCGTGGAAGGAAAGGACCAACAGCCGATATCTGGTCTATCCGGTCTTTCTTTAACTTCAGCTCCTCTTTCGCCCATGCCTTCACACCGCTGAGACCCGCATCGCCGCCCTCGTATTTGAGAATCGCAGTGATATCGACATAATCCAGCGCTGCGAGATGATAGAAATGAAGGATATGGGACTGCAGATAGTTCGCCGCAAGGACAAGATTCCTCTCAAGTCTGCCGTTTCTGTTGGGTCTGATGTTAAACGCATCATCAAGGCATTTACTTGAGGCAAGGCCATGAGATACGGGACATACGCCGCAAATCCGCTGAGTAATCTGGTTCGCGTCAACGGGATTACGTCCTGTCAGAATCTTTTCAAAACCGCGAAACATATCACCCTTACTTTTCGCGTCTTTCACAACGCCGTTCTGCACATCTATTTCTATAGCCAGGTGGCCTTCTATTCTTGTAATCGGGTCTAATACAACTCTAGCCATGGATTACACCTCCATCCCTTAATTTTATAACCGCAGACCGTATCTGTTCATTGTCGATCTGCTGTATCTGGTCTGCGCTGGCAGTCAGGTGTTTGTAAATACCGCGGTTGCCGAAATCCGGGAAAGGAGGTTCCGTACAGCCGATACACCCTGACCCCGATCCGGTACAGGAATTAACACCAAGCCATTTCCTTTTCGGAATATCACAACCGGTATCCATCCCGAGGCAACCCAGGAGATACAGACATCCCGGCTCACCCCAGTGCTGAGCAAATCTCCCGCGCTTATAATCAACGAGATGTTCGCACTGTTCATGAACAGTCTTTCCGAAGAACATTTTCGGACGATTATATTCATCAAGCTCCGGTACGCCCCTGAGAATAAAATGCAGTATAGTCCCCGCCATCCAGTCCGGGTGCGGAGGACATCCGGGAATATTCACAATAGTTTTACCGGGCAGGATATCTTTCAGCGCTTTTGCGCCGGTCGGGTTTCCGCTTCCATCTCTCGGCTGTGCTGCGGGTATTCCGCCGAATGTTGCGCAGCTGCCAACCGCGATTATTGCCTTTGCCCGTTTCCCGAGTTCCGTTATCCATGTTCTTGCCCCTACATGGTGCCCGTCAATTTCACCAATTGTGCAGAACTCGTCAGCACCTGTTGGAATTGACCCCTCTACAACAAGGACAAAATCATTTCTGTTCTTTTTTACGGCTTCCTCTAAAACCTTTATCGCCACATGTCCTGTAGCCCCCATCAGTGTCTGATGAAAGTTCAGACTGATATGCTCGGTAACAAGACTTGCGATATCGGGGTCAACAGTATTAAGAAGCGAAACAGAGCACCCGGAGCAGGATTGTGCCTGTATCCATATCACAGGGGTCCTTGCCGCCGCCCTCTCAATAGCTTTTTTGCATCCCTGCAGCACTACACCGGAAAAAGTAAATGCGGCCGCTGTTCCGCCCATCAGTTTCAAAAATTGCTTTCTGCTTAATGACATCATATACCTCCTGAGTAATTAATTCGCCACTGCATCGAGAATCAATTCAATCGCCTTCGGAATTGCATTCTGTACCGCGGCACTTATTTTGATATCAGTTGTTTCAATATCCTCTGGAATAATGCCAATTATCTCAATATCCGGATTGCTGCCGAGAAGCCGGAGGGTACGAATCACTTCCATCAATCCAACCTCATGAAGCGAAACACCAGATCTCGTTTCCACGGCATTTTCTGGCTTAAACCTGTATATTGAACCCGGAGTTCCCTCCCCCCGCATCGCATCAACAACGATGATCCGATCACGACCCTGCATTAGCGGGAGAAGATCAAACCCCGCTGTTCCGCCGTCAATTATTTCGACATCATCCGGGAGAGAAATTCCGGATTCCTCAATCCGGTTGACGATATGGACACCAAGCCCGTCATCGCCCTGTAAGATATTACCGATACCCAGAACCAATACTTTTTTCATTACAACCTGTATTTCCGCCTGAAGTGAATTATCATTTACGGCCTGTTGCGCCGGTCAGGTGACAATCCTGACACATGGAAGGCCCTTTTGCCTTCTCAACATGGCAGGCAATACAGAAATCATGCATCAGCTTCTCCCCCTGGCTCCCTTTATGACATTGGGCACATTCCTTAATCCTGTCGTCATTCCCCTTTTTGTGGTGACAGACAATACACTGCACCCCCGCCTGTTCGTGGGCCTTATGCGACATCTTCACCGATGCGATAACACCATTCGTTTTTTGAATTCCTGCGCCAAGATCAGACTGGGTAATATGTTTATTGATATCACCAATTGTGACTACATCCGTAGGACTTGGATTGATTTCGGTGATTCGATCTGCGCAGCCGCTGAATAAAAAGGTAAGGATAAAAGATATGGTAAGGACAAGCCCCCACTGATACACCTTCTTTGCCTTCACGTAAACACCTCCCGTAAAAATTATTATATATTAAATATTTAATTCGCAGTACTTACTGATCGGCATTATATATGCAATGGCACTGTGCACCGGTATGGGTGTATTGAATAACTGCAGCAACACTCTGGCAGGAGGGTTTTATGCCTGCACATCATTCAACGTCCGGAACACAGTGCCATGCTTGCAATTGTATGTTACAACTCCGGAAACACAACCGGCTGCAAAAGAACACACGCCTGTCATAGTGCGTCATTACACTATGGTCAATACAAGAAACATGGGAACCGTGTCAACAATTAATTATATCGATACATTATATCGAATTTATGAATTTATGCTTTTTCACACAAATCATCCGGCATCAACAGGGACTCCTCGCGGAAACAACACCACACGAACAATCCCCCGACCACATACCACTGATAATGCCGCAACAAGACCGAAATCAGGGCAATGATCACTATGAAAAAATAATTACAATAAACACTTGATGTACGTCATGTAAAGAGCGTTAACCGCCTGCAAATGCGGCTACACATATCGATTGGAAAAATGAGGAATATTTGAAGAATAAATAATTTCAAAGGTAACCTAATACACATCTCCTGCATTGTCAATAAAAAAAGCTACCACATCCTCTTTCCAACCCGGGAGGCAAATCCGTTTCCGGAATTACCCCGTCCCAGAGTCCATAGCCTTTAACCTTAGGAACAAAGGGATCGAAGATTATGACACCGTATCGTACAAGTTTCACATGTCAACAATTAAAATTAACCATATACTACTATTTATTACAAATAACTACTTTTATTGCGTTACGCCTCTTCAATAAAATCAAAAAATAAACCCCCGGCGAATTATAGCTCAGGGGTTTATTTTGTTTTCACTACATTTCAAATACTAATCAGTAGCGTGAACAGGTATTCCCCATTGACGCGATCAATGAAACCTGGGCCCTGAGGTTTGTCATATATGCATTTCTCTCCTGAAAAATGCCCCCTTTTTCATCATACTCAACGCGGGCCATATTTTTTGTTGCTTCGGCGATATCACCATTGGACATATCCAGAAATGCTTCTATCTGCTTCCTGTACAGTATCGTCTCAGTATATGACCGTTCAAGAAATGAAGCGGCATCATCACCCGTCAGAACCCATGCATGGGCCATCCCGATTATTCGCGGCTTCAATGCCGCCGCACGTTCAATGCTTTTCAAATAATCTTCATAGGAGGACAGAAACTCAACCTGCACACCTTCACACTGTACACCCTGCGGTATACCCGCGGCTTCACCGGGGAACAGCGCTCCTATTTCCGGAACAAAGAAAGACAGCGAATCTTTCGTATGTCCGGGGGTCTCATACACCTCACAGGTAACACCTCCAAGATCAAAGCTGTCACCATCCTGTAGCCTGTAATCAAGCTTCAGCGGGGACAGATGTACGTCTTCATCTCCCGTGATGTCGCTGAACATATTACGCTGCACTTCGCTCAGCTCATCCATGAGCTTCAGCACCTTCTCCTTCGCGAGAAGCGCTTCAATTCTTTCATGGCCTCCAATTTTCAGCCCTTTCAGTTTACGCGACATGTAGGGAGCTGCACCGAGGTGATCGTAATGGGAATGAGTTAGAAACAGCATATCCAGAGACTCCGCGTTTCCCAGAATAGTATCAAGCGTCTTCATATATAACGGCCCGTAGAGATTTACTCCCGCATCGATCATGCATGACTGTTCTTTCCCGCGGATCACATATCCGGGATAGGTCAGGTCCCCTGCCACGGTAACAACATCTTCAAAAGTCCCTTCCGCCTTATAAATCATTGTTCCTCCATTATCTTCAATGCCGCCTTTACACCTTCCACGGCATCCTTCCCGTACAACGCGCCAATGGTGCCGGCATAATCACTGTTCACCACAGCCCCTCCCACAATCAACCTCACCGGCAGGCCCTGCTCCTTTATCATATCGCTGAGCACCTTCATTTCATTCATTGTTGTCGTAAGCAGAGAGCTGAGGCAGAGAATATCGGGGCCGTGTTCACGGACCGCGGCAAGAACAGTTTCTGACGGAACATCTTTCCCGAGATCAATCACCTCGAAGCCATGGTTTTCCAGCATCATGGCAACAATGTTCTTTCCTATATCGTGCACATCACCGCGCACTGTGCAGATAACGGCTTTGCCTTTTTTCCGCACACCGTCTTTCGCGAGAAGCGGCTTCAGCCTGGCAAACCCCGCCTTCATCGCCTCCGCGGAAGCGATCATTTGAGGAAGGAAATATGTTCCGGCGCTATAGTAGTCTCCCACTTTCTCAAGGGCCTTTATCAACCCCCCGTTCATAATATCTTCCGGAGAAACATGCTCCAGGGCGGACTCCACCGCGGGAACAATTTCATCCGAATTCCCCTCCACCACAAGGTTGTAGATTTTTTTCAGAGGATCACCTGAGTCAGGGACCCCTCCCGCCGCGGGAGCCGCCGACGCCGACGCTTCACCTCCGAGTCGCGCGATGTAGCGCACCGCATTATGGTCTTTCCCGGTGAGAAAATCAGCCCCCAGCTGCTCCTCCTCGGAAAAAGGATGACCTGTCCGGACCGCTGAGGGATTCACAATTGCCGCGGTAAGCCCTTTCTCCGATGCCATCGAGAGAAAGGCATTGTTAATATACTTCCGCTGCGGAAGGCCGAAGGATATATTGCTCAGCCCTATACTCGTCTTCATGTCCCTTCCCGCGAAGTGCGCAATTACTTTTAGCGTTTCCAGTGCGCTTCCTGGTTCCGCGCTTTCAGTAAGGATCAGGGGGTCGATAAATATTCTGGAGGCATCAATCCCTTCCGACACGAGGAACGAAATGAGCGTTTCACCGATAGCGATCCGGCTTTCCGCATCACGGTGAATCCCTGTATCATCCATGCACAATGCAACAACAAAGGAGCCGTATTTTTTCAGAAGGGGCAGCACTGTTTCAATGCTCTTCTTCTTGCCGTTTATGGAATTCACCAGGGGCACACCGGGATACATCATAAGGGCCGCATCAAGAACATCCCGGTTGTCGGAATCAATCGCAAGTGGTACCTGCACCGTGCCCGATAATATCCCGATTGATCGCCGCATCGCAGCCACCTCGTCAATACCGGGAACACCGACATTGATATCGAGGATGTGCGCCCCCTCCTCCTGCTGCTTCCTTGACTCCTCGCGCAGAAAGTTGTTCTGTCCCTCCTTGAGCTCCGCTGCAAATTTTTTTCTCGCGGTAGGATTAAGGCGCTCTCCGATCTTCAGGACATCCTTCTGCGCGTCAACATCAATGACGCCGTACCTGCCGGTCATGTAGTGATACCGACGCCGGGTTTCACCCCGCCTGCCCCGATACCCCTCAAGGCGTTTCCTCAGCGCCTCGATATGGGCCGGCGTCGTACCGCAGCAGCCGCCGACAACAGACATCCCCAGGTCAACGATCCGCATTGACCTGTCTGCGAATTCATCGGGCCCCACATTATACACCGTTACACCGTTGACCACTTCCGGCATGCCGGCGTTTGCCCACACCGAAAACGGGACACCCACTCCCTTAAGGGAATCAATCTCCCGCGCATAAAGCTCTCCAAGCCCGTCCGGCCCCATGCTGCAGTTCGCACCCACAACTGACGCTCCGCACTGTGAAAGCGTCGCAAATGCCGCCAGCATCCCCGTACCCGAAACCGTTTTGCCGTTTTCCTCAAAACTCATGCTGCATATAACCGGCAGGGAGGTACATTCTTTCGCGGCTATCAGCGCCAGACGCGCCTCCTGAACATCCGTCATTGTTTCAATGAGTATGATATCGGCCCCTCCACGGGCAAGACTTCTTGCCTGGGTGCAGAACCCGTTGAATATATCCTCAACCTTCACCGGCCCCATTGGCTCTATGAGCATTCCCGTAGACCCCATGGCGCCCGCAACAATAACATTTCTACCTTCAGCAGCGCTCCGGGCTATCCTGACAGCTTCGCAGTTTAACTCTTCACTGCGGTCCCCAAGACCGTACTCCGCAAGCTTCACAGGGTTGCCGCCGAAGGTATTCGTTTCTATGATATCCGCCCCTGCATCGATATAGGTACGGTGTATGTCCCTGATAACATCCGGCCGTTCAAGGTTCAGCAGCTCAAACGCTCCGGAATAGTCCGGAATTGACTCAAAGAGTATTGTTCCCATCGCTCCATCAAGGAGGAGTACTTCTCCTTGTTTAATCCTTTTCAAAAAATCCATTCACACATCCTTTTACAATAATATATAATAACCATATATATAGTTACGGCAGAGAGATACACAGACATTACTACGCTCCTGCCGCGTACACAGCATCAGTTATACTTCAAAATCACAACACAGATTCTGTCATCATCAAACCATTAATTAAAGACCATTATTTCATTTCCCGCAATTATTTTCGAGATAATTACCCGAAAAAGAATGATATCAATATTTTTTTTATATTTTTTATTGAAATAATTTTTTTTCTTGATAAATTGGACTTACAATTTTTAAATGTACCGCCTTAAAAATTCATAAAATGTAGATTCTACATAAACATCGGGGGGTGATAATACGATAGGATTTTACCTATTAAAATTACACCAGTTAACTATTATTTTTGACATATTCTAATTAATTTTTTCCTGTGGCAATTCATTAACTGAATTATCAGGAATGTATATTAATACAGTTTGAGATAATCCCATTCCCCTTTTGCGGGTTTGGATTTATTTTTTTTTGACCCCGGAGGAAAGTTTTTAACTCAGTCCGGATGGGTTACTCAAATCCCTTATTTAAGGTCCTTTAAAAAGGGTTCCAACGGCACACGTTTGTGTGTTTTATTTTGATAGAAGAGAGGTAATTGCCATGGAGAGTCTGGGTAAACACATTATCGCGGAACTCTTCCACTGTGATGAGTTCATTTTGAATGATCCCGTTAAGATCGAGGAGGTAATGATGGCCGCAGCCCAACTTTCTAAGGCCACAATTATTAAGCCTTTCTTTCATCAATTCTCGCCTTATGGTATAAGCGGAGTAATTGTAATCGCGGAATCACACTACACAATCCACACATGGCCGGAATACGGGTATGCTGCTGTTGATGTATTCACATGCGGTGACCTTGACACCCAAATTGGGCTCGAGCACATAAAGCAGGAACTCCGGTCGGAGAAATGCTCAATTTTCCAGCTCCAGCGGGGAATATTGCCGGATAATATTTCTAACAACGACAATTTAATGCTTAAGGAGGTGGAAAATGCAAGCTATGTTGACTAGAGCAGACACCACTCGAACAGTTCCTTCACCGGATCAGTATAGCGAACTCGGTGCATGGGGTCTCTACTGCAGTGTTGATGTACACAACTGTGATCCCGATATTATCCGGGACGGGGAAATGATACGGCAGTATGTTATTCAGCTGTGCGACCTCATCGAAATGAAACGTTTCGGTGAGACTCAGGTGGTGCATTTCGGCGAAGACGAAAAAGTTGCCGGTTATTCAATGGTTCAGCTTATCGAAACATCCCTGATTTCAGGGCATTTCGCGAATCTAACCAACACCGCCTATATCGATGTATTCAGCTGCAAATATTATGACCCCGAAGTGGTTTCACACTTTACACTGAGTTATTTCAAAGGTACAGACTACAATCTTAACATTTCGTTAAGAAAATAATTCAACTATATATCGCAGCCCCGGTTTTTTACTAATGGGACCGGGGCTGTTTAATTTTCATGCAAGGAGATGAGCAATGCCCGTTCCGTCACAGTTATGGTTTGAAGAAAAGTTTGAGATCGACAAAGGACGTACCCTTAAAATTGGTATACAGCACCTCATTGAACAGTATGACTCCGAGTTTCAAAGAATAGAAATATATCAGACAAAACCGTTCGGGAAAATGCTGGTGCTGGACGGAGTCATTATGACAACAGAGTGGGATGAACATTCCTACCATGAAATGATTTCTCATGTGCCGATGTGCACACATGAAAATCCTGAAACCGTATGTGTTATCGGCGGCGGTGACGGAGGTACAATCAGGGAAGTGCTGAAACACTCTTCTGTCAAAAAAGTTGACATCTGTGAAATTGACAGTGATGTTATCCGGCTTTCCCAAAAACATCTTCCAACCCTTGCTTCATCTTTTTCCGACAGCCGGGTAACAGTGCACACGGAAGATGGTGCTGAATTTTTAAAGAATCATAAAAATACGTATGATATAATAATCGTCGACTCCTCCGATCCAATTGGTCCGGCAGAAGTCCTTTTCTCGGAAGATTTTTATATCACGATGAAAGAAGCGTTACATGATACCGGTATTGCCGTTACGCAATCAGAATCATTTTTTTATCATTTAGAAATCATTGAACGCCTTAACGGATATGCGAACAGGCATTTCCCTGTAGCCTCATACTATTCCACAATCGTTCCCACATACCCCAGCGGTATAATCGGATTTACATTCTGTTCGATGAAATATCATCCAATACAGAACCATGACGAAAACCGCACGTTACCATTTGCTGATTCCCTGAAATACTACAACCCTTCAATTCACAAGGGAGCGTTTCAGCTGCCGTCATTTGTAACAAAAAGGCTGAAACTCGCGTAGAGTATTCAGCCTTCCTTATTCCATATAATTATTATCAGTCACAATTGCGCGGCATTGCTTACTGTTTTTTTGGTTCCAGTATCCTCCAGAACAGTTCAAAAAAATCAGAAATTTTGTCCGCCAGGTTCCACTTCATACCATGGTAGTACCAGATAAGAACGTGCCGGCTGCAGAACATGAAATACAGGTTGTTCAGTGTCCTCACGTCCATATCCGGCTGAATACCGTTATTCGCTTTAACTTTTTCCAGAATGTCCCCAAGGACTTCACGGATATCGTCGCGCCGGTATGCGTTTTTCTGCATCCAGTTCCGCATTGGAACGGTAATGAAACCCGTAATAGCCACACCGCGGTTTCTATCATAAAAATCCATTGTTACCCAGAATAGTTTCCGGAATATTTCTTTCGGGTTCTCAATACCCTGCACATGTACCCGTATGAGATCATTCAGTTCACAGAGATATTCATCAATAACAGTAAAAACAAGGTCCTGCTTGGACGTAAAATATTTATAGATGGTACCAACGCTGATACCGCTTTTTTTTGCAATTTCCCTGATATTTACCTGATGAAAATCCTTTTCTGAAAAAAGCTCAAGCACCTTTTTGTAGAGTTTTTCTTTGATTTTGTCAGGTATTTCATTACTGTTCATGAGATTACGCACATTTTTTATTTTAAATGACCCTGTATATTTAGAAATTGCCGCCCAGTACAGTGGAGTAACAATTATTTTTCAAGAATATTATTAATAATCCTGTACTACCGCCTTCCCGCGGAGTACCATTAAACCGTTCATCGCAAGGGCGCTCATTTCGTCCTCGCCGGGATACACGTATACCTGCGCCAGTTTCTCCACCCGTGCCTTCAGTCTTTCAATTACGAGTTGACTATGCGCAATGCCCCCGGTAATGAGTACAGCATCTACATCACCACTCAGCACCGTACACATGGCGCCAATGTCCTTGGCAACCTGATAAATCATTGCATTATATACCAGTTCAGCCTGTGCATCGCCCTCTGATATCATCTTTTCAACTTCACGGGCATCATTTGTTCCGAGGTATGCCGTTATTCCGCCCTTTCCCACAATCATTCTTTTTATTTCATCCCTGCTCATTTCACCGCTGAAACAGAGCTTTACCATGTCCCCTACCGGGAGTCCCCCGCTTCTTTCCGGCGAGAAGGGGCCATCTCCGTCAAGGGCATTATTCACGTCCACTATCAGACCTTTTTTATGTGCCCCGACCGACACCCCTCCACCGAGGTGTGCCACAATGAGATTCATTTCTTCATAGGGCGTTCCCACTGCATCAGCATGTTTCCGTGCAATCGCCTTCTGATTTAAAGCATGGAAGATAGACTTCCTGCGAAATTTCGGATGCCCTGTCAGTTTCGCAACATCCTCCATTTCATCAACAACCGGCGGGTCTGCGATAAACGCACGTGCACCGGGTATCGTGCGCACCATTTCATCTGCAATAAGCGCTGCAAGGTTTGCAGCATGTTTTGATTCCTCCCACCCTTTTTTCAGGTCCTCTTTCATGGCATCAGTAACCGCATATACTCCGGAAGGGATCGGCCGCAATAATCCTCCACGCCCGACAATTGCCTGCAGATCTGAAATATCAATACCTGCCTTGTTCAGCTCATCGAGAATTACCTTTTTTCTGTATTCATACTGCCCTTCAAACCCTGTAAGCCCGGAGAGCTCATCAACACTATGGCTCAAATTCGATGTGAATATATTTTCATCACCGGCAAATACCGCAATTTTTGTTGAAGTAGATCCCGGATTGATCGCTAATATTTTTTCCTTCATTATTCTGTATGGTCTCCTTTTTTTATGTAAATAATGTAATGCATCTTACTGCAGATTAATACTTGCCGCCAGGGCAATACTGTTAAGTTTTACCGTCTCTGTATCAGCACGTGAAGTCAGAACAATTGGGACAGAAGCTCCCATAATAACCGCCGCAGGGGACGCATTCGCGAGATAGACAAACGATTTGTACAGCACATTCGCTGTTTCAATATTGGGAGCTATGAGCACATCCGCGTCTCCGGCAACTTCACTTTCAATGCCCTTAAACCTGGCGCTATCTGCGGATATTGCATTGTCAAAGGATAACGGGCCGTCAACAATGCAGTTTTTCAACTGCCCCCGCTGGGCCATTTTAGAAAGAAGGGCCCCGTCAATTGTGGCGGTCATATGTTCATTCACAAATTCAAGAGCTCCAAGCACCGCGACCTTCGGCTTTTTAATGCCGAGACAATTCATAAAAAACACTCCGTTTCGCACTATCGATACTTTTGTTTTCAGATCAGGGGCAATGTTTAATCCGCCATCAGTGAGGGAAACAACTTTGTGATACCCTTTTAATTCAAATATCGCAATTGAAGAAAGAATATCCCCCGTACGGAGTCCCTCTGTGCCATGAAGGACCGGCCGGAGATATGTCGGGGTATCGACATTTCCTTTCATCAGGATATGAGCACTCCCCTCCCGTATCAGCCTCACTGCAGTATATGCAGCATCAATGTTTTCCTTTTCATCAACGATCTCACATCCCGTAAGGTCAAACTGGTGGGCATCTGCAATCTCAAGGATCTTTTCCCTGTCACCCACAAGGACCGCATCGACAATTGACTTTTTTGTAGCCAGCGTTACCGCGTCAAGGACGTTCTCGTCATGCGCTGCCACAACAGCAATCCTTTTGCGGTCTTGTGTGGTATCAATTCTTTCAAATATATCTGACAGTTTCGTTATCATATAGTAGCTCCATTATTCTTTCTTGTTTTCATTATTCGTCTGTTACTTCAGATACGTACTTGCCGAAAGCAGGATGCTGTTAAAACGCGTCTCAAGAGTATCCAGCTTCGTGGTAAGCACAACAGGCGCTGACGCGCCAACTGTTATTGACGCGACATGGGCATTCGCGAAAAACATAAATGACTGATACAATGTCCCTGCTGTTTCAATATCCGGTGCAAGAAGAATATCGACATCCCCGGAAACTTCACTTTTAATTCCTTTATGCAGTGCGCTTTTTTCTGATATCGCGTTATCAAAAGCGAGGGGACCATCAATAATACAGTTTTTAATCTGACCGCGCTGGGCCATTTTGGAAAGCATCGCGGCATCCATTGTAGCGGGCATTTTATCATTTACCACTTCTATTGCCGCCAGAACCGCAACCTTTGGGGTTTCAATACCGAAACGACGCATGAGAAACACCGCGTTACTTATTATTGCCGCTTTTGCCTTTAAATCAGGTGAAATATTTACTGCAACATCTGTTACCGCTACAAGCTTATGATAATGCTCGAGTTCAAATACGGCAACATGGGACATGGTCTTCCCCTTTACAATCCCATCCTTTTTATCAAGTATCGGTTTGGAAATCAGGGAAGCACCGAAATAGCTCTCCTGTCCATTCATGAGGATGTGGGCTTTTTTTTCCTTTATAAGCTTCACCGCAGTAACACCTGCGAGAGTATCATTTTCTTCATGAATAATTTCCATGCCGGAAAGCTCATAGTTATGCCGGGCAAAGACATCCTCTATAATACGCTTATTACCAACCAGAGTAACATCGACAATTCCCGTCTTCTTGGCCTTTACAACAGCTTCAATAACATTCGCATCCTGGGCTGCCACAACGACCAGCCTTGTTTTGACATTCCGCTCACGAAGATACTGCTCAAGATCTGATAATCTTTTTATCATTATGATCCTCCATCTGATATAGCATTTTCATTATCTCATTTCACTGCAATAAATTCAGGATAGTATCTACAAAATATACAACAATAGAAGAGGTTTCCATCCAGGATAGATAACAATCCAAATTTTTACTGGCCCCTAAATATAACATTGTTATATTTATTGCCATATATTTAGATCGTCGTATTATATCAAGTATTTTTTTATAACACTATTTTTTCATTTTTTACATTATCATTTTTTTCATTTAATTACGAATCCAGTTTGAAATTTTTAGTATTAAAATTTTTCTGAATTTGCCGTAAATAATATTGACAGCTTCTTTTTTGCGGGATTTATTGGTTGTTAATAACTTAAAGTTGAAATATATGAAAACTATATCACAAAACAACGCACTACTTCTATCCCTACGCAACCTACTATTCCTATGGTTAACCATAGAGAGGGGATCGTGATATAATTTTTACAGATATTGTAATTATTCAGGCCGTCACGGATAACCCTCTGTGACGGCTTTTTCGTTTGATGCTTTATTTCAGGAGGTGCAGGGACATGATCCCACGTATGCTTAACACCGCAACCAGGGGTTGAACGTTAAATTTACCATACTTTTTACATATCATTACTATTTAACAGGAGATACACGATGAAAAACGATAAGATCTATATTTTTGATACAACTCTCAGGGACGGGGAACAGTCCCCGGGTTTCAGCATGAACATTGATGAAAAGCTTCATTTTGCAAATCAGTTAATTAAGCTGGGTGTTGATATTATTGAAGCCGGTTTCCCAATCGCATCGAAAGGAGACTTTGATGCTGTGGAAAAAATAGCGAAAATGGCGAAAGGGGTACAGATAGCCGGGCTTGCCCGTGCAAACTATGAAGATATTGACACAGCCTGGGAAGCCATAAAACACGCTGAGCAGCCGAGAATACACACGTTCATTTCCAGCTCCGACATCCACATTGACTATCAATTGAAAAAAGACAGAAAAAGTGTCCTGGAGCAGGCGGTTAAAGCTGTTGGACGCGCCAGTTCATATACAAAAAATGTTGAGTTTTCTCCCATGGACGCAACCAGAAGCGATCGGGACTATCTTGTTGAAATGCTTACTGCTGTCATTGATGCCGGCGCCACAACATTAAACATACCCGATACCGTTGGATACGCTATTCCGTCAGAATTCCACAGCCTCATTAAGTATATTACTGATAACGTGAAGAATATTGACAAGGCAATTATCTCAGTACACTGCCACAACGACCTGGGACTGGCGGTCGCAAATTCCATTGCCGCGATTGAAGCTGGTGCCCGTCAGGTGGAATGTTCCGTAAACGGAATAGGCGAACGTGCAGGAAATACTTCATTAGAAGAAATCGTCATGGCAATAAAAACACGGAGCAATCTGTTTCATGTCACGAACAGCATCAACACAAAACAGATCATGCCCACCAGTAAGCTCCTCACCCACATCACCGGCGTTACCGTACAGCCGAACAAGGCTATTGTCGGGGCAAATGCCTTTGCCCATGAGTCCGGCATTCACCAGGACGGCATGCTGAAAAATACCATGACCTATGAGATTATGCGCCCCGAAGATGTGGGGATATCCAAATCCACCCTGGTACTGGGAAAGCACTCAGGGCGTCATGCTGTTATCGACCGCCTCAAAGCCCTTGGATACGACCTGACAAACGAGGAACTGGACAAGTTTTTTAAATACTTTAAAGCGCTGGCTGACGTCAAGAAACAGATTTACGATGAAGATCTGGAAGTCCTCATCGGTGAAGCGCTTTACAAGGAAAAGGGACGGTACAAAGTCACCAATGTCCAGATCTCAACAGGTATGTACTCACCGCCAATGTCACTTGTAACCATCCGCGACAGGGAAACCGAAGGAGAGGAGAAATTCGACGTTGCCAACGGTAACGGCGGTGTAGATGCCGGGATCAACGCGGTGAAGAAAATTACCGGCACCAACGCCAAAATCGAAAGCTTCAACCTTGTGGCAATTACCGGAGGTTCCGATGCGCTCTGCGAAGTAACAGTCACTGCGGTTGAGGAGATTGAAGGCAAAAAAGTCAAGGTATTCGGCAACGGTGTCAATATCGACATCTCAGTTGCAGGTATACTCTCATTTGTGGACGCCCTCAATAAACTCGAATACAAAAAGAAGCTGAACGGCATCAAGGACCGCATAGAAGCGGGACTTTGATATACACGCAAAAAGCGGTGAAATTCTTCACCGCTTTTTTTATCACATAAGACCGTTCTGTATCTTGAAGGCCTTTACGGTATTCTGCAGAAGCATTGTTATCGTCATCGGCCCCACTCCTCCGGGAACCGGTGTAATTGCGGAAGCAACCTTCGACACACCATCAAAATCAACGTCACCGACAAGTTTTGTTTTCGCAGGATCATCGGGATGCTGAATCCGGTTTACTCCCACATCAATAACCACTGCACCGGGCTTCACCATATCAGCGGTTACCACACCGGGCCTACCCGCCGCCACCACAAGAACATCACCCTGTTTTGTAAAATAACTTATGTCAGGGGCAGCTGTATGGCAGATTGTCACTACACAGTTTGCCCGTTCGTTTTTCTGCACCATCATGTTTGCAAGGGGTTTTCCTACAATATTGCTCCGTCCCACGATTACGAGGTGTTTCCCCTTAAGGTCCTTCATATAACGGTTGATTAAAATCTGGCAGCCGTAAGGCGTGCATGGATAAAAACAGCTTTCATCCCCTACAACCATTTTGCCCACGTTCACGGGATGAAATCCGTCCACATCCTTTCCCGGATCAAT
>DAOSYC010000026.1:16560-27523 GCA_035380905.1 Spirochaetota bacterium | reverse complement strand
TGGGTGACAAGTATGCCGTCCTGGTTCATGTTGAAGGTCCCGTTACGGGTATAGCGTTCCCCGCGTTCCGTTGACACTACAAAAAAACCGCGTCCGTCAAGGGCGAAGTCAAATTTACTTTCCGTTCTCTGCAGTGACCCCTGGTGGAACTGGGTGAACACTTCATTGACTTCCACGCCGGTGCCGAGTTTTCCTACAAAGGGCATCGTGTCGTATGATCCTGCCGGCGTGAAGCCGAGGCCGTTATCATTGGCGCGGCGGATTATCATGTCGGGAAAAGCCTTGAATATGGTTTCGTCCCGTTTGTATCCTGTTTTATCCGCATTGGCGAGATTGTTGGATATGACGTCCATTCTGGCTTCCTGGGCCATCATCCCCGCGGCGCCGGTGTATATTCCTCTGAGCATTAGAGTTTTCCTCCTGTTACCCTTTTAATATCGGCACCTGCGGCGGATAACTTTTCAGTTAATTTTTCATATCCCCGGTCGGAATGATAAATTCTTCTGATTTCAGTTTCACCCTTTGCCGCGAGTGCCGCTACCACAAGGGCGGCCCCTGCTCTGAGGTCGGACATCATGACTGTGGCGGAAGTGAGTTTTCCTCCTCCCTTTATTATGGCGATATTTCCTTCTATCGTAATATCGGCCCCCATACGGCGCAGCTCCGCGGCATGGGTATACCTGTTCTCGAAGATTGTCTCGATGATGACGCTGATCCCGGGTACGGTGCACATGAGGGACATCATGGGCGCCTGGAGGTCTGTCGGAAATCCGGGAAAGGGCAGTGTCCGCACTGATGATCCAATAAGGGATTTTGAAGGTTCAATGGAGACGGTGTTTTTTGTTTCGGTAACCGTAAATCCCATTTCCATGAGGGTGTCGATAAGGGCACGTATATGGTCGGGAACAACTTTTGTGATGGTGACATTCCCGCGGGTCACGGCTCCGGCGAGGAGGTATGTCCCCGCCTCGATTCTGTCAGGCATGACGGAATACGTGACAGGAGCGAGCTTTTTCACTCCCTGGATGCGGATACTTTCGGTCCCGAGTCCCTCTATCTTCCCCCCCATCTTTATAAGGAAATTCCCAAGGTCGACGATGTCCGGCTCCATGGCGCAGTTTTCCAGTATGGTTTCCCCCTCCGCAAGGACCGCTCCCATGAGGAGGTTTGCCGTGGCGCCGACGGATACTTTTTTCATGAATATGCGCGTGCCTTTCAGTTTTTTTACACGGGCTTTTATGTAGCCGTGTTCAATTTCGATGGCAGTTCCCATTGCGGCAAAGCCGTCAAGGTGGATGTCGACGGGGCGTTCCCCGATGGCGCATCCTCCCGGAAGCGACACGTCCGCTTCGCCGCACCGCGCCAGAAGCGGCCCCATAACGTAAATGGAGGCCCGCATTGTTTTTACCAGGTCGTAGGGTGCTTCAGCGTTCTTCAGGGAGTTTACTTTTATTTTCAATGTGTTGGTGCCGGTATTGAAGTCGGTAACGGCGCCGAGGCATTCGATAACCTTGATGATAGTTTTTATGTCCATAAGGGCGGGGACATTTTTCAGCACGGTTTCACCTTCCGCCAGAAGGCTCGCAACAATGATTGGAAGGGCGGCGTTTTTTGCCCCGGATACAGGGATTTCCCCGTTCAGTTTTTTCCCGCCTTTGATTTTATAAATATCCACAATATTCTCCTTTTACAGTACAATAATAGCGATTGAATGATCTCTGATGCTGCGTACAGGTGAAATGAACAACCTTATCCCCGGAGCTTTTGCCGTCCCCATGTTATTACCACAGCAGTGAAATACAGAAGGGTCCCCGAGGTTACAATGGTTGCCCCCGCAGGGGTGTCAATGAAATATGAAAGATATAATCCTGCAATCATTATAAAAATTGTGTAGAGTATCCCCGTAAGCAGCACTTTGCGGTAGTCCTTCGCAAAGAGCATCCCGAAACTTGCCGGCAGAACCACGAGGGCGGATACAAGAATTATTCCCACAATCTTGATGCTGATAACAATGATGGATGCCAGAAACACGAGGAGAACCGTGTCCAGAAGGCCGGTATTCACCCCGCTTACCAGCGCAACTTCCTCGTCAAATGTCATGAAGAGTATCCGGTGCAGAAACATGTACATGAACGGCACAAAGAGCACAAGGGCCCCTGTGGCAAGGAGCACGTCAGTGAGAGAAACACCGAGGATGTTGCCGAAGAGATATCCCATGAGGTCAAAGGAATAGCTTTTCTTCAGTGAAATGAAAATGGCCCCGAGAGCCATTGAAAATGCGAAAAATATTCCAATGCCGGTGTCGTACGATATGGAGCTGTGACGCACAAGTTTCCCTATGAGCAGCGCAGATATGACACAGAAGGCAAGGGAGGACACAAAGGGGTCTATGCCGAAGAAAATCCCCAGGGCCACGCCGCCGAAGGCGGTGTGTGCAATCCCCGCACCCAGAAAGGACATTTTTCTCATGACCACAAAAAAAGACAGTATTCCGAAAAGGACGCTCAGTATACAGCTCATAATAAAGGCGTTCCGGAAGAATTCCATTGCAAAGAGTTCAGTCATTTTCTATCCATACATGTTTCACAGTTTTTGTCGTGGCTGATGAAGTACGTGTTTTTCCCGAAGACCTTTGCCAGTGACTCGTTGGACGCGCAGTCTTCAGGGCGCCCGTGGAAGTGGAGGCGCTGCTTTACGCAGGCAAGTCTGTCGACAAAGCGCGATACCGTGCCGATGTCATGGGACACCATGACAATGGTGAGCCCTTCGCTGTCCCGGAGTGTCTTCAGGAGTTCGTAAAACCTGTCCTGGGCTACGGCATCGAGCCCCGTTGAGGGTTCGTCAAGAATGAGAATTTTCGGACGAGTCGCCAGGGCGCGGGCGATCAGCACCCGTTGTTTCTGCCCTCCTGAGAGGCTCCCGAAATGGTGCTTTCTGAAATCAGCCATTTCAACTTTTTCAAGTGTCCCGTTAATGATGTCCCTGTCGGCGGGTTTCAGTTTTTCAAAGAGACCGCGCTTCGAATACCGCGCCATTGCCACAACGTTGTACACGTCAATGGGAAAGTTTATGTCGTGATGGTTCCCCTGGGGGAGGTAGCCGAATATGCCGCTTTGCTGTACCTCCTTCGGGTCTCTGTCGAATACCTTTATTGATCCCCGGAAGGTGTCCTTGAATCCCATAATGCATTTCAGGATCGTGCTCTTGCCGCTGCCGTTGGGCCCTACGATGGATATTATTTCCTTCTCCTCAACTTTGAGGTTGATGTCTTCAAGGAGGACATTCTGCCCGTACCGTATCCAGACGCCGGAAAGTTCAATCGCCGGTATTACATGGTCCATCAGCGTGCCTTGCCTTTCCCGAGTTTCCGGGCTATTGTTTCAGCGTTGTATTTCATGAGAAGGATATAGGATGACCTGTCCGTGATGTCAGGAGAGCCGATGCTGTCAAGGCGTATCTGAAAGCCGTTAATTTCCCTGATAAGAGATGAAGCGGCGCGGTCTTCGGAATTGAGACCAATAGCGACGGCCCTGATGCCTTCGCGTTTTGCTTTGTCGATGAGTGACTTGAACCGTTTCACGGAGGGCTGGTCTCCGTGGCCGGACTCCACGGTGCCGGCAATGATAATCCCGTAATCAGCGGCGAAATAGTCCCATGCGGAGTGCCACTGTATCATCTTCTTTGCCTTTACCGGTTTGAGTATGTGTGATATTTCCGCATCGGTTGTATCGAGCTGCGCAAGGTACCCCATGAGATTCCCGTCGCAGTGTGCTTTCATGGCGGGATACTGCACTCCCAGAAACCTGGTTATCTTCCGGGCAATGTCTTTCCCTTTCCGGATGCTGAGCCAGATATGGGGGTTCCCGTGGTGATCACCTTCCTGCAGGTAGAGGCGGCGGGCCTTCGGGGCCAGAAATTTTTCTATCCACCCGTCGAACTCCTTCCGGACACCGATGAATATATCGGCCCGGGAAATCTTTTTCGCCGTGGCGGGAGTAGGTTCATAGGTGTGGGGATTTGCCCCGATATCGACCACAAAAAACACATCAGCTCTGTTTCCGGTTATGGAACGGGTGATGTCATACAGAGGGAAAATCGAGGTGACGATTACAGGTTTTTCATGTTCCACAGGGGCTTCCGGGGAACACTGCGCAAAAACCGCCCCGAGGAGAATTGTCAATACTGTAAGGATTTGTTTCATCGGTTTCCCCGTTCTCCACTGAAAATGGATTGTGATTTTTTATGCTGCAGTTTCCCGCATTCACCGCAGAGCCCTTCGAAGAACAGTACATGTGAGGATATCTGGTATTCGTACTGTTTCTGAAGCTTCTTCTGGAGTGTATGAACAATGCAGTCGTCAAATGTAATGAGTTCCCTGCATTCACGGCAGAAAAGAAAGTGTCCGTGGCCCCCCCGGGATGAACCGTAATAATACCGCATGCCGGAAAGCGATATTGAATGCACATACTGGTTTCGTTCGAAGTAATCGAGTGCCCTGTATACTGTTGATATGTTCGGGGTGGAAGTAAGCGTATCCATAATGACGCTGACGTTGACAGGGATCCCGGCGTCTTCAATGATCGATAATATTTCCTCCCGGACCGGGGTGAGCTTTGCCATGACGGTATCCATACGTGTGCGCGAATAAGTTGCATTGTATTTCCGGCTGACCGGTGCTGTCAAGCGCAATCCAATGTCCGGTTGACTGTTTTCGTGAAATTCGATTGACCGGGGGCGTAATATATGCGCAAATGATTTGCATGATATTATAAACAACAGTACGGTATGAACTGCTCATTACGAAAAATAACAGCGGCATGTATGGGGGGATGGATTTTTGTCCTCGGTGCGGGAATTCACCTTATCCATAACCACAGGCCGGTGAGTGACGCCGGATGCAGTCATGGAAATGTACTCTGTGCCGCCGGCGGTCACTGCGGTTATGGTGAAGCGGCGGATGTACGGGCCGCCGGTGATGCCCGCGGCGATGATGCTTTGGGGACTGCCTGTTCAGCCTGCGCGTTTCTGAACCAGTATAAGGTCCCCCGCCGGGACGTGTCTCCGGCAATTTCCGTTCCCGCGGTCATTTCCCTGTATTCTGCGGTCACACGGTATCATCTCGCCGGCAATGCCGAAACGCTGCCTCTTGTTCCCCGTGCCCCTCCTGGTATCTGATTTCCCCGCATTGTCAGAACATCACACCTGTGCATGAATACGCGGCATGCCATGTCATGCACGGAAAATATCAGGAGGACTAATTACGAATGATACAATATATTGTGCGAAGTACCTGTGTGCTGCTGCTTTTGTGTGCTGCGGCTGCCGGGGAGGAAGCTGCAGCGTTCAATGGCGGTACCACGGGAGAGAATGATACGGCAGGCCGGAGCAGTACACACACGGTAAACCTTGATGAAATAATCGTTACCGCTTCGATGAATGAGGCGAAGGTGTTCAACAGCTCCCTGCCGGTCAACGTCATCACACGGAAAGAGATTGAGCACACCGTCCCCGCTGACATGGGAGACCTGTTTAAATATCAGCCGGGGCTCAATGTGTCCTACACCAGCATGGGGAGCCTTCGCCCCATGATACGGGGCCTGTATGACGATCGGGTCCTTATCATGGTGGACGGGATACGGCTTTCCGAGCAGCGGGGAGGGGGCGACCACGCGCTTTCAATCAACCCGGGTCAGATCGAGCGGATCGAGGTGGTGCGCGGGCCGGGGTCGGTGCTGTACGGTTCCGATGCCGTTGGAGGTGTCATCAATATTATCACCCGGAACAGCCGCAGGAGTTCCGGAGAAGGGGCCCGGCTCCATGGACAGCTCGGGGTGCAGTATGACAGCGCCGCGGAGAGCAAAGAAGGGGACGCATATATTGAAGGGGGCGCGGGAAAGATAAACTTTTTCGCCGGGGGGATATATCAGGACACCGATAACGTGGAGACCCCTGAAGGTGAACTGCTGCACAGCTTCCATGATACCCGCAATTACAGCGGCGGAATGAATTACACCGGTGATAATACCTTTCTCAGTATATGGGGATACGCCAGTACTGCCGATATCGGTAATCCCCTGAAGTATACATTTAAGGAAAGTTATTTTGATAACGAGAAACACCGCTTCGTGAGCGCCGTATTTGAGCAGAACAATATCGCCCCGTTTCTTAAAAAATTCCGTATTGATGGGGCGTTCCAGCGCCATAACAGGCACTTCCATCTCCTGAATCCTTCCGATGTGTCGGTCGATATTTTTCTCGATATTGACACATGGAACCTGCAGCCGCATTTCATTATGCAGGCCGGGGACGTCCAGCGGATTACCGCCGGGGCCCAGTTCTTCTATGAGGAGGTTACCTCGTCACGGGAAATGTCAACGGGCCCCCTTTCCGGGGTGATACCGGACTGTACGCGCCTCGGCATGGGGTACTTCATCCAGGACGAGATTACATGTACGAAGCGGTTTCGCGCGGTCCTGGGAATACGGTATGACCGGATCGTGTCAAAATCAGAGCCGGGAGAGGACGAGCTGCTGTACGGGCATCCCATCGGTGAGAACAGGGAAACCGATGAAAACGCAAGCGGCAGCATAGGGCTGCTGTTCACCGTCGTGAAAGACCGCCTGAACCTTACCGCCAACGCCGGAAGGGCATTCCGGGCGCCGACACTCCTTGAGCGGTATTTTTACGGCACCCATACGGAAGGTGAGGACAGGGGTAATCCCGACCTGGACCCGGAAGTGAGCCTGAATCTGGATGCAGGGTTTAAGTTAAACCTCCCGGGGTTCTGGATGACCGTGAGCGGGTTCCGCAACCGGATAGATAATTATATTGTAAAATATGATACCGGGCAGACAGGGACGTCAGGATCAATATTTGAGTTCCGGAATGTCGGCAGCGCCGTCATTTACGGCGCGGAAGCGGAGGCGGAGGTGACCCTTGTATGGGGCTTTACGGTGTTCGGGAACATTACATGGCTGAGGGGAGAAAACAGCGACACCGGGGAGGCGCTTCCCTATATGCCGCCGATTTCCGGTACATACGGGGTGCGGTACTCCCGTGATTTCCGTTCAATGAATTTCTGGGGTGAACTTGCCGCCCACAGCACCGCACGGCAGGACCGCATCGATGAAACGTCAGAAACGGAAACGCCGGGATATACTGTGGGTGATGTGCGGCTCGGCATTAATTACACGGAACTTGTGAGTATTACGGGATTTGTTAAAAACATAACAAATAAGAGTTACCACGATCATCTCTCCAGGGTGAGCCATATGGATGAGCAGCCGGAACGGAGCATAGGCGGAAGTGTTCGGGTGCGGTTCTGAGAAATGCAGTTGAAACAGTTCCGGTAGTTACTGCAGTGTGCCGTAAAACATGTGATTGTAGAAAACAGTTGCATGGGTGGGAATTGTATGATACTTCAGTGGCAGTATACGCACTGCCGCTGAAGTGCTCTATACGGCAAAAATCGAGTTGAGATTATGACATGAAATTGAATCCATCCAGGTTTATGAAAGCGGAAACGGCAAAAGAATTCATCATGGCTGTTGCGGGGGTGATTCTGGTCTCTGCATGTGTCGGGGTTGCCCTCTATTTTCAGGAGCTGCTGTTCATTCTCTTTATTATAGCAATGATGGGTGTGTTTCCGGCGGTATATGCGGTAATGGATACCGTGAAGGGGCGGTACCGGCGTTCCCTGAGCAATTTTTTTGCTGTTATGCTGTATTATTACCTTGCCGCGTGGTATGACGTGCTGGTTATTGTGCTTATCTTTCCCGCAATAGCGTTCAGCGTAATTGCGGGACCAATCGCCTTTGTGCTTTTTATTGTGGGGGTTGTTCTTCTGGGCACCGCCCTGCTGCAGTGGGTGTCGGGGAGCCGTATGGGCCTCTCAAATATGTGTGAACCTGCAGCGCTTATTGTCAGCACCCTTCTCACGGCGGTATGCGGCGGAATTATATATCTCAATTTTTTCCGTTCCGGTGCACCGATCGATGAGATTATCGCAGAAAAAACTACCGGCGCGTTCAACAGGTTTCTGGACAGATTAAAACACTCCGCCGAGTATAAAGACCTGCCGGAACAATAATTCGCAGTAACGGTCATGTCAGGTATACATTCATTTCTTCTTGTCGGGATATGAGGATATCATATCCGCCACGATCCTCCCGATGTCCTTCATATGCTTCAGCACCTCCTCCTCTTTCCTTCCGGGATATTTTCTGAAGGTGATGATGATGCCGTTCAAAGCAGCGAAGAGATAATGCGAGAGCATACGCCGTGATTTTTCATGGGTTGAATTCGCGAGTACAGTATCGAAGAGGTCAAGGATCTTCCGCATCATTTCATTGATCTGCGAGGTGGATTCCTCCGTCAGGTTCCCGTGAAGCATGAAATGGGTCATCATCCGGAAATAGGCGTCGTGGTCATTCAGGAAGTCAATGAATGTGGTAATGATGTCACCCGCATCCGGTGCCGGGCCGTCACCCTCTATTTTTTCTGTGAGGATGTCCACAAGAAGGCTGCCGTCGCGAAGTGTTGCCTCCACAAAAAGGGACTGCTGATCCGGGAAGTATGTATAAATTGAAGAGGTCGCCATACCTGCCTCATGGGCAATGTCCCGCATGCTGACCTTGTCGAAGGGCTTAGTTGAAAATACATGTTCCGCGGCATCTATAATAAGATTTTTCCGCACCTCCCGCTCCTGTTCCTTGAGAGAGGTAAGGGTCGTTTTCGATTTCATTCCGTATCCTGTTTCATGGTGAGTTGTGATAAAGGGACACACTGTAACAGTGTAAGGTGAAAAAGCAAGAAAATATTGAAAATGATTTGACTCGCCGAACGGTGTTCAATACTATGATTATAGTTCAGCCAAAGACTGTCCAGTTGCATACTACAAGAAATACGGAGGGCGCCATGTCCATGCCTGACAGAAATAATCCCTATAGTTTCAATGAATACCTCGAATGGCGTGATAATACCGACTATTACGGGGATGATCCCTTTATCCGGAAGGTGCTGCGGCATTATACCGGTAAAGACTTTGAGCGGGTCGATACCGCGGCACGGAATATATCACAGAAGGTGTCCTTCCGGTGGCGGGATATGGCGGAAAAAATTGCATGGCCGGAACATCGTCCCTACATGATGCATTATGACGGCCACCGGAACCGTATCGACCGCATTGTCCGTCCCCGTGAAACTGAAATCATGGAACAGGAAGTGTTTTCCGAGGGGCTCTTTTCTTCTCAAACATCACCATGGGAAAAACTGGTGAAGATGTTTCTCCTGTACCAGAACGGTGAGGCCTGTATCGCGTGCCCCCTCACCTGCACCGAGGGAATGGTTGCAATCCTGGAAGCGTTTGCCGGGACACCTGAAACGCAGCAGATCCTCCGCCACTGCAGGGACGGTATTGACGGGCACTATGCCATTGGCGCCCAGTACCTGTCTGAAATACAGGGGGGCTCCGATGTCCCGTCAAATCTCCTGGAGGCGGTCCGCGAGGGTGACACATGGAAGCTCTATGGAACAAAATTCTTCTGCTCGGCGACCCACGCGGACTATGCCCTGGTTACCGCGAAGCCCGAAGGGTCGGATAAAGTGGCGCTCTTTGTAGTGCCATCGTGGCTCCCTGGTAATAAAGAGAAGGAAATCCGGAACGGCTATACCATTGACCGGATAAAGTGGAAGATGGGTACCAGCGAACTCACCACGGGAGAACTCACCTTTCACGGGGCTGTCGGCTATCCCGTGGGGCCCCTTGACCGCGGTGTGGCGAACGTCGTGGGTATCGTGCTTACCTTTTCGAGGCTCACCGTGGGTATATCCGGCGCCGCGTCCATGACACGGGCCGCGAGGGAGGCGAAACAATATGCCGGATTCCGTGATGCCTTCGGCATGAAGATCGGAAATTTTCCCATGGTCGCGGGTCAGCTGGAGCGGATTGAACACAGTGCCCGGCGCACAACCGCCGGTGCGTTCCGGCTGTACAGGGAATTTCTCGATCCCGGAGGTGAACTGAAGGGGGGGTTGTCTGACGATGAGCCCCTTGATATAAGGAAAAAACGTTTTGATGTACGGGAGCGTATCATGCTCCAGAAAATAGCCGCCTCCTGGGACACCACCGATGTGCTCCGCAGCGCGATGTCAATTTTCGGGGGGCACGGGGTCATGGAGGACTTTTCCTCACTGCCCCGGCTTTACCGTGACGCGGCGGTCAATGAACTCTGGGAGGGGCCGCGGAATGTGCTGCTCACCCAGATACATCGTGACCTCCAGCGGGCGGCTTCGTGGTACAGTCCCGCTGAGTTTTCTGACGGTTTCCTCCATGGGGCCGATGAGAGTGTCCGGAAACAGTTCAGAGAGGAAATAACTGAACTGACGGCGCACCCGGACCTCTTCGGGATGGACAGGAAAACAATCGAGGTGTGCAGGGAGTGGGACAGTTTCTGCCAGAGGCTGTTTAACACCTACCAGGACCTTGCGCTTTATGAAGTGGAACAGGGAGTCCCGGCTGCTTCAAAGGGTTGAGATAAAGTATTTTTCAGCTGTACCTGAACAAATAGAATACCGGCGAAAACAGCTTGCAGAAGTATGGTGCAGGATTATCCTGTCCCATATATGGAAAAATATATTATTGAAAGAGCCGGTACGGTTCCATTTGATACTGCCCTTGTCATGCAGCAGGAGGAGCGGGACCGTGTTGCCGGCGGCAGAAGCCCGGGGAAAATATTTATTCTGGAACATGACCCGCCGGTAATCACTCTGGGCCGGCGCGCCTCAAAAGAAAATTTTCTTATTCCTGAAACGGACATACTGACTGCGGGCTACCAGGTCCGGCACACGGGGCGCGGCGGCGATGTTACGGTCCATGAGCCGGGGCAGGTGGTGGTGTATTTCGTGCTGCCCTTCAGGACGAAGGCGGTGAAGGATTTCGTGGAATGGGTCATGGTGAGGGCGG
>DAOSYC010000026.1:3821-16460 GCA_035380905.1 Spirochaetota bacterium | reverse complement strand
AACCGTGCTGTCGATACCGCTGAAGTCATTGAGGCTCTCTGTGCTGCCTATTCTATGTAGAACCGCCATGCGCAGAACCATTCTTCAGGATGGCTGTCAGGAGGGCATCCCACGCACTCAGTCTTTATACGCGGATCAATCGCCTCGGCAAAGGTGGCGTATTCCACAAGGCCCGCCGATTTACAGGGGTAATCCTGAAGGCCCTTCCGCTTCCTGGCTGACTGTACTCTGCAGTCATTCATCTGAAACACAAAGCTCTTCGGTTTCTCATCGGTGATGCTCTGGACATTGATCCGTGCGTACATTCTAAACTGCAGCGCCTTTTTCAGTCCCTCCAGTCCGGGGTTCTCCCCCAGTGAAAGCAGCCGTTTGATGGACCATGCCTCAAATGGGGAAAAGTGCGCCCAGCATGAATCGTTGCAGCGTTTCGCGTCGTTCATGCCGTACTGATGTTCAACAGCCTGAAACCAGATGCCGTCCCCTGCGATCCAGTTTTTCCCGAGATCTTCAGCGAGTGAAAGCATCTGCTGTCTCGGCATTTCTGATATAAAGGAGGGAACGCCGCCCTCCATTTCAAAACCGAAATTTTTTGAGAGCCTCTCCATCTGAAGGGAAAAGGTTTTCGGGAATACGCTGTCCATAAGGTCCAGCGCTTTTCCGGTACCCATCTGGTGTTCAACTTCCTTAAACCAGAAAATGTAGTGGACAACGGTACGGTGAAACATATCAATAATATATCTGGAAAGGGCATCCCTGTCCAGATCGTCAATTGAGGAGATATCCGGTGATTGTGTGTTCATTTTTCCTCCGAAAATATAAAGGCACTTGTATTAACTGATCTTTTAGACCCCTGCAGGTTTGTAGTTTCAGTCATGGGTGCGATTTTTTGGATTTTGATCACGTACGTGTACATGGGTTTTTGAAGTTCCCATAATAACAATATGAAAACAGCTAAATACACTTTACAATATTATCATAGCAGGATAGTGCGTATATAAAGAATAAAAAATCATTATCAGAAAAATATTTTTAAGGCAATTTGTAATTATTAGAAGGACAATAGTGCTCAATGTATTTTATAGCAGAATAAATGCTTTCGATGATTATTTCTTTCTTTATAATCAGGGCGGGAGCGTGTTTTACTACATGTGCCGGTTGTCTTGAAAATGGCTCTCTTTTTTACTTGCACACTTCTGTGTAATTTTGAAAATGTTCATTGCCGGGTGAAAGGCCGGGTAATTAATGCAGGACGCGTGAAATGGACTATATATTCTTATTGAAGATAGGTGTAACTGTTCTCTTTGGTATGGTGCTCGGCGCAATATCGTCAATCCCCGTGGGGGCTGTGCAGCTTGTGGTAATTAAGAAGTCCCTGAACCATCAGATCAAGCCGGCCATTGCAACTGCCGCCGGATCAATGACTTCCGATTTTATTTACGGCGCGCTGACACTGTTCGGATTCGGGAGTTTTCTGCATCTGCGCCCCTTCCAGATAGGAACATATTCTCTCGGAATTGTGGTGCTTTCGTATATTGTATACCGGACAATGAAAGAGCGCAATGCACTGGTACACAGCGATGAAAAGATTACCTATAAAAAGCGGTATTCATTTCTCAAAGGTTTTACAATTGCAATTACTAATCCGGGGATGATCGTGTGGTGGCTTGTGGGGTATAAGCTGTATCTGGACCTGAATCTATTTGAAGTTACGGGGGCCGGTATACGGGCGATTTTTGTAATTTCCGGATGTCTCGGACTCGGAGGATACCTGATGTTTGTGGGCTTTCTTGTGTACCGGGCAAAGAATGCTTTTCCGGAACATTTTGTCCATAACGCCTATCTTGTGCTTACGGTGCTTCTTTGTATTCTGATTCTATATTTCGGATATAAAATTGTCTGTATCATGTATAATTTTCAGACGCCATTTTAATTATTCAGGATTGACTCTTATCTGGAGATTTTATTTGCCCGGGAAGCCGGATTGGATATGTACTCTTTGAATAATATAGAAAAAGAAATGAAGGGGGAGCATAATGAAAGAAAAAACTGCAAAGAATGTTCATGCCGCATTTGTCGGTGAGGCGAAAGCGTATCAGCGGCTCCTTGAATATGCGGCAAAAGCTGACAAAGAGGAGCTGCCGCAGATAGCACATCTTTTCAGAGCAGTGGCCGCATCCGAAAGCGTTCATGCAAGAAGGCATTTCCGTCTCCTGGAAGTGGTAAAGGACACCCAGTCCAACATGGAATATGCGTTCCAGCAGGAAAATGCGGTGAATGGCAACTACTATCCTCAAATGCTGAAAGACGCGGAAGAGGAGGGTGAAAAGGCCGCAGCCCTGGTTTTTTCACAGGCAAAGGATGTTGAAGGAGTACACGCGAAGCTGTACCGGAAGGCCCTTGAGCACCTTACAGAATCAGAGTTTACGGAATATTATGTGTGTGAAGTTTGCGGATTCGTGAGTGAAAGAGAAGCTCCCGAAAAATGCCCTGTGTGCAACGCGCCGAAGGAGAAATTCTTTGTAGTGGAATAACATTGATGGTGCATCTGCAATAACATATACAGTTCAATATACGGGGAACCAGCTCCATGCGGAGTGAAGTTCCCCGTTCAGCACACAGGGTGCTGTCTTTATGATGCAGGATAAAATATTATTTTTTTATCAGGCTCACAACATAGAGAAGAATGAGGGCTCCGATAAGCGCGGACACCGTAGATCCGATAAAACCGCGAAAATGGACACCGAACAGCCCGAAAAGATATCCCCCCAGAAAGGAGCCCACTACTCCCAACGCAAGGTTACCCGGAAACCCGAAACCCCTGCGTTTCCATATTAGCCCTGCAAGCCATCCTGCGAGTACTCCCACAATAATAAAAATGATTATTCCTGTAAAAGTCACTGATAAGCCTCCTGCTGTTATGTGTACACGTACCGGACCTGAATCAGGAATGGTAGAGGAACGTTATTTTTCATGATGACGTTGAATGAACGTTACCGCGTCCTCTATAGAATGAAATACCGCGTAAAAATCAAACATCTCCGGGTGCTGCAGCATGATCTTCTGCAGAAAGGGTTCACTCATCACGAGAATAACATACCCCTTGAATTTTTTTAAAAAATTCAGAGACTTCATGAGTATTCCCACCACACCTGCATTGATCTGATCCACATGGCTGACATCCAGGATATAGTTGTCGAATGTGAAAAGTTTTTCTGTTTCATTAAGGACATAATCAAGAATCATGTCCGCCTCTTCACGTTCAATAACCGGTTTTTTTATGATACCAACCAGGACATTCGGGTCAGAAATCTGTTTGTATTCAAAGAGGTCTCCAATTGCCGCCATCAATTGCTCCTCAAAATAAGAAATATATATACGTCTGAACCGGAGTATAGGGCCATACTGCCTGTATGTCAATCATCTTCCTTCATAAAAAAATAAAGAATAAATATATTTTGAACATGCACTTTCGTGTGATCCTGTTGCGTGAGTGGAAATGTGAGACAGTTGGTACTGAAGCAACGTGAAAAACCCTTCCTCCCCGGTGTTATTCTGTTCCACCTCTGTAGCTTGCGGCTATAACAATTGATTTCATCTTCAGGCCGTCAAGGAAATGCTCGTTATACCAGCCGGTTGAGGATGTGAGGATACCGCCGATGCTTGCCGATATGGACCAGGACTTTTCACTCAGAAGCGTAGCGGTGAGCCCTATCATCTTCGCGTTGATCCTGTCAATTGAAAGATCAAAGTCCCGGCTTATTGTACCGGGGATTGGTATCGTGACAGTCTGAGTGGCGTGGGCGGTAATATCAGCGCTGTTGAAACTGTAGAGATACAGGAAATATGGCGTAACCCGTACTCTCCCGAAAAATTCTTTTGATATAGCGAATCCGGCAGTGAGAGCGTAGAGGAATCCGTCTCCTGTCAGTGTCACATTCATCGGATCAACATAGGCTCCCGGAATCGGAGAGAGGTCGATATCAGCACTGTAACGCTGTATGCTGCCGCCGAAATACAGGGGAATTGACCATGTGCTTCTACCGGAAATAAGGTCGTATCCCAGTCCGGCATTCAGCGTGTAGAGACTGAATGCTGTATCAAAGGTGTAATTACTGTAATCCACTGCTTCAATGGTGCCCTGTATCTTCATTGCTGAAAATATTGTGTAGGCCATCAGGCTGTCGCTAATGGCGTATCCTCCTCCAAGCCCTGCAGCCCATCCCCTGAGGTCGTCCCCCCGGAGGTCCGGATCGTCAAAAGCACGGTCAACAGAAAAATAAGCCGGGATGAGGGAGATGGTCCAATCCCCCGCACCGTAATGGGTCATCGGGGTAAATGAATCTGCAATAAGAGATGAAGATATATTACTGATCCCTTTCACTGCTTTTTCGGAGAGTCCCGTATCAAAAATAATGCTCTGAGCGGTCAGGGGAGCGGATACCAATACAAGCATCAGGAAAGATATACTAATAGTATTAATTTGCAGGAAGTGCATGGTTTTTCTCATGATAATTCCTCTATATCATTATAGTACAATAATTATTATTATTATAAAGTGTGCTGTTTGTAAATTGATTATTGATAATGTGAGATAATTTTTTTCTTCATTGTGTCTGCGGCGTCATCAATATTAAAGGGGCAGAAAAATGTTGAAAGAAATAAAGATATTTATTATATTATAATATATTAAAAAACTTTGATACTGGAGGATCATATGGGATCGAAGAAAACAGAGTACACCTGCCTTGAATGTAATAACACAATTGAAGTTGCAGAAGGGGGAAAGGCACCTGAATGCTGCGAGAAGCCAATGCAAAAATTCGAACTTGAGCCCTGTGAAAATAATTTACATGCTGAGATGGCACGAAATGCTGTAGTTGAAGATGCATGCGATGACGGACGGGGGCAGCAGTAGAATCATATCGCGTGTTATTTATCGCCCGGTGCGGATTTTATCCATGATACGCTGCAGTTCTGAAATATCTTTCGATGAAGAGACGTAAAATTCAGAGTTGCGGTCACTGCGGTGTATGGTTATAATATACGATTTTCCCTGTTCCATGTTTCCTGCAACGGGGGGGACGTTGTAATGAACACTGGGGCAATCCTCCTGCCACGGCCATGTTGCCTCTTTCCAGTAATATGTGGTGTAATAAAGATTGTATGCAGGTTCCGAATCAATCCTGCCTCTGAGAAGCTGTGTAATTTTGAATGTATATACCTTTCTGGATTCACATCGGGACTCATTTGATTCGATATTGGTTATTTTTGCTACGGCCACCGCTTTTGCGGTCCGGAATATCTCATTATAGTTTTCAGGCCTTTCATCGTGGGAAAAAACAACAGGTTTCATTAACAGGATACATGCTGTTATTATAACCGGTGTAAAAATCTTTTTCCTGTTCATATATCACCCCCTAAATTTCTATGCCGATAAAGGTGCGGATGAGAAACCCTACCCCGAAGCTTATTCCGGCAACACCGAGACTGATTACTGCCATTTCAAGGAACCGCTTTTTGAACGAGAGGTCCTTTGCGATGGAAATGTAATAGTTGAAGAAAAATATAATTGCAATTGCAATGAGCAGTGTCAACGCGAGGCAGAGCATGTAATTCGAGACCAGCAGATAGGGGAGTATCAGAAAGAATACCGTGAAAATATAGGCAATGCCGGTATATATTGAGGATGTAAGGGCATTTTTTTCAGAGTCCTCGGATTTTGTGGAAAGATACTCCGATGCGGCCATGGAAAACGCCGCAGCTATGCCGGTGATGAGCCCCGCAAGGGCGATAAGGCGCGTGTTCTGAAGTGCGAAAGTGAGCCCCGCGAGGGCCCCTGTCAATTCTACCAGGGCGTCATTAAGGCCCAGCACCACGGAGCCCATGTAGTTAAGCCGCTCCTCTTCAATCATGTTAATGAGCTGCTTTTCATGGGCGTCTTCATCTTCCGCAATTTTACGGGCGCCGGGTATTTCTTCGGCGATGCGCATGTAGTTGTCATGGGCCTTTTCCTCTCCCCGCTCCATGAGTTTGATGCCGAAGGTAAGGCCGAAAATCCTGGCAATCCAGTAAAACTTAAATATTTTCCAACGCGAAGGTTTTACGTCGACTCCGGTATGGTGTTTCCAGAATTCATAATGCCGCTTTTCATCCATGGCGATGGTTTTCAGGACTTCACCGTTGCTGCTGTCTTTTATTCTTTCCGCGAGACGTGAATATATATGGTGTTCGGTAATTTCACTTTTCTGGATCTTGAGAAGCGCTTGCAGCATTTGTAGCGAGGGTTGTACTTTTTCCATCAAATGACTCCAGTGTTCATGCAGATATACCTGTTATTTACCTGCGAATTTGCACGCCGCACAGCGGGCAGAATCTTGACACGTCCCTCCCCATGAACCGCCTGCATGCGGGGCAGCGGAGTGTGTTGATTGTTCTGAATGCAATTGGAACAAAAAGCAGCAGCATTGCAATAAGAAAAAACGTGTATAGCCATATTGTATATTCCAGTACAAGTATGGCAAATGATCCGATAATGAGAATAATAAACCAACCGAGAAGGACTAAGGCCCAGGGTTGATAACCTTTCAGCTGTAAGGAAAATTCATCTGTATAATCTTTTTTCAATTGTGTCACCGGGGACTCTCTGCAATAAAGGATGTCATACTGCCAATATGAAAAGATACCGCACCAGCCGGTACACCATCTCAGATTTGCATGGTTAACGCAAGAAATATTACCGAAAAATGTAGTAGCCGCAGAAATGAGAATACCGCAATACTATAAAAGAGTTGATGTCCGTTTTCACCTGTGGTAAAAAATGGCCGGTATGGTCCGGGATTGCCGTGAAATAAGGATTTATCCGGGGAAAATGTGTACACTATATTCAGGACATGAAGCATAAGGATTAATGTGCTATGAATAACGGGAAAGCGCATGTCGATATACTGCTTGAATTCCGGCTTGAGGAAATACTCTCTGCCTGTATGATTATTGTGTTGAATTCTCTGATTCTGACGTTCAGTGATTTCTCAAAAACCTGGATGGTGTTTTTCCTCAATCTTTCATATCTGGGGATTATAGCCGGGGCCGCATATACCGGACGGCAGATCGGGGGCCGGGGTGCTGTATTCAGGGACTGGTATGTGATGATTATCCTGATCATGATATACATGGAGCACCAGTTTCTGGTTCCCCTCGTAAATCCCCATGATATTGACAATACTTTGATAATTCTGGACAGGGCCATGTTTGCCGGCCATGACCCCACGGTGCTGCTGGAGCGGATAACGGTCCCTGTGCTGACTGAGTTCCTGCAGATTGTGTATGCGTCATTCTATTTCCTTCCCTTTGTGCTGTGCCTTCTTGTGTACAGGAGGGGAAGACGGAGTGATTATCATATTACCGCGTCGACAATCATGCTGGGATTTTATCTTTCCTATGCGGGATATTACCTTTGTCCCGCTATCGGTCCGCAGTATACCCTTGACCATCTGCAGGGTCTTCCTCTCTCCGGGCTCCTTACCTTTGAATGTATCAGGAACCTCCTGGGGACCCTTGGGGGTGTCGCCCGTGACTGCTTCCCCAGCGGACATACCCTTGTCTCAGTGCTGACGATGCTACTCGCGTTCAGATTTCACCGTTCATTCGCGAAAATTGCGGTGCCCTGGTCAGCGCTCCTGGTATTTGCCACGGTGTATCTTCGTTATCATTATGTAGCGGATGTCCTTGCGGGACTGGCCATTGCCCTGGTGACATGGAAGGCGGGACCGGCTCTTGCATCATGGTATCTCTATACCAGGGGGCGGAGATATCCGGCCCCTGAAAGTCGCGCCGATTCCACAGCGGGAAATGTATCTTAGGTTATGTCCTTTTCATAAATTCGGTATGTCTTGTACCGCTCGGCCTTAAGGGGCTTCAGCGCGCCGATCATTTTTTTATTGGTTTCCACTATAAGGGAACAGTCGGATTCCGTGAACCCCATGGCTATACCGTCCTCTATGGTGCGGAGGTAAAACACATCGTCGATTTTCTGTCCCCTGTATTCAGGAAGGACCCCCATGATGATGGTGCGGATTTTTTTTGTTTTTTTCGCGTTAAGGAAAAAGCGCAGCAGCCTCCATGGATAGAGATGCCCATTTAGAATTCTCAATTGCGGGTTGATATCGGGCAGTGAAAGAATGAACCCTATGGTCTCCCCCTGTTTTTCGGCAAAAATGGTAAGCTCCGGAATATAGACCATTTTCAGTTCATCATACAACATTCCGAACTGCTTTTCCGTAAGAGGAAGATGCCCCCAGTTGCCTTCCCACGCGGTATTAAAAATTTCCCGGAGGTCCTTCGCTCTGCGTTTCAGGTCTTTCCTTTCCGTAATAACGTATGTAATATCCATGTCCTTCATAATATTTTCACGGATGTCTTTCAGATACGGCTTGTAGTCCTCTATCTTTTTTACGA
The DNA here is from genome assembly GCA_035380905.1 of Spirochaetota bacterium. Classification (GTDB taxonomy): domain Bacteria; phylum Spirochaetota; class UBA4802; order UBA4802; family JAGODF01; genus JAKQCH01. Next base: position 8,006 of record DAOSYC010000026.1, on the reverse strand, counting down.
GAAAGCAGTACCAGTCAATGCACTTGCTGAAGCCGCACGCCTCCGCGAGGTCCCTGTAGTACCGCGCGAAATGCAGGAGCCCCACAACCGGCATCACGTCATGGCCCTCTACCACAAACCCCACGGAATCGTATATAGAGAAGCTCTGGGGACCGTTCATTTTTGTTTTACCCTTTTCCTTCAGCCATTTTTCAGCGGCGCTGAAAAGGGCCCGGGCGACTTCAATATCGTTCACCGATTCATAGAATCCGAAAAAACCGGTTTCCATATCGTATTTCTCTTCATAAAGATGGTTAACATGGGCGCTGATTCTTCCCACGGGGATTCCGTGTTTAAAGGCGAGGAAGTATTCCGCTTCTCCTATTTCGAAAAAATATCCTTTTTTCCTGTTAAAGAGTTTTTTCTGGTCATGTATTATAGGGGGGATCCAGCAGGGATCGTTTTTATATATCTCCGCGGTCCAGGGGAGCATTATGAACTGCTTCATCATTTTTCTGCCTGTAACGGCCTTAATTTCGATTGCATTCCCCATGGAAAATCCTCCTGCGGTAATTATCGTACACCGGTGTGATACCGGTATCGTATTGTAAGCATATATGAAAAAAACCGATGCGCAACAAAAATTTATTTATGGTGGTCATGGGATACGGCTGATGCCCGAAAAAATATATGACAGTGTGAAATAAAAAGAGTGCAATATTTGACAAATCATTCCATTATTACAATACTGTATGTAGGGACGATATACGGGTTTTCATGCCCGCGCAGCTATGGTTGCCGTATTATTGAAGCATACAACGTTAAGGAACGGGGTGACCCTGAAGCCGCGCAGCGTGATTTTATGTACCCGGTAATGGATACAATACATGGAACAAGAACTGCTGTACGAGATGAAGCGTTCCGGGGCGGGAAGTACTGTGCTGCCTGAAGTATTAATTGAGGATGAACGTGATTCAGAAGAAAAAAAAGAACCCTGTATCATCTGCAGGTTCTGCAGCCATGTTATCACCACGCCCGAAACAATGATGGAAGTTGACGGCGGTCATTGCCATACCTTTACCAATCCCCTGGGAATTACCTATTCCATAGGATGCTTTTCCTCGGCAAAGGGGTGTGTCCATACGGGGGACCCCACAATGGAATATACCTGGTTCCCGGGGTATTTCTGGGAGTATGCACTGTGCGGAAATTGTTACGCACACCTTGGATGGCACTATCGTTCCGAGGGAAGCAGATTCTACGGACTTATCCTGGATAATCTAACTGAAAACCTGTAATATCTTCTGTTATCTGCCTGGTTTTATTACAAGAAGGGAGCCGCTGTTTTTTGTGGGGATACTTACTTCCCTTGAGAGTACAGATGTTTTCATTTCTTCACTGCAAAGTTCACAGAGTTCCCTGAAGGGAGAACGGCCGGGATCGGCGAGAACTATCTGTTTCACCCCGGATTTCATTGCCCGTTTGAAGAGATTGAAAAGGGGGCGCACCATGTTGTCCCAGAAGCAGATGTCTGACCCGATCAGGATATCAACATCGGAGAGCTTTGTAGATGTTATGCGCTGAAATGTCTTTTTTTCTGTATGTATGGATACATTGTTGATTTTCGCATGAAGGTGAAGATAGGGAAATACATCGGGATCAGCATCGATTCCGGTTACCCTGGCATTGAATAATTTCGCGCAGAATATTCCTGCCAGTCCCCATCCGCATCCTACTTCCATAACGTGAGAACCCGGTTTCAGGGGATGGGAGAGCAGATAATCCATTACGAAGTAGCTGGAATACCAGAACTTGTTGCCATGTATGGAGGGAATAGAGTCCTGTTTTTTTATACGTCTGATTTCACTGTGCGAATTTTTCAATATCACAAGACCAAAAGCTTTCCGTGCATTCGGGTCACCGTCCTGGATTATTTCATCATTAAGTGTATTCATGTTTGTTGTCCTGAGTGAATTTGGTTCTTAAACCGGTCATATCACGGCGGCCGGGAAGCATGAAAATTATTTCCCCTACCTGCCGGGGGCGGGGTGTAAAAATCATACTGTTTTTATATTAGAGGTGCGAATGTGAAGAGGTTCTTCACATAGTTAACCATGTGAAACAGGTTTTATCAATATAATAGTTACTAATAACAGGCCGGGATCCCGGGCGGGCCGGTTTTCTTCAGAGAGAGAATGCCGGTGGAATCATTTCCGTAACCAGTTTGTGTAAAAAAAGCAGGAGTGTGGATCAGTCCAGGCAGAGATTTTTATCACTCTGACAGTCTTTTTCCTTCGATTTGAGAGACAGCCTGTTTTCCTTTCGCCGCAGGGCCTCACGGTGCCGCCGTTTTTCATCATCTGTTTCAGGAACGAGGGGAGGCACTGTGGCCGGTTTGAAATTACTGTCTATTGCGACGAATGTAAGATACGCTGACGCTATATGACGTACGGTCCCGGCGATTATATCTTCCGCCTCGACACGGGCACCCACTTCCATTGATGTTTTTCCAGTCATGTTGACGCTCGCCTTTACCACAAGGAGGTTTCCCACGTGGACAGGGTTGTGAAAATCGAGCCTGTCTATTGACGCGGTAACACAGAACGTCCGTGCGTGCCGGATCGCAGCGATTCCCGCGGCATTGTCAATTTCCTTCATTATCACACCTCCGTGAACATTGCCGGAAGGGTTTGCGTCTTCAGGGAGCATGGCGCGGGATATAATAGTTTTGCTCATGGTAACAGGTTTGTCGTTCATGGGGATCTCCTTGGCAGTATGCGCGATGAACCGGGACAATCTATAGACACCGGTGTATTTAATCAAATTATTTTTAATGCTAATCAGCTATAAAATGTAATGGTGAAATACCGGACAGATTGTCCGGCAGTTACCGCATGCGGGGTTGACAGCAGTGCCTCAAAACGTGCCCCTTCCGAAGAACTCCACGGTTTTTTTGTTTTCTCCGGGTTCGCATTGAAGATAAAAATACCGCAGGGAAAAATAACAGTCACCCCACCGAAGTGATGTTCTGACGGCAGCGGCAATGGCGTTTTCCCTGATGAAAAAACCGGGAATGTTTGAGTTGCGCATGGGGAGCATCCGCGCGTATACCGGGTTATCAGGAGCAATCACCGCTTTTGCCCCGGTAATGGCGATGTCCCACCTCCTGAAGAGTGTAATCCCTATTCCACCGGCATGGAGTGATGACGTGCCGGTTTCTCCGGTTTTCTGAAATGCCGAAGCCCACTGCAGGGTACACTGCCGCAGGGGCCTTATTTTCACAAGGAAACGGTGTTTCTGCTTTTCCTCATCGGCGCCGTCCCGTGTGCGTTCCAGAAAGGCCGCGGAGTACTGCAGTGTGTCAAGGGCCTTCCATGAGTAACAGCCGGAAAAGGTCCGCAGTACCGTAACCGGCGGTTCCTCGTCCTGCACTGAGGGCACCAGTCTCCGTTCCGAGGAGACACCGGATGAAACCCTGAGGTTCCGGAACGGCGATACCTTCAGGTCCCAGAACCACCCTTCATGGTATCCTGTCTCGCCAATGGTCGCGGTAAAGGGGGAATAGTATTGCCGGTCAAGGAATTTCCGCACGATAGATGTACGCAAAAGGGGAAGGGAAAGTTTCATACCCCATACTGTTCCTTTCCCGGTAATTTCCTCCCGGGGCCGGTTCTCGGGGACAATACAGCTTCGCGTAATGTCCTGTTCTGCGAAGAGTGTAAGGTTCTCATCGCGGTATTCCATGCGGAAGCCGTATCCGCTGAACGAGGTGTACCCGGCCCCGTTTCCGTCCGAACCGCTGTAGCTGAAAAGGAGCGGTCCCCCTTCGGGGGTTTCAAGGTCCGAATACATGCAGTGGCTCCCGAGGGTAAGATAATCCCCCACGGTAACGGCACAGGCGCCACCGGCTGTCTGTATATGGACCGGCTCGCCCCGCATCCCTTCCGGCTCACAATGGCCTTCAAGGGATGATATTGATGATTCCGTATGTCCCTCCTCGTGTTCGGCGCTGCTGATAAACCGCTCACGCCGGGAATAAAAGGTATGAAATGAACAGGAGATGCCGGAGAAGGGAATTGTGATCCCGGCGCCGATACCATGAAAGGAGGAGGCGGGATTGCCGCTCGTGGAGGGGGAAAATACCCGCCTGTCCTCAGCGTTGCCCTTCCGGGAAAAAGGGTCCGGCTGGAACGGGCCCGCGGTCCC
>DAOSYC010000026.1:0-3721 GCA_035380905.1 Spirochaetota bacterium | reverse complement strand
TCTGCCGCAGCGGCGGAACATACAAAGAGGAGAATCAGGGCAAAGAATATCAGAGGTCTCTGCATGCCCGGATGACCTTCTGTTTAATATCATCATCGAGTTCCGTGTCCCTCCGGACCATGGAAAGGAACTCCTGTTTTGTGAGGGTTTTCGCCTTTTCCGATATCCGCAGGGCCGTTGTGGAGCGAATGCCGGCGGTGAGGAGCCGCTGGAAGAGCGCTCTCCTCCGCTGAAGCGTGTAAAATGTCTCACGGTCGCGGCGGTGTCTTCGGCGTTGTACGGAGGAGGATTTTTTCCGGGCTTCAGTTCGGCGGTGCGGTGTGTCCGGGGCAAGTCCCGTAATGTGATCTTTGATCTGTGCTATCTCGCTTCCGGACAGTCCCGTCTGGTAGAGGGCCTTTTCACTGACCGGCCCCGATATCGACCGGAAGGAAATAATGCGGTGTACTATATCCGGCTTTTCCCGGAGAAGCTGAATTGATTTCAGTTCCTCAGCAGATGCGATCTGGATATTAATTTTTTCCATTTTCCGTTCCTTCGCGGGGAGGTACTTTCTGAGAAAGCGGGTGCCGTACCGCACCGGTGTAAAGGGCACGGGGGTTCCGGTGAAGGTAGCCCCGAAGACATGGGTTGACCCCAGGCGGCTGTGATACCGGAGGCCGTATGAAAACCGGACACGTCCGAAGGCAAAGGCCGCAGCGGCGCCCCATGAGGTGGTTTCCCTGGAATAGCCGGCCCGGAACGAGAGGCACGGGAGCAGGTGTGCCGATACCGCGAAGGTATTGATGAAGCCGTAATAGTCCCTGTTCAGGTTCCAGATGAAGGCGATGCCGCGCACGGGACGGAGGGCAACGCCGCCGCTTGTTGCGGGATACAGCAGGTCGCTGTTCCGCCCTGCGGCAAGGGTGTACATGTTTTCCTGGAGAATGCTCACCGTGATCCAGTGGAAAGGGGTCAGCGCCACCGCCCCCCTGCAGTCAGAAAGGGACGTTGTCGCCGACAGGTCCTCTGTACCAATTGTCTGGCGGTACCAGCAGTACCCGATGCCTATAAAAAGGCCGTCCGTGATGCGCGCCCCTGCCATGGCTTCAAAGGTATCCTCACGGTATTCATCAATTCCGAAACGGCACCATCCCCCCTGAAACCCGAACCGTGACGCGGTGAACCCCGCACGGGCGGACCCCGCCTCGAGCTCCCGTATAGAATAGGGCCGTGAATAGGTCATGGTGCAGTATGGTGCCGGTGTCATGGGGAGGTACGCGGGATTGAATGTTTCAAAAATAGTCCCGTCATCGGCAGCGGCGGTGTAGTAGGGAAAGAGCGCAGCGGGTCCGCTTTCACGGAAGGTGAATGCGGAGTTGATGCAGATCTGCACCGCAAGTATAAATAGTGACGCCTTGATCATCGGGAGCGGCTCACTATAATGAAAATTTTCTCCTCCTGGGTCGTGCGGATTTCCCTGCTGGTGGCCTCAATGAGACCGATATACAGCCCGCTTCTGGCGGCGCGGTGGTTGCCCCGGAGATTCCACGGCAGGGAGAAAAGTCCGGGATGCACTTCGGAGTACAGCGGCGACTGGTAAATGAGCATGCCCACGGGAGTGAATATCCGAAGCCTCACCGAACAGCTGTGGTAAATTGTAAGGGGTACCGCCGCGCTCCCCAGGGAAGGGTGTCCTGGAATTACGGTAATACGGCGCCTGTCGGCGGAAAATACCCTGCCGCACTGCGTGAGGTCGCCGGAGAACCTGTTTTCTCCGCCGGGAGTCTGGAATGAGGTGACCGCGAAATCTGCGAGTCCATTTGAGTCGCCGCCCCCCTTCCGTGCAATAGTCATGAATTCCGAAAGCCCCCCGGTGCCGATGTCCACCATGCTTTCCTGGGGCGCGGTGCCGGGAATGAGAGACCATTCCCCCGCTGCTGCTGCATCATTCATGTATGACACCATGGTGCTGTTGGGGGAACCGTCCCTGTTGGAAAATGCCAGAAAATCTATAATGCCGCCGTTTTCCGGATCGTCGTCTGAATCGATTGCCACGACGCAGTCGCTGTTCCAGAGGCTCGAGGTGTAGTTGTTGCAGTAGAGGTCAATACGCCCGTTGCCGTTGGTGTCCCCGGTGCGGTCTGTTTCGTCCGGCGTCAGGGGCTCAGTGAGATGCACCACGACAAAGCGGTCATCCCAGGGGGTTTCGGGCCGGTTCCAGCTGTAGATTGTCACGGGCTCGCAGCTGAGTGGTTCGTTGGTGCCGTAGTACATGGTGACAAACAGATTTGAAATGTCCATCTGCCGGGCTCCGCCTTCAGAGAGGAAAAGTTCCACCCAGTCAGTGCCGGAAGTAGCGGGGGCCGCTTCATTAATGAGAAGGGCCCCCGAAGCGGAGAACATCATGGAAAAAAGAAGAATAATAGCGTATAAAAAATACTTCATATGACACCTCATATATTGTATACGAGCGGGGAGGGATGATACCGGTATTTTTTTATATTTTTTTTCACAACAGCTGTGCGTCAGGGGGCGGTTCTCAAATCCCCCTTGACAGGGGCGCCGGGTGGTGGTATTGATATTGCGTTGCAGATTTTTCCATTCGGGAATGTTCATGAAAAAAATTCTGTTGCTTCTTCTTATTACAGCAGTACTCAGTCCCGCAATTCCTCTTTCCGGGGGCGATATTGAGACATTCCCCGCCATGAGGGACAGGATTGAAGGGGATTTCTACCGCGGTGATTATCCCTCGCTCCTCGGTAATATCGAAAAGGTGCTGCGCGCATATCCGCGAAGGCCGGAATCGTTTCTCTACCTTTATGATGTGGTGCGCTTCGCGGACATCTATGGATTTACGAAATCAAACGATATACTGACATCAGTGATACAGTCTCTGAAAAGGCAACCGCACAAAGAGGGGGCACATGCGCTCCATCTCGCGGCGATGCTGGAAAAAGAAAAACTCTATTACCGTTTCAACAGGAAAGAGGCGGCGGATGTGTCGACCCGCCTGGGGCCGGTTCGGAAATGGATGCTTCTGGGCCCGTATAATGAATACGGCCCCGCGGATTTTACCCGTATCCTGCCGCCGGACATGTCCCTCGCCCTGGACGCCGTGAAAAATTTGAAGCGCTATGTGGTAGTGGACAACCCGAAGGGAGAACTTGACTGCGGACGGTATCTGTATCCGGGAAAGGGGGTTGCCTACGCGGTGACATCGTTTAAAGTGCAAAGGCCCCTGAAGCTCAGGATATATTCGGATACCTCCTACCAGCTTTTTATCAACGGGAAAAAAACAATAATAAATGACCGGCGCAACATACACAGGCGGTGCAGGGTGGTAAAGATCTGGGGCGCCGACCTGGTTTCCGTAATGCTGAAGCTCTACCATGACAGGTCCTGGAAGTGCCGGGTACTTGTGACTGACGAGGATGATAAAATAATCACACCCCGGTTCGCCGGAGCGGAGATAAGCAGCGGGGATTTTGAATACGCGGAGGAGTTCGAGTATCCCTATGGCGAGTATGTGCGGCATCTGGGGGAGGATCCCCGGCGCGGGGCGCAGGAAATAGCGAATTATTTTGATGAACTGGAAAGTGATGAGGCCCTCAGATATTACAGGAAGGCGGACGAGCTCTCAGGGGGTCCGGTGGCACGGTATTTTCTCGGTACCGCCCTCATAGAATACAGCGGAAATGACAGGAGCTCCGCGCCGGGGGTCCTTACCCAGATGCCGCAC
>DAOSYC010000025.1:12428-28405 GCA_035380905.1 Spirochaetota bacterium | reverse complement strand
GCGTGCGTGGTGTAGTATGTTTTTTTGATTGATATTCCCGGGTCGATATCATCATTATATATAGTATACTATCAGGATATGCGGGTACCACATGGAAAAGGATATACTCCAGTCAATAAAGCTAGAGATAAGCAGAAGCTTTAAGCTTATGCCCTACGAACGGATTTCGCTCCACAAAGTGCTTGGGATTGTAAAGTCAGACCAGGGGCTTGCTGTGTTGCTGGGCGATCTCTACAAGGGGCCTATAATCAGGCAGAGCGCGGTTTCTGTCCTTGCACATTATGATGATCCGCAGGTCCTCGCCGTATTCGTGGAATTACTGGGAACCCCGGTCAGTGTCGAGGAAAAATTTGACATGCTTGGACATATTGAGCGTCACGGTGGAGAGTCGGAAATTCCCGTTGTTCTTGGTCTTGTGCGGGACAATATTGATGAAAACGGGAATGCGGTGGAGTTTTCACTTGTGGCGAAATGTATAAATGTGCTGCGCGTGGTGGGCAGAAATAATGATGATGTGTTTAATTTTTTAAGGAACATCGCCTTCGATAAGATGATTGAGGCGCGTATACGCTCCCTGGCGATAATCGGGCTTTCTTCATTCAAGAATATCCCGCTCTTTGAAGACCTTTTGAAGGATGAAAATGAGCAGATTTACGGAGCGGTCTATCGTTCCATCGCGATTTTGTGTGATAATCTCATGAAAGAGATGGAGCAGAGCAGGACAGAAGAGGAGCAGATGTTTACATATACCCCCGAAAAGGAGGACAAGGTCGTCCTTGAAATAAGGGTGCTTCTGGGGAAGATGACAATACATTTTGATTCCTTTCCCAACAGGGTCAAGGCGGAATATATCAACGCCATGCTTTCCAGTAATCACCGGGAGTTGATTATTTATGCGATGAAAGCCCTGACTTCAAATGATTCAGTGCTTATTGAACGGACCCTCTACCTCCTTTATGCCAATGTTGACCGGCTTCGGGACCCGGATAAACTGTTCCGGAACCTTATATCGCTTTCCATGGATACAGACAGGCAGAATAAGCTGATTGTTGAAATTTTTGAAAGTTATTTCAACAGTCTTACGGAGAACAGAAAAAACACTCTCCTGAAAGATAAAATTTTTAATTACATCATTGTTACCCTGGAGACTTTTTTTGAAACATACAGAAAAGAATTTATGGTTACCAGCGTCATTGAGAAGGATTACCCGGAAAATTTTCAGAAGATCCGCCGCTATATCCTTGAGCGGCTTACTCCTGAACTTAAGAACAGAATTGTGTATTATCTGCAGCATGAGGATACAACCGGTATCCACAAACTGCTGAGCGGAATCGCGGAAAAAGTACCCTATATGCACAGCGGAGACACTGATGATTTTGCGCTGCTTCTGGAAGTCCTGTACGATGACGATGAAAAGTCGCGCGAAATATCATCTGCAAGAATTGATACGGTGAATTTTGAGAAACGGTATCTCCGGAACAGAATTGTCAGGCTCTGTGAACTGATAGGACGGCTGAGAATCAATAACGCGGCAACGATTCTGGTGAAGATATTCAACTATGTAAAAAAGTATCAGGATGAAGATATTTTTAACGCTACGTCGCAATGCCTTTCTGTGCTGAATTACTCATACATGCTCGGGGAACTTGAGCTGCTTCTTTCGACAGGTGACCATGAGGATCACATGAAAGGCGTAAAACTGCTTTCCCAGTTTTCTGATCAGCGGTCACTGAATATCCTTCTTGAATATCTTCGTGAGCGGACCGGAGAAAACAGTGAAGTAATTACGACGATATTGAACATCCTGGTCCGCAGGGAGCTTGGCGCGAATCTTACCGCACAGCAGGTGTTTCGGAATATAATAGAAGAAAACGATGATCAGAATATCAGAAGTATCGCTGTTTTGTGTCTGGGCCGATGCGGCCTTGAACCCGATATAGAATATCTGAACGGAGTGTTTTTTAATGTTTCTGATAATCAGTCCAAGGAGGCTGTTGTACAGTCGATCGGCTATATAATAAGCACCGTTGCTGCATTCAGCAAGCGTCATGTCGTCGGGTACCTTCAGGAGTACCTGAAGGACCCGGGTATAAAGGTGAGAATATATTCATGCGCGCTTCTGATCCAGCTTGGCCACAGGGATGCGTTTAAAACAGTCCGGGACATGATGGTAATAAAAAACAAGACGATTCAGCGGGGGATACTGGCAATTCTCGGGGGCCAGCGGTCTACCGAGCTGGGATATTTCCTGATATCTCTCCTCAAAGAGGATTACGGGATTTCGCATGATATTGTATCTATCCTTGCAATGCTTCCCGGGGAGGACCTGCGTGAGATAGATCAGTTTGTCGTCAATATATTTAAGAAATATGAAAGCCCGGAGTCCGATCTGCTGGAAAAGAAGCGCTCGCTGCAGATCAGTGATGACGATAAGCCGATAAAAAATCTTGATGATGTCAATGCAACCATGCTGATTGTTGAAGTGGCAGGATATAGACGCATGGTGCAGAGCATGAATATGTCGGAGCTTTCGCACGTCGCTGACCTGGTGAATACACGTATACTGGCTGAAATAACGGACAACAAGGGCGTTATTAACAGTATCGCGGACGGAGTTATTGTGGCATATTTTGAAGATGCAACCCTCGCCACGCAGACAGCGATGTATATGCTGGAAAAGCTTGTTCAGGATAATGTAATGCGCAGGATTGAACAAAAGGTTTCATTTCGTCTCATGATATCATCAAAAAAAATGAAAATGCTGAACCAGGAGTTTCTTTTTCTTCCGGAGGAATCCATACACATCATTTCACAATCATACATGCGTAACAGGATTGTAATTGACGGGGTTACGGCGCCCCATGTTATGGAAAACTATTATAGTGAGCCGCTTCCGGATCATGTGTTCCGGGAAGTGTATCAGGGGCAGGAGTACCGTGAAATAATCTGCCCGGTAAATTATCTTTCAAATGCGGAATCGGTTCTGAATATTTTCATTAAGCAGGTGCAGGAAAAGCGGATGCGCCAGGTGGAACTTGATGAAGAACTGAAAAAAAGACGGACTGTCTACAGGTCCCCTACGGCAATAGCGTATGCCCAGGCGATTGATGAAGTAGGAAGAAAGCTGAAAAATGATTTCAGTGATGTGGCTACATATATAGAAAGAAGAGTTAATGACAGGGAAATGGTCACAAACGTGAACAAGATGCTCAACGATTCCTATAAGCGTTTCATTATGGAAATATCAAAAATAATTGTAGAGTAGAAAAATTTTTACGGCGCATGGCCGCCTGTTCATTGAATCGTATATGGAACAGGAAAAGGTCCGGGTTAATCCCGAACCTTTTCCTGTTCCGGCAGGAATCATTATTATGAAAGAATATCGGAAAAAGTGGTTTTTGTTTCCCGGAAATCATTTTTTTTAAGATACTCGAATTCTTTTGGCGTGAAAATTTTGCAGTTATGGGTCTCCATGTACAGGTCATTGAGCTCGGATTTTTTTGCATAATAAGGGCTTTTTTTATTGCTTGAGAATATAAAATGCAAAGATGTGAAAAAAGTCAGTGCCGCCGCAAATCCCAGTACAAGGCTCACCCAGAAAAGACCGCTCCTTTCCGCCGAAAGTCCCCCGGAAACAAAAAAGAGAACCGCTGAAGGAATGAAAAGCGCCGGGAAAAAAATCATGAGGAGCTTGAGCCCTGTTTTCCTGCTTTTATAAAGGCAGTTGCTGCAGTATCCGAAAACATGCTCCGTTGTTTCATCATAAGATGTGATCACTTTGTAGTGGACCCTTTTCTGCGGTTTGAAGTTGGTGGGGATGTATTCCGTCCGTGTTTCGATTTTTTCAATGTCCCCGATACGGCATTCATACATAATAAAGGTGCGGTCTGTCGGTGTGCCGCAGCTGATGCATTTTTCCATTGTGCCCTCCTTCCAGGCAGACTGTTAGAAGTTTATCTGTACGCCTATCATTGCTTCAATTATCGGATCATCAGAGTCATGCTGCACCGAATCAAGGGCCCTGTAGGCGTCTCCGGGCAGAAAGGCCCCGGCGGTCATAAAAACCGACACTGTTTCCTGATACAGGTACTCCAGCCGTATGTCAGCCTCGTCCCCGAGCCATGTCGATGATGAGCCGTTCCATTCAAGTGACTTTGTGGTGCGGAAATGGAGAATCCGAAGATTCATTGTGACAGAGGAGAAAAATGTACTCTGCAGCCTGATGCCGGCGCCGTACATGCCGTACCAGCTTGATTCGCCGCTTCCCCGGAGCGCCAGGCCGCCGTAATTATCAACAATAATATTTGAAAATTCATGGGATGCCTTGATGTCCTGAAATGAATTGTTTGCATCGGCGCTGTTCGGGTCACCTGTGGCCCCCTCCGCGACAATACTGACCTGGGTGCTGCTGAAGCGGTAGCCGGCTTCACATTCCCCCAGCCACGCGCTGATGTCGGTGCGCTGGAAGTCGCTGTTGATGTTGCTGATGTCCCGGAGGTAAATATGCCCTCCGTTATATATTCCCCCTGCGCTGAGGAACCAGTCCCCCATGGCGAGTTTAAGGTGGAGCCCGCCCCAGTGCAGTGATGATTTTCTTATATCGTCATCCTCATTTCCTTCTTCGGTTGTGTAGTTGTCATGTTCGTGGACATAATATGCCTCACCTGAAAAATATGAGGTGATGTTGAAGTTCATCCCGGCTATGAAGATGTTGTCGCTGGTCTGTTCGGGGTCGTCGGAACCTTCCCCGAAACTGTCATCCGCGTCATCAAAGGCGTTTATGTAGGCGCCGTACAGCTTCACTTTTCTGTTGAAAAAGTAATGGCTCAGGTATCCCCCCGTGGCGTCCCGGGCGATGATGTACCCCCCGGGCAGACTGAAAGGCTGCAGTCCCACTGAAAGTTCCGCGTCGGTGCTGAGGGTGAACACCGCATACACGTCTCTTGTAATAATGTTGGTGCCACCGTTCCCGATTGCGAAATCGTCTTTTCCGAATGATGAACTGATGTCGAACACCGTGCGGATCTCAACATTTGGAAGCACTTTAAGATACAGCCGCCCCCGGAAAAAGAGGTCCTGGTAGTGGACATCGTTGTAGCTGCTGTCGGGTGGGAATGTATCCGGCATTTTTGATTTGCTTCCCGCGTACCACTGCCGTACTCTCAGGAAACCGGAGAGGTCCAGCTTTTCAAGGGTCTGGTCAATTTCGCCGGACAGTGCCACGGTAACCGTAAAAAACGTAAAGATGAATGATGATATAAGAAGAAGCAGTATTGTGTGTATATATTTCATTAGCAGAATCTCTTATTTTGAATTGTAATACTCAAGCCATTCGTCAATCCGGCCCTGCCGGATCAGTTCCATGATGAACACGTCGATCTGGTTTTTTAGAACAGGGTCCCCGAAGGGGAGGCCCACGCATATCTTTTCGTGCCTGTTCCCTCCCTGCAGCAGGATATAGTTACCCCTGTATTCGGAAGAATGAGAATACAGGTACTGAAGAAACAGTGAATCGTGGACAAAACCATGTGCACTGCCGGATTTCAGGGCCTGGAGCCCCTCTTCATTGGTTGACACGATAATTTTCTGCACATCGGGAAATTCCCGCGCGAGAAGGTGTTCATATGCGCTTCTTTTTTTAAGAGCAAATTTAAACCCGCTGATGTTTTTCAGGTCCCATATTGTCCGTATGGGGTTCTGCTCGAATTTGTCGCCGAAACGTGTCTGAGGGAGCCTGCGCCTGTTGGCGAGGACGCCGGGGGTCATGGAGATATAGGGCTCGGAAAACCATATTTTTTTTGCACGTTCCATGTTCCGGGAAAGTCCAGCCATGACGATGTCAACCTTTCCGCTTTCAATTGCGGAAAGGTAATCAGTAAGCCGGAGAGGCACTGTTGTGGTTCTGACTCCCAGAAATTTCCCCAGTTCCTTTGCCATTTCAATTTCCACCCCTGATTTTCCGGCCTCGAAATTAAGGGGTGGGTAGTGTTTTGATATACCGATCCTTATTTCGCCCCGCTCAATAATTTTGCGGTAGTTCTGACCGGTGGATTGGATTTCAGCTGATGCCGGCAGCGCGATAATGATAAGGCACATTGCGGCGTATAATTTCTGTAAAACACTCATTGCAACCTCTGTTTGATCGGTAGGGGAAGATTTAAACATCCGGCAGTGGTGTTTTGTGCCGCCGGGATATATACAAGGGAACTGAAATAGCGCATACTATTATATGTTTGCAGGTTTTGAAAAAAATCAAGGGAAAAACAAAAAAAATATAGAAATAATTGCGGGGTGTTTTAAGTATGCTATTAATGTTGTGATGTCTCCAGTTGTCCGCTGAAAGATACTTCACTATTGAAATAATTGGTGTAAATCAACTATTTACTGGGTTTAGTCGTGTAAATTCAGTGTAGTTTTCTAATATTAATGGTTATTTTGTATTGACAAATAACCAGCCGTATAATCTATTTCCCCTAACTATATCAGGAGGTAACATACGTGGCCGTCAAGATTCGATTGCAGAGAGTTGGAAAAAAGAAAATGCCCTACTACAAGGTGGTAGCCGTTGACAGCAGAAAGCGGCGTGACGGGAGCTTTATTGAAAATCTGGGACAATATCAGCCTGTAGCCGATGGTGAACAGTTCAAAGTAGATGAAGAGCGGGTAATCAGCTGGCTGAAAAATGGTGCACAGCCTACAGAGACAATAGAACAGCTATTAAAGAAATCAGGGATCTGGAAAAAATTTAACGAAGCAAAATAATTCTACTGGAGGCGGGAATGAATTATAAGGATCTGGTGGAGTATATGGTCAAATCGCTTGTCGATAATCCTGATAGTGTGCAGATTCGAGAGATTGAAGGGGAGAAATCCACAATCCTTGAGCTTAAAGTCACGAAAGAAGATATTGGTAAAGTCATTGGTAAACATGGAAGGATTGCAAGGGCAATCAGAACTATTATTAATGCTTCAGCCACAAAATCCGGCAAAAGGGTTGTGCTGGAAATACTTGACTGATTAATGTGCAATACTTACGAATTGGCAAAATAACAGGCGCTCATGGGTTACATGGGCGCCTTAAAGTTTTTGTTACGACTGATATACGGGAACGCTTTGATGTCGGGCAGGAAGTGTTCCTTAAAAAAGGGGAGAATTATTATCCCCGCCGGATTCTGGAATCCATTGAGCAGAAAGGGGCCCTGTTCCTGATTGCCCTGGAAGGCGTTGAAGACCGTGACCAGGCAATGGGAGAAAAGGGAAATGAACTTTTTATCCCCCAGTCTCTTGCGGAGGAAACAAAGGCCTCACTTCCGCCGGATGAATTTTATCATTATGATATCATTCAGTGTGATGTGTATCGTGATGATGTGAAGTTCGGAACTGTTACTGACATCCTGAAGGCGGGAAACGGTGATGTGCTTCTGATTAACGACCTCAACGGAAAACAGCATATGGTCCCTTTCGTGAAGACCATGGTTGACCTGAAGGAACTGCGCCGCGGCAGGATTGATATCACCCCCGTTGAGGGATTGCTTGACGACTAACCTGCCTTCCCGCTGATACGGCGCATGTAATGATTTCAGGAAAAAGGGTAAGGGCCCGGTATATAATTGAAGTGCAGAATAATTACACTGTTCCCGGAGTTTTTCGCCAGTCCCCTTTCCACGGGGCTCATGGGAAAAGCGGTTACGTCGGGAATACTTGATGTCGATATAATTGATCTGAGAGCATATTCGGATGACCGTCACCGGAGATGCGATGATTATACATACGGCGGCGGAAGCGGCATGGTGCTGAAGCCGGAACCGCTTTTCCGGGCCATTGACGATACTGCCGGTGATGCGGCGATGGTGGTACTGACATCCCCTTCGGGGAAGGTGCTGGACCAGGAAATGGTAAAACACCTGTATGAAACGAAGGATATCTGCATTGTTTGCGGGAATTACGAGGGTGTCGATCACAGGGTCGTGGAGTCCCGTGTGGATTACGAGGTTTCTCTGGGAGATTATATCATTTCCGGCGGGGAGTTCGCGGCGCTCGTGATCCTTGATGCGGTGGCGCGGTATGCGCCGGGATTTATGTCAAACAGCGAATCACTGCTTGACGAAAGTTTTGAGAACGGGCTGCTTGAATATCCCCATTACACACGGCCGGAAGTCTGTGAAGGTATGGCGGTGCCGGAAGTTCTTTTGAGCGGCGACCATAAAAAGATTGACCTGTGGCGGCATGCAGGGAGTATTGATAAAACAAGGTCCATCAGGCCCGATTTATATAAAGAATATCTTATTAGGAAAATACGAGGAGAATAACAATGAAGCTGATCCGTGAAATCGAAAAGGAACTGCAGCCGGTTGAAAGGGAGCTCAACTTCACTATAGGTGACACGGTTAAGGTTCACTACAAAATAGTCGAGGGTAACAGGGAGAGGGTCCAGATTTATGAAGGTATTGTTATTGCCATCAATAACAAGGGTATTGGCAAAACCTTTACGGTCCGGAGAATCTCGTATGATGTAGGAGTTGAGCGTGTATTTCCTCTGCTTTCTCCGCGGATTGCAAAAATTGAAGTAGTGAGACAGGGGAAAATCCGCCGTTCCAAACTGTATTTCCTCAGAGAAAGAAGAGGGAAATCAGCGAAACTGAAAGAGCGCCGGTACAAAGGCGGTTCAAAGGCTGCGGCAAAGACCCCCGTACCTGAAACAGCAGTTCAGGAAGCACCTGCTGTGCAGGAAACCGCTGCTGAAACTGTTGAAACCAAAGAAAACGAATAAGGATTCGCACGTAGCGGTATCCTTTGACATTGAATCTGAATTTTATACTGATACAACGGCAGTAATTGCCGGAGCCGACGAAGCCGGGAGAGGTGCCCTTGCGGGCCCTCTTGCAGTGGGCCTCGTGGTGTATCCCCCGGAACTGTTTGCCAGCCCCCCCGACGACCTTCTGCGCCTTGTACGTGATTCCAAGAAACTTACTCATAAAGGCAGGATAAGGGCCCTTGCATGCATTGAGGCCCATGCCCTCTGTGTCTCCACATGCCTTGTGTCCCATGAAACTGTTGACAGGCTCAATATCAATGGCGCCACAGAATATGCTCTGCGGAAGCTTGTTTCGGGGCTGTCGGTATGTCCGGATATGGTATTGATGGACGGCAACTTCCGCTTCAATGTCGGGGTAGCCATGAGGTCAGTGATTGGCGGCGACGGCCTTTCTCTTTCCATCGCCTCCGCCTCGATTGCAGCGAAGGTCCGGCGTGATTATATTATGGAACGCCTTGACGGGCGCTATCCGGGGTATGGCTTCGGACAGCATAAGGGATACGGGACGGTGTTTCACCGGGCCATGATAATGGAAAAGGGCCCCTCCCCGGTACACCGCCGCACCTATGAGCCGGTAAAGAGCATGAGCGCACCCTCTTTATTTTAAAAAAAAATATACAAAAAAACTTGCCGATATAGAAAAATTTCTGTAACTTCCTCTAATATAAAATTTTATACACCGGGATATGGATTTCGGGGAATGGTACGGGTACGACGCTGTAATGCCGGTACGGGATAATCCGAAGAAAGTGACATAATATTCTGAAAAATTGTTGCAAATCTTTTATCCGCAGTGTATAAACTACGTAAATATTTACAGAAGCGTAACAGCAAAAATTTTTTTAATTTTTTTTGGAGGATTTTGTATGAAGAAATTACTCGGTGTAGTTGCAGCCCTTGTTGTATTTATGGGCGTTACCGTCGCTGCCCAGGCGCAGTACGGCATAACAAGTGATGTTATTTTCGTACGGTTGGGGTATTCAAGTCTTACTGTTGAGTCAGATTCGCTGGATTATGGTGGAACTAATGTACCGAATCCTGAAGATATTGAAGGGAACGGGTTTAATGTGCAGGGTGAGTATAATCTGAACCTTACCAATTTTCTTATCGGTTTTGGCCTTGAGTATACATATATGAAAGCTGAAATTGCTGGAACCGGTTCGGATCCTGATAGTGAGTTTACCCTGCAGTTTCTTGCACCCTATGTTTCGGCAAAATTCCTGACAGCCGGCGGTTTCTATATTGGTGCAGGTCTTTCCGGAAAATACCTTGTTGGTCAGTCCGATGACAGCAGCGGCACTGGTGAAACAGAATGGGACAAGAAGATCGACCTCTGGGGAAACCTGATGCTTGGTTTCATTATGCCTGTTGCTGAATACTACTATGTTGATGTGCAGGGGCGTTTCGGGTATAACCTCACCAACAACCAATTTGAATCTGCCGATGTTACTGATGGGGGAACAGTTGCGATGGAAGCTGATATTAATGCCCAGTATGATTTCGCAATTTACGTAGGTTTCGGTTTCAGAGCAGTATCAACCGGTCTGTAGAATACTATTTAATTCGTGAAAATCAGAGAGACCCGTTCGGAAACGAGCGGGTCTTTTTTATGGTTTGATGAATTGTTCCCGGTGTTTTCTGGTGAATCAGTCAGTCCGCATATCCCACCCCTACCCCCGGAGTGGGGCCTTTTATCTTTTCTTAAAAACAAGAATAATGAGATTTTGCCGCAATCTTTTTCTTAACATATTTAATCGATGATTATGAAGATGTAATTCTACATCAGTTGTCAAGTCTCATGGAGGAGGTTTAATGGCAGAAGCCTGCCTGCAGGTATATGTCACATGAAAGAAGCGGACCATGATATTTATTGCCGTTGACAACATGAATTCCATACTGTAGACTTTTTCTTTCTGATGGTGAAAGTGTTTTCCATATTGAATAATTGCCGGGTGCAGCGAAACACGTGAAAATTAATTCCCAGAACATTATAAAAATTTCCGGTAAAGCCGCTGTGCGGGACATGCTGCGGGGTATTCCTGAAGGGGGCCGGGTCATGGCGAAGATCGTTGAACGCCTTGATTCCAGGAATGCGGTTATTGATATTAAGGGGAAGCATCTTAACGCGGGTTTCGAGACAGGGATTCCTTCAAAGGACCGCTTCATTCTTGTGATGAAGGAAAAGAGCGGTTCTTCTTTCATTTTTTCCATGGTGAGCCGGGAGAATATATCGGCCGAATTTGAAAAACTTTCCGGATATACTTTGAATGATGTCTCAGGAAAGATGATGCTCTCGAAGGGGATGGCTGACTCTCTGCTGAAAAGCAGTGTGCGCACCATTATGGACATGAATCTGCTGCTCTTCGGATCGGGGAAGTCCGGGGATGAAGGGGCCGTTATCATCCGCCTCCTGAACAATATAATGAAAAAAGACCTGAAAATGGAGTCGCTGCCCTTTTTTTCTTATCTTTTTCTGCAGAAAAGCGGTATTAATAGTGATTTTCTTGTTCCTCTCCTTGCCCTGCTTGGAGGCGGAAAGCGAACGAATGAGAAGTCCCTCCACGATGCACGCAGTGGGGGGGATCTTCGGGAACAGGTCGATGCGGTTGTCCGGAATATGAGTGACCTTGCCGCTTCCGGGGACCTTTCCGCCGACGATCTTGAAATGATTGTGAAGTATCTTTTCGGGGCGGGTGAAAAGGGAGGGGAATTTTTTACGGGGGCATTACCCGTGGAGGACGGGGATGAGTGGAAGGTGATGAGGTTCCTTCACGGGAGGAACGCGGTACTGTGGGGGATGGAATTTTCGGCGCTGGGTTATATCGACATCCTTGTGCGGGACTTTCAGGAAGCCCTGCATGTAGGTATATTCTGCAGAGAAGAGAAAGCTGTTAATTTCCTGGAAAAAGATATAAACGAATTGCATAAAAGAATAAAAATTTTTGTTGAAAAAAAAATATCAATATCACTATATAACAGTGTCGAAGTATTGAAAGAATGCATCGGGACTTTCGAATCTTCATCGGCGCTGTTCGGTGTTGATCTGAAGGTATAACATGGACCGGAAGAAAGCAGTAGCTCTCGGTTACGACGGCGGTGATGCTTCTCCGTCGGTGCTTGCTGTCGCGAGAGGGATTCTTGCGGAGAAGCTTCTTGAACTTGCCCGGGAACACGGAATTACTATAGTGAACGACCCTGATCTTGCCGGCGTGTTGAGTGAATTGAATGCTGGTGATGAAATACCGGAACACCTGTTCCGGGCTGTGGCTGAAGTATTTGGATACTGTTACAGAATGAACAGCGAATTCAGGAAAAAATTTGACGGTTTTGGATACTAAAGAATGTCCCAGATGAAAGAAATACTCGTAGAAGACCTGAAACCGGGTATGCGGTTTGATAAACCCGTATATATTGACAGCAATAATATGCTGGTGGGGGCAAATGTTTCCATAAAAGAGGGTGATATCAAAAAACTCATGAAATGGGGTGTCGCCAGTATCGAAACAGCGGGTACCCTGATTTCCACTGACGCGGACCTGAAGCTGGAAAAGACAATTGAAGCGCTTCATCCTGTTGACGTCGATGCGATTGTTCAAAATTATAATAACCTTTTGAAAAAACGGAGAAACCTCATTGAAGTACACCGCCGTGCGTGCACTGAGGTGGAAAAGGTGCATTCTGCCATCAAAACCGATCAGAAATTTACCACGACGGGCCTTGAAGAGGCCCTTGACGGAATTGTCCGCCTTATGGGGGAGAGCAGTAATATTTTTCTTTTTCTCTATGGCCTTGACGAAGGGAAAAATTATCTTGTGGTGCATTCGGTAAATGTCACGTTTTATTCGATATTAATCGGTATTGCCCTTAAGTATACTCCGGATAAACTGAACGAACTTGGTCTCGCGACGCTCCTTATTGACGCGGGTATGCTGAAAATCCCCCCGTATATTATGAACAAGCAGTCAAATCTCACCGACCAGGAATATAACCTTATACGGACCCATCCCCTTCACGGGTACAGGGCGCTGAAGCAGCTGGGGCAGGTGAGCGATTCTGTCGCGGCGGTGTCGCTGCAGCACCACGAACAGTATGACGGGAGGGGCTACCCCCGGGGAATGAAGGGCCATGAGATCAGCGAGTATGCGAAGGTTGCCGCTATCGCGGACAGCTATGAGGCGCAGATATCCAACAGGAGCTACCGGAAAAAGCAGTTTTTTTATCATGCCATGAGGAATCTGCTCTCGAGTGGAGTGAATAAATTTGATCCGGTTATCCTGAAGGTGTTCCTTTCCAGGATGTCGGTATATCCCATAGGGTCCCTTGTCCGCCTCAATGACAATAGTACCGGAATTGTGGTGGGTTCTGTCCCCCAGAAGCCCATGCGCCCCATCGTGAAGCTTGTGTTTGATGAACAGGGAAAACGGATTCCCGAAACAAAAATTGTCAATCTTCTCGAGGAAATATCACTATATGTAGTGAAGGCCCTTGATGAGGAGGAAGCGGGAGTAAATTTTCTCGAAGTGCTGTAATATCCCCCCTGTCATACCCTTCTGTTTCACAATATCATTCATACAGTACCGGAGGTGTGGTATGTCCGGAAGCGGCGCGAAGAAAGACCTCGGGCGTTGGGGCGAGGACCGTGCTGCGGTGTTTCTTGCGGAACAGGGATTTACGATTGTCTGCAGAAACTACCGTAACGGCAGATACGGGGAGATAGATATTATCGCGGAGAAAGAAGGCCTGCTGGTGTTTGCGGAAGTGAAAACCAGAAACTGTGATTTTTACGGCGGGTCGCTGTATTCCATCAGTGAAAGGAAAAAGGCCACCATCCGGCGATGCGCAAGGCGGTTCCTTATGGAAAACAGGCGCTATAATACAACGGCAGTGACGTGCAGGTTTGACCTGCTGTACCATGAGAAGGGTGAAATTTTCTGGGTTGAAGACATTATCAGGTAATATGATGTTATAAATGAAACATGAAAAATTTCAACTAATTATACATTATTTTACTCATCCAACTCACATGTAAGTGGTGAGTATATTGCATCTTTTTGGCAGAGATTCGTAAATAAAAAAGAAGGGAAAAAGGGCCGTATTTTGTAAAGAATAGTTAAGTGGTTTTTCGTTTATACCGAATGATTAATATGGTCTGAGAACCTTGCTCAAGGAGGAGCAGGGGGACCTGAAAAGGGGTGTAGATATGGAAAATCTCATGAACAAGGAGGATCGTGAGATAAAGCAGGGTAAAATATCCGGCGATTCTGAACTAATTGAAGAATACCGGAAGCGAATCGCAGATCCGCAATATCTTGATCACGCTATTCAGAAAATAGCTGCTGATTTATCTCATTATCTAACCAAGTGAAGGTTGAGAGGTTTCATCCTTGACAGCGCTGCCGGTACCGGCAGGCGCCGGCAGCGCAGAAAGGGAACTTTATGCTGGAAAAAAGTGATTCATATTTCAGACTCAAGGAAAACCGGAAGCTGGTGAGGCTTTTCTTCGTGCTCTTCAGCTGTGTCATTTTCGGGCTTGGGTATATCTACCGTTTTTATTTCTGGCCGTTTCTGTTCGCCCTTATAACATATATGGCGCTGCGGCCACTCCATGATAAAATACTCCAGTATGTGAAAAAACGTTTTGCAGGGGCCAGTATCATGGTGGTCCTCATTATCGTCCTGATTCTTCTGCCGATGTTTTTTCTGCTCCTTTCCCTCGCAAACCAGGCCTATGAGCTGTATATATATATTCAGACAAATATAAGCGTTGCGTCGATTAACAGATGGATTGATCAGAGCGCGATTTTCTCGATGATAGACGATAACTTTCACATCAGCCGTGGTGAGATAATTCAGAAGGCGCTCCAGATGGTCCAGAACACGTCTCTGGCGGTATTCGCGAACCTTACGAGCCTTGTGACGTTTTCACTCAAGCTGGCGGTAAATTTTTTCTTCATGATTCTGATACTGTTTTTTCTATTCAAGGATGCCTACAGGCTTGAGGAGTCATTTTACCGGATCCTTCCCTTTCCGGACGATATAGAACGGGACATTGTGGACCGGCTGAAAGATGTGATAAAAATTCTTCTCGCGGGAAACCTGCTTATCATGATACTCCAGGGTTTCATGGTGGGGATAGGGCTGTATGTTGGCGGATTAAGCATGCCTCTGTTGTGGGGAAGCATTGCCGCGGTGCTGTCGCTGATACCGGTAATAGGCACGTCACTGGTATGGGTGCCGGCGGTACTCTTTTTTGTCGTAATCGGGAAATACTGGGCTGCGATATTTGTGAGTATCTGGTGTATGGTATGGTATCTGGTCCTTGAAAATGTTGCGAAACCGAATATCTTCGGCAAGAAATTAAACTTTCATCCAATCATCTTCTTTTTTCTCCTCCTCGGCAGTATTCAGGCGTTCGGCCTTGCCGGTGTCCTGATAGGGCCTATTCTGCTGACGCTGTTTTTTTCATTATGGGAGATATATAAAATTCTCAATAACTATGATCTGCAGCCTCCGGCAGACAATCAGACAAGAGAAAACCCTCCTGACGCAGGGTAGCCCCCTTCATCAAAAAATTCTCTTTTATTATTGACACATACGGTAATTACTATTTTTTGAAACAGTAACTGCGTATGTCTGCAGTGGTGACAGCGGGGAATGCTGATTCTTCTGCGGTCCCTGGAGCATGTGCAGCATGCATTATGTGTAGAAAATAAAGACGTTCCTGCTGTTGAAAAAGGGCGGGGAACGTGCTGCGTTCAGTGCTGTATCGCATGGTATTGTCAAATATAATTATCAGGAGATTTTTTTATGAAAACCCGCATTACTGATCTTTTTAAAATTAAATATCCGATTATTCTTTCCGGTATGAGCTGGATAAGCACACCGGAACTGGTTGCCGCGGTTTCCAACGCAGGGGGCCTCGGGATACTGGCTACAGGGGTGCTCGGTGTGGAAGAGACCCGTGAATATCTTGCGCGGATTAAGGAACTCACAAAAAAACCCTACGCGGCAAATGTGACACTGTATTTTCCCGGTGCCGAGAGGAACGCGGAAATACTGATAGAGAACAAGGTCCCTGTGGTTAATTACGCTCTCGGTAAGGGGGACTGGATCGCGAAAGAAGTGCACAAATACGGCGGGAAGGTTATTGCGACAGTCACCAC
>DAOSYC010000025.1:0-12328 GCA_035380905.1 Spirochaetota bacterium | reverse complement strand
GGATCGCGAAAGAAGTGCACAAATACGGCGGGAAGGTTATTGCGACAGTCACCACGGCGAAACATGCCCTTGCCGCGCAGCGTGACGGCGCTGACGCGCTGATTGTTACGGGCCATGAGGCCGCGGGGCACGGCGGCGCGGTAACGTCAATGGTGCTTATTCCGAGCATCGCCGATGTGGTTGATATTCCTGTTATCGCCGCCGGTGGTTTTGCTGACGGACGCGGTCTTGCGGCGGCGCTTTCACTCGGAGCTGAGGGTATTGCCATGGGAACGAGGTTCATGAATTCTGTTGAAAGCCCTGTGCATGAAACACAAAAACGGAAGAGCAGTGAAAGCGATGTATATGATACAGTGTATACCGATAAAGTTGACGGCCTCAAGGCAAGGGTCCTGAATACCAGGGGGGCAAACCGTCTCATTAAAAAGAAGCTGAACCCCTTCAGCGCTCTGGTCAGGTCGAAAGCGATTGCGGACATGCTGGGGTTTCCATGGCTGAAACTTGCGGTGGGTATCATGTTTTCCGGATTCAAACGTTCCATGCAGATGGCGCGGATGGCCATCGGGTTTAAAGCATTTCTTGTGGGCACCATGGAGGGGGACAACGAAAAAGGAGTACTTCCCATGGGGCAGATCACGGGAATTATTCATGACACCCCAACCGTTGAACAGATTATGAAGAACATTGTTGCCGAGGCAAAGAAGGTCAAGAAAAAGCTTGATACAACAATAAAATAACGTCTATTACCCCCTTTTTTGTGTACCGCGAAAAGGGGGAATGCCGGCTATGCGGATTGTCTGTTTTTCAAAACATTCAGGATGCAGAGATATATCGCCCCCCCGAAGAATAGTTCAGGGGGGTTTTTTGTTCCGGAGTTTTCAGTTGTTTTTTATTGACAAAATAATTATTATTTCCATGATTGAATATGCACTTATTTGCATATTGTATTTCTGCCTTGTTGTATGTGTATGAAATATTTATCCAGGAAAGTCAGGGAGGATGTATATGAAAACAGCAATTACTGAAATGTTCGGTGTCGAGTATCCGATTATATGCGGCGCCATGATGTGGCTGTGTACGCCGAAGCTATGCGCCGCGATATCGAACGCCGGTGGGCTGGGGAACCTCACTGCGGGGAATTATCCCACGGAAGAGGAATTCCGGAATGCGATCAGGGAAACCCGGGCATTGACAGATAAGCCTTTTATGGTAAATGTCACAATTCTTCCATCGGTGCATATCGGACCGGAGCAGCATAAAATGTATCTCCGTGTGTGCGCTGAGGAGAAGGTGGCGGGACTTGAAATTTCCGGTGCCCCCCTTGATAAAGCTGTGGGCAAAGAGATGGTGGAAACATTGAAGAACGCGGGGGTGAAGCTGTTTCACAAAGTCGGTTCGGTACGCCATGCCGAGCATGCGGTGAAGGCGGGGTATGACGGGATTTATGCTGCGGGAATCGAAGAGGGGGGGCATCCGCTGAATGATGATGTTACCACCATGGTGCTTACGCCGAGGATTAAGGATGTGTGCAAAGTCCCTGTTGTAACTGTTGGCGGGATTGCCGACGGACGTTCAATGGCGGCGGCAATGGTGCTTGGTGCTGACGGTGTCATGATGGCAACCAGGTTTGTGGCGACAAAAGAATGCGAAGTCCATGATAATATAAAGCAGGACCTCCTGAAGCGTCATGAAAATGATACCGCGCTGATCTGCAAGAGTATAGGCCTGCAGGGACGCGCTATCCGCAACAGGGTTGTGGAGGATGTTCTTGCCCTTGAGGCGAAGGGGTGCGGTTTTGAGGACCTGCTGCCGCTGATTTCAGGGAAAAGGGTGCAGGAGGCATGGGAAACCGGAAATGTTGATCTTGCTCCCATGATGATGGGGCAGTCCGTGGGGCTGGTGAATGATGTGCCGACATGTAAAGAGCTTATTGAACGGATGGCGAAGGAAGCGAAAGAGGAGATCTCGCGCGTTTCCGGCCTTCTGTAATTAACGGAGCTCCGGTATACTATGGCAATAACGCACGCAATCCTGGCGTCACTTATGGGTGATAAGCCCTGCAGCGGGTATGACCTTGCGAAACAGTTCAACAGTTCCCTTGGTTTTTTCTGGAAGGCCTCCCATCAGCAGATTTACCGGGAACTCGCCAGAATGGAAAGGACGGGGCTGGTGGTTTCCGAGGTGGTGCAGCAGGAGGACAGGCCCCACAAGAAAATTTACAGGGTCACTGATGAAGGCACGCAGTACCTTGTGGAATGGATCGCGGGGCCGACGGAGCCGTCCCCGGTAAAAGAGGACCTCCTCGCAAAATTTCATGTGGGATATCTTGTGCCGATACATATTATTATTGACGAAATTCTGCGGCGCAGGAAAATCCACGAAGAAAAATTGAATGTATATCGTGAGCGGGAAAGGGAATATTTTCCCGATGTTGAACAAATGTCAATGAAGGCAAAATTCCGCTACCTTAATCTGCGGCGGGGAATAACTCATGAGGCTTCATGGATTTCCTGGTTTGATGAGGCCCTGGCCCTCCTGGGGAACGCGGCTGATGAGTAGGCTTCATTAAGGACTACATACTACGAAACGGATGCAATATGCCGTTTTAGAAAAATTTTTTTTAAAGGAGTTTCGTATGAGAACAAAAATTACCGATCTTTTTAAAATTAAATACCCGATCATCCTTCCCGGCATGAGCTGGATCAGTGTTCCGGAACTGGTGGCCGCTGTTTCAAACGCCGGGGGACTGGGATATCTCGCCACAGGGCCTCTTACACCGGAGATGACCCGGGCGTCAATTAAGAGAATCCGCGAACTGACCGACAAACCTTTCGGCGCGGGCTGTACCCTCCTGATGCCGGGGGCGCGTGAAAATGCCGAGGTCCTCATTGAGGAGAAGGTGCCGGTTGTGAATATCTCTCTCGGACGCGGTGATGATATCATTGAGCGTGTACACAAATACGGCGGAAAGGTAATATCCACAGTTACTACTGAAAAACACGCTGTTGCAGCGGAAAAAGCGGGAGCGGACGCCCTTCAGGTTACCGGACATGAAGCGGCTGCGCACGGCGGACTTGCAACAACGATGGTCCTTGTTCCTGCGATTGTTGACGCGGTGAGCATTCCTGTTCTCGCAATAGGCGGATTTGCTGACGGAAGGGGACTTGCCGCAGCCCTTGCTCTGGGTGCGGAAGGTATCGGTATGGGGACCCGTCTCTCAATGACAAAGGAAAGCCCTGTACATCAGGACACAATCCAGAAGCAGCTTGAGTCGGGAATCCAGGATACCCTTTATTCAAACCGTTTTGACGGGCTGAACTGCCGTGTCCTTAAGACTCCGGCAGCAGAAAGGGCAATCAGGCGCGGAATGAGCCTCCCGCGGGCAATCATCGCAGGACCCAGAATCGCCCGTGACATGAATCTTCCTTTCTTTAAACTGATGCTCGGCATGATTGCACAGGGCCCGAAGACCATGATGACCCTTGCCCACATGGCGACTGCATTCGACAAAATTCAGGCAGCCACTGAGGGTGACCTTAAAAAAGGCGTACAGCTTATAGGCCAGTGCCAGGGTATTATCCATGATGTGCCTTCAGTGGAAGAGGTGATTCTCCGGACCGTTGAGGAAGCACAGAAAATCCAGAAAGAAATGGGTATAAAGCTTCAGGGAAAGGCAGGCGGCGCTGCAAAACCTGCGGCAGCAAAAAAAGCTGCACCGAAGGCAAAGGCTGCACCAAAAGCAAAAGCGAAGGCAAAAAAAGCCGCACCGAAGAAGAAATAAATAGTACAGTATAGAAACGAAAAAGGGGCTGACCCGAGTGTAACGGGTCAGCCCCTTTTTTTTGTGGTCAGATATTATTTCACCTGTTTAAAAAGCTCCATACTGAGCATTACCTGGTTGCGGTCTTCCATGTTAAGGGCAGCTTCAAGGCCGCCGGCGTCAATATTTATATTGATTGCCTCCTTTGTGAGGCGAAGGCCGAAGTGGTTTTTTGTCATAAGAATCGACGCGTATTCTTTCGCGGTATCAAGAAGCTTGTCACGGTCAACCATTTTGCTTACAAGGCCCAGGTTTACCGCTTCTTCCGAGGACATGAACTGTCCGGTATACATGAACTCATAGGCCCTCCCTGAGCCGATCATCCGCGGGAGGAAATAGCTGCATGACATGTCGGCGCCGCCGAGCCCGATATTGATGTAGGCGGCGCAGAACCGTGCATCAGGTGAGATTACCCGTATGTCGGAGGCGAGGACAAAGCTGAACCCCTGGCCCGCTGCGGCGCCATGTACTGCGGTAATGATCGGCTGCGGCGCGCGGCGCATTGCAAGGTTGATCCTGGCAAGGCGTGCCTGAAAGCGGTAGAACTCCTGGCTATTCATTTTCGGAGCCATCTCCAGTGTTTCCTTCATGTCAAGACCAGCGCAGAACCCCTTTTCCCCGTTTCCTTTCAGTATTATGACTTTTGTGTCGAGGTCATAGAGCCGTTCTCTCCAGAAGTCATCCAGTTCCTCCATCATCTGATGGTTTACTGCGTTGTATACGTCAGGCCTGTTAAGGGACAGGAGACCTACGCCCTTCTCGATTACTTCATATTCGATTGTAGTATAGCTCATAATATACCTTCTCTTTAATGATAGGATATTCACAGTATCCGGCGGTTTTACAGGGTGTCAACAGTAATTAATAGTTTTCGGTCTCTGTGATATGCGTTTATTGAATGGGTCAGCAGCAGTACAGCAATGCTGAAAAATGTTATTTTATGGTTGACAATTTCTGCAGATAAAACATAACAGTGTTATGTTTTATCTGCAGAAATTGTTCTGCGTAATCACCGGTTGACGGATATTGCAGCATGTCCGGATGGAGAAAACCCTGGAGAGAAAGAACAGTCGAACACATATATTAAATACCGCGCGTACATTGTTTTTAAAGAAGGGGTATAACGGCGTGTCTCTGAGGCAGGTTGCCGCGGCAGCGGGACTGACAACAGGCGCGGTGTATCATCATTTTAAAAATAAAAAGGAGATGTACCGCGCAATATGTTTTGAAGCGGGGGATATGCTTGTGTCCCTGTTTCATGAAAGTGAAATGAAGCAGGACACTCCCAGCAGAAAGCTTATATCAATATTTGACTCCTTTGTCAGTTTTTTTGACCGGCACAGGGACTATTATAATATACTCATGGAGTATAAGGCAGAATACAGCGGCAGTAAGGGCGAAGGTGAGGATATAATAATAAAGAAAATGGCGGAGGTCACAGGAGTAGTGGAGCCTCCGATTCTGCAGGGGATACAGGAAGGTATTTTCAGGCCCATAGACCCGAAGCTGCTGGCAATGTTTCTTGCCGCTGTTTCAGAAGGGATGCTGCAGTATAAGAAAATCGGCCTGTTTCGTTTTATGGAAATAACTGACAGCGAGTTCCGCAGCTTTATGTATGAACTTGTGGGAAGAGGAATCCGCAGCGACACATAATTACATTTCTACAGGAGGCCCCTATGTTTGCACAACTTTTCAGCCCCATTATGATCAATAACGTTGAAGTGAAAAACCGGATTGCATATCCCTCAATGGGTCTGCTCTATTCCAATGATGGTTCCATGAATGACAGATATTATGATTATTTCAGGGAAAAAGCACGGGGGGGGGCGGGGATTGTCACCGTTGGTCCTGTGGGTATTGATAAAGTAGGGGGTATGGGGGTCACGCTTTCCCTTTCGGGGGATGATACTATCCCGGCATTCAAAAAATGCGCTGATATAATTAAAGGTGAAGGGGCCCGTGCATGGGTACAGCTCTTTCATGCGGGGGGATACGCCGTGTCCTGGCTGATTGACGGTGAAACCCCCATGGCGCCTTCATCGGTATACAACAATTATTCCAAGGAAACGCCGCGGGAAATGACAATAGACGATATAAAGGCAACCATAGAAAATTTCATCAGGGGCGCTGAGCGGGCGAAGGAAGCAGGATTTGATGGTGTGGAAATAATTGCCTCCGCGGGATATCTGATTACGCAGTTTCTTTCCCCCATCAGGAATATCCGGACCGATGAATACGGGGGGAGCTTTGAGAACAGGACACGGTTCCCGCGTGAAATAATAGAAGGAATGAGGAAACGTCTCGGGCCGGATTTCCCCGTGACAATACGAATGGCGGGGAATGATTTTATACCCGGCAGTAATACCGATGTGGAGGCGCAGGACTTTGCCCGGGTCTATGAAGAGGCGGGTGTGGACCTCATTAACGTAACCGGCGGATGGCATGAGGCACGGGTTCCCCAGCTTCCGATGCGGGTACCAAGGTCTGCTTATTCATATCTGGCGCTCAATATAAAGCGGGCGGTATCGGTGCCTGTCATGGCGTCAAACAGGATTTCGGATCCTGTTACCGCGGAACAGATCATCAGGGACGGTGTTGCGGACATGGTGAATCTGGGACGGGTGCTCCTTGCTGATCCCGAGTGGCCCGTGAAGGCGAATACGGGACGTGTCAGTGAGATACGGCCCTGTGTGGCTTGCAACCAGGGATGTACTGATACCATTTTCAGCGGGCAGCCTGTTTTCTGTATCGTCAATCCCCGGACAGGATATGAAGGTGTCCGTATCATACACAAAACGAAAACTCCAAAAAATATTATGGTGGTGGGGGCCGGACCCGGCGGGCTTGAGGCTGCCGTGAGGGCGGCGGAAGCCGGACATAATGTTTCACTTTATGAGAAGGAGGCTGATATAGGGGGACAGCTCTGGATTGCCGGAGTCCCGCCGCACAAGGAGGAGATTCATGAGATACTGCGGTATTACCGTGCGATGATTGACCGCCCCAATATTACGGTTTCGCTTAATAGCCCGGTCTCGATCGATATGATTACCGGTCAGCATCCGGATTATGTGATTATCGCGGAGGGGGCGGGACCTGCGGCTCCCCCCATTGATGGAATTGATGACGACCACGTCATATCGGCATGGAAGGTGCTCAGGGATGATCCCCCCCTTGGAAGGAGGATTGCCGTTATCGGCGGGGGAGCAGTGGGGCTTGAAACCGCGCATTTTCTCGCTGAAAAGGGAACGATATCGCCCGAAACGCTTCACTTCCTGTTTGTATATAGCGGTGAAAGCGTTGAACGCCTGAAGGAGCTTGTCTCGAAAGGGGTGAAGGATGTAACCGTGTTTGAAATGCTCCCGAAAACCGGCGCCGATGTGGGGAAGTCGACCCGGTGGGTCCTGACGGGAGATGTCGCTCGTCTGGGAGTTACAACAATTACCGGAGCAAAGGTGAGGTCTGTCAGGAACAGCACTGTAGTATACGAAAAAGATGGTGCTGTTCATGAAAAAAAGTTTGATGATATCGTTATTGCAGCGGGTTCAGTTTCAGAGCGGACGCTGGCGGACAGGATTGCAGTAACAGGGATACTCTTCTATGTGATAGGGGACGGGAAACGTCCCGCAAAACTGAATGACGCAATTCATGAAGCGTTTCTGGCGGTAATGGATATACAGAACAGTATCAAACAAATGTGACAGTGAACTCTGTGGTGTTGTTTCTTTTAAGCTCCAGGTGCCCCCTGAGGTCCATGACAAGAAGGTGCACAAGCTGGAGTCCCATTGTCATGGGCTGGTTGATGTTGACGTCATCGGGAATGCCGCAGCCGTTGTCCCCGACAACCAGCGAAAAGGGACCATCGGGCTGTATTCTGTGAAAACGTATAAATATACTATTGCCTGATGAGCGGCTGAATGCGTGCTTGAACGAATTTGTTACCAGCTCATTGATAATCAGGCCGCATGAGCGTGAACGCTTCATGTCAAGGAATGCTTCGTCAAGTTTCATGTCAAATTGTACCGACAGCTCTTTTCTCCGGTATGCGTTGAAGAGATTTTCAAGTATGCATTTTATATAATCACGGAAATTGATCTGCCCGGATTCTTTTGAGCAATACAGCATCTGGTGGACCATGGAAATTGATTGTATGCGGTTGCTGCATTCTTTGAAAAGGTCCTGTATGTTTTTATCATTGATATTACGTGACTGCAAAAAGAGAAGATTTGATATAATCTGGAGATCGTTTTTTACATGATGGGTTGTTTCCCGGAAAAGTGTTTCCTTCTCGCGGAGGGCGGTCATTATTTCCATTTCCTTGTTTTTTTTGTCAGTTATGTCACGTATAAAACAGGCGGTCATGTAATGGTGCGAGTCGGTAATTTGAAAAAGAAAAAGGTCAAGGGCTGCGGCGGTCCCGTCTTTCCCGAGCGCGGTTATTTCCCGCTCCACGGGTACTTTTGCGGTTACCTCACATGTGGTGAAATAATCTAGCACCTGCTGTATCGCAAGTTTTGATGTTAGTTCCATGAAGAATGTGCATGGTTTCCGGAAGGCTTCGTATTCGTCGTAGCCGAGAAGGTATTTCATCTCCTTGTTCCAGAAGGTGATGCTGGAGTCGGAATCTATAAGGATAATGCCGTATGGAATTGAATCGGCAACAAGCCGGAACCGTTCGATTATGCTGTCAGGTTTTTCAGGAAGCATCTTTCTCGTGGTGGCAATTTCAATGGCAGCTTTCACCTCGTCGATGTGAAACGGTTTCAGGATATATCCCGCGGGATTGAGTTTTTTAGCCCTGTCAATATATTTGTCGTCGCCATAGGCGGTTATGAATATGACGGGAATGTTCAGTTCGTTAATAATAATTTCAGATGCGGCAATGCCGTCAAATTCCCCTGGCATAACAATGTCCATGAGAATGACATCAGGAAGGACATGTTTTGCCATCACCACACTTTCCTCTCCTGATGATGCCCGGCCCACAACATTGTAACCCATTAGCGTAAGGCGTTCTTCGAGTTGTGTTGATATTAACGCCTCATCATCGACAACCATAATGTTTTTCATCTGCATCTCCCGGACCATTTCACGTGTTGGATGGGTTGTAAATTTAGCGAGAATCTTATTATATACAAATCGGTTAAAATATATCAATAAATTTTTCGTAAATGATTCTTAAAAAACAATATACCGCTACCTGCTGTAAAACTGCAGCAGAACTTCAGTTCCGTTGTTGTTATGAATGGAAAAGGAACCTTTTAACTGGTCCTGTGTGATTGTCCTCATTAATTTTATGCCGATACTTGCTGTGGTGTCAATGTCAATCGAATCCGGAAAGCCCCTGCCGTTATCGCGAACAGAAACGCATAGTTCGCCATTTGGTTTTTCTGAAACGCAGATCCATATTGTACACATTCTATCTGCTTCATCTGCGTCAAATGCATGGAGTGTGGCATTTGAAAGCGCTTCATTGATGACAAGGCAGACGGGTATCCCGATAGTAATGGGGATGAAAATGTTGGGGCAGTCAATATGGATGAGGATCCTGTCAGTATTGTAAAGCCTTCCAATATGTTGAATGATGTCCCGAAGGCATTCGTTGATATTAATTGAGTCAAAACGTTCATGTTTGTATAGATGAGTATGGAGTATGGACATCGTAAAAATTTTAGATTCAAGGTCCTTCAGAAATGACAGAGCAGACTGGTCCTGTATGCGCATGGTTACCATGTCGAGAAGGCTCGAGATAATCTGCAGGTTGTTTTTGACTCTGTGATGTATTTCATACAGCAGAATTTCTTTTTCTTTCAGGGCGATATGTATCTTCTGCTCATGGAGAATCCGCTCTGTTATGTCCCGCATTATCATGAGGATGTAGTTCTGCTGTTTCATTGAATACGCATGAAAGCTTATCTCCACAGGGATCGCCAGCCCGCTTTTTGTACGCGCCTGCATCTGTAAGGTGTTGTGATTACTGGAAAGAAGCACCTGTTTGAATTCAGTGATGCTTGAAAAGCTGGATTTAATTATTACAGTATCGATCGAAAGGGTTTTAATTTCATCAGCACTGTAGCCCAGGAGGCTGCATGCGGCATTGTTGGCTTCAATAAATGTGCCATCGCGGACATCATCGTCCACCATAAAGAGGAGGAACGCTTCGTTCGAATTCGCGAAAATCGAATGATATTTCTCAAGACTTTCGTGTATCAGGTCCAGTCCCGCTGCCATGGTTTTAGAATATCTACTGATGATTATCATACGTAAGATGCAGAGTACAGAGAAAAAGAAAAAAAAGAGATTGTATAGTGAGCCGGTATTGAGGGGAACAGTACCGTGATACAGATGGTAAAAAAGAAGAGAGTGAAAGACAATAAGAAAACCGGTTCCCGCGGCAGATAGAATTCCCGCAAAACGCCCTGTGTCGCGATGCACCAGGGGATATGAAATATACACACATGCCGTATTCAATAACACCGCGGAAAAAAATATAATACACTGTAGTATCATCGAATGCGAAAGATTCATCTCGCAACATGTGATGCGGACATAAAATTATTTCTCCTTTGCTTTCAGATCTTTCAGGACTTCGGCATCGGATTTTCGTGCATAGTTCGGAAGGACCTTGGTGAAATCTGAAAAATCCGATGGATTGATATTATATGTCTTTTCCACAATACGGCATGCCTGTATCCCTGACGGGATGAATGGCGATCTGATCTCCGCGCCGGGTATGTGTTCCACAATGACGTCGTGATACTTCCCGGAGCCGCTCCCGACGGCAATAAGGGGCGATCCGGGTTCAGCCCCCTGTGCCAGATATTCCATGGGGTAATCCCCGGGGGCAATGATCTCTTCGGGCGAGAGGGGGTCATCACTTATTCTGTACAGTGCGCCAAACACCCGTTTCTTTTTCGCATCAAAAGCAGGCAGGAGCAGTGTGCCGGGTTTCGCGTCAGCGGAGCACGCGAATATCAGCTGTGTGGCAATCCCCACAAGGGGGACATCAAGAATCTGGGCGAGCATTCGCGCGGTTGTCACAGCAATTCTGATGCCGGTGAATGAGCCGGGGCCTGTGCCGACACCGATACAGTTGATATCGTGGATGGTTATATTCAGTTCTTTCAGCGCACTGTGAATGGTTTCAAAAAGAGTAACGGAGTGTGATATCTCCACTATCTTGGTTTTATCGGAAAAAGAATTTCCGGCGGTTACCGCAACAATTTCAGTTTCTGTCGCAGCGTCAATTGTCAGGACGTTCAATCGCAATTCTCCTTGTGGTGCTGTTTATATATTCAATGGTGACATGAACGGTGGTGTCAGGAAGCCGGGTTCCGGCACGCTCGGCCCATTCAATGACTGATACACCGTTTCCCTCCCAATAATCTTCGAAGTACAGATGATCAAGTTCCGCGTCGTGTTCGATTCTGTACAGGTCAAAATGATACAGGGGAACTGTGTTCTCATATATCTCCAGGAGGGTGAAGGTGGGACTGGTAATATCTTCTGTTATGCCGATTCCTTCGGCAATGCCTTTTGCAATAATTGTCTTGCCGCATCCCAGCTCTCCGGAGAGCGCGTAGACGTCACCGGGGCGTGCCGATTGTCCCAGGCGCCGCCCCAGGGTAAATGATTCCTCAGATGAATTCGTGGTAATTATTTCCCTCATTGTTCACTCATGCCGGATTGCCGGGAGTATTCCCATGAATCCCCCGCGGGGGGACTTCTTTATCTCGTGTTTCAATAATGTATTTCCTGTTATTTTTACTTTCAGGATAGCGGATAATGTGTTGTAATTGCAATGTAAATATTAATGTATATGTTATTACTAACCAAAGCGTGATATATTTGTAAATAACAATATGATGATTTTAAACTTTTTGTATCGGAATGGGTACCGCTGTTGAAAAATAATGATCTGCGGGGGAGTTTTCTGCCGGTCACTTCCGGAGAAATGAGGGAACGTGGCTGGGATTATGTTGATGTGGTGATTATAACCGGAGATGCATATGTTGATCATCCCTCATTCGGCGCTGCTGTCGTGGGACGTGTCCTGTCCGGGAAAGGGTACCGTGTAGGGATTATTTCACAGCCCCGGTGGAGAGAACCTTCTTCTGTATCCATTTTCGGAAAACCCCGGCTCTTTTTTGCCGTTACCGCGGGGAATATTGATTCCTCTCTCTCCATGTATACCGCGTTCAAAAAGGTGAGGAATGACGATCCGTATACCCCTGACGGGGTGGGTGGGGCACGCCCGAAGCTGGCATCCCTTGTGTACTGCAATCTCGTAAAATCTGTGTACCGCGATGTGCCGGTTGTCATGGGCGGCATTGAGGCATCCATGCGGAGGCTCCCCTATTATGATTACTGGAATAACCGGGTCCGCCGTTCCATACTTCTTGACGCGAAAGCCGACATTCTTGTGTACGGCATGGGGGAGCTCCAGATTGAGGAAATTGCCGGGCGGATTGCTTCTGGCGAAACCCTTTCCGGTATTCCCGGCACTGTGGA
>DAOSYC010000024.1:26509-28961 GCA_035380905.1 Spirochaetota bacterium | reverse complement strand
ATCATCGTTGTTTTCGTGTTTACATGACCCAGAAGGTCCTGGATATACCGGATATCGGTCCCCTTTTCCAGGAGGTGCGTCGCGAAACTATGCCGGAGCGAATGCACCGAGACCTCCTTCGTGATCCCGGCGCGCGCGACAGCATTCGAAAAGACTTTCTGGATGGTGCGGATAGTAATATGGCTGCCGGGCATCTGCCCTTCAAAGAGCCAGTTCTCCGGTTTGTATTGTTCAACATATTCAGCCAGTATCGTCTTGAAGCTGTCGGCCAGCAGGGTGATCCTGTCCTTTCTCCCCTTCGCCATTTTTATGTGGATGATATTCCGGTCAGTGTCAATGTCCGCAGCCTTCATGGTGGCGGCTTCGCTTACCCTGAGTCCCGCGGAATATATCAGCATCAAAATTGTGCGGTGCTTCAGGTTTTCCGTATGTTGAAAAATAAGGCGCACCTCCTCAATGCTCAGCACTTTCGGCAGGGACTTGTCCTTTGAAGGGCGTTCCGGCAGATCGTTGATGTCGATATTGAGGACCTTCCGGCAGAAAAGGCGCAGTGCGCTCTGGTACACGTTGATCGATGAAGACGAGGCGCCGCCGTCAATCTTACCCAGGAGAAAGAACCGTATGGTGCCGCTATGGTCTTCCGCGTGCTCTCCGCAAAACGCAAGGTACTCCCTGACGCATGCAAGGTAGTGCTTCACCGTTACACGGCTGTACTTCATCAGTTTCAGCTCGTCATGAAATGCGGCAGTGAGTTCCTGGCCATACGCTGTTACAGGTGCACGATCATAATCACAGAACAGCGCGAGGATGCGGTCCAGGTTTTCCTGCCTGTCCGGGAATGACCACAGCTTCTCGCCGGGGTGCCACCAGTGTCCGTGAATGGACTTCAGTTCACCGAGGATTACTTCGTTATACGGGACCGAAAGGGCAAACCTGCCCTTCCGGAATGGTGTAATCGATATTTGCATAGTAAATAAGTGCCGATTGTGCATCAAAAAAGTCAAGAAAAATTGAAGAGAATCTTTTTACTGATAGTCTTCATTATTATCTTTAATCCTTTTAATTTCTTTATCAAAATCTGATATATAGTTCGCGTCCTGGGTCTTTCGATATACTTTATATTCCTTTTCGGCTTTAATTTTGGCTTCAAGCGCACTAACCCCGCCTTTGTCTTGAAGTATCGGATAATTTGATAGTTCCAGAAAATTATTGAGAAAGGTTATCCACTCTTCCATTTTGGTAACGATCTGCCGCTCAGCGCGATTTTCTGCAAGGTCAAGATACGCTGAAACGATGCGGTTCAGTTCCCGTATATGTATTTCGCTGAGGTAGTTCTTGGCAACAGTAATGTCAGATATTAAAATTTTCCCGTCCGGAGCATCTTTCCAGTTTGTAAGACCCATATACATTTTGGACGCGTCAGCAGAATTATAGATGATTTCAGCTGCAGTTTGTCCGGTAATTGCCCAGTGGAGTTTATTCTGTACTGTGGCAAAAAAATCTTTTGTTAGGGGGGAATTTTTATCGTAGTCGACGGAAAGGGCGTAAATGTCGGTGATTTTCTGGTAAAATCTTCGTTCACTTGCACGGATTTCCCTAATCCGTTCGATAAGTTCGTCAAAGTAGTCATTACTCAGGCGTTTGCCCTGTTTGAGCCGTTCATCGTCCAGTACAAAGCCTTTAATAATAAACTCTTTGAGGGTTTTAGTAGCCCATATGCGGAATTGCGTGGCCTGAACACTGTTTACCCGGTACCCTACAGCTATAACCGCATCAAGATTATATAATGAAGTAAGATACTTTTTCCCGTCGGATGCAGTTGTTTCCATTTTGGAAATAACTGAACATTCCTCCAGTTCCCTGCTTTCGAAGATGTTTTTGAGATGTTTACTGATAGCCGGAACTGCAACATGAAACAATTCAGCCATTTTTTTTTGTGTAAGCCAGAAGGTGTCATCATTGTATAGTACTTCAATGTGGATGTTGCCTCCTGGGGAGTTGTACAGTATAATTTGTGATTCATTCATATAGGTATTCCGGAATTCTTACACACCTGTTTTGCATCAAAACATTCATGGTTTTCTTTAGGGATATATTACATGTACCATATTTTATTCATTGGCTATAAGGTAAAATACGGGAAGCTGCATTTTACTTTGCTCAAAGGTTTCCTGCCTGGTATTGTTATACGAAACCGAAAGGGCAAACCTGCCATCCCTGAATGGTGTAATCGATATTTGCATAGTAAATAAGTGCTGAATGAAAACTGAAAAAGTCAACAAAAATTGCTGCACGCATTTTTTTGTTGACGGAATCGGGGGGTGATATAATTAGTAACTACTATGGTAGTTACTAATGCAATAAACTGTCTCACGGAACTGGGACTTTCGGAATACGAGGCACGGGCCTATACGGCGCTGGTGAGCACGGGCCCCGTCACCGCCTATGAGGC
>DAOSYC010000024.1:24078-26409 GCA_035380905.1 Spirochaetota bacterium | reverse complement strand
CAGCTTATGGAAAAGGCGGCGCGGATTATCGGCAGCGCGGAAAAAGGGATTCTGGTGTCCGGATGGATGGATGAACTTGAGGAGATACAGGACATCCTGCGGGAGAAACACGATCAGGGTATCTCTGCGGCGTCCGTGGTGTTCGGCGGCGGAGGGGGCCTGCCGGGACAGGTCTATTATCATCCTATTGAAGATACCCTCTATGCGGAGAAGGGGGGGCGCGGCCTCACGGTCGTCGTGGATTCCCGTGAGGCACTCATGGGCACTGTGTTCGGGGATGGCGGTGTTGAGGGGGCATGGAGTATAAACCGGGGTTTTGTCATGCTTGCGGAGGATTATATCAAACACGATGTGTACATCATGAAAATTGTGGAACGTTTTGATGAGCAGCTGATCCGGCGTTTCGGCCCCGGCTATACCATGCTCAGGGACGTTTTCAGCGATAAGGAGGAGAAACGATGATATATATTGACGGCAGGATTGTGCCGAAGGAGGAGGCCTTCGTGTCCGTGTATGATCATGGACTGCTGTATGGTGACGGTATTTTCGAAGGGATACGGATTTACTCCGGAACGGTTTTCAGGCTGAAAGAGCATATCGACCGGCTTTACGAGGGGGCGAGGGTGGTGATGCTGCAGATCCCACTGTCTCCGGAGGAAATGGAAAAGGCGGTGCTCGACACCGTTGCTGCAAGCGGGAAGGAAAACGGCTATATCCGTCTCGTGGTGACCCGGGGGAAGGGTGACCTCGGGATCAGTCCCGCCACCTGCCCGAAGCCCTCGGTCATCATTATTGTGGACGATATCCAGCTTTACCCGAAGGAGTATTATGAGAAAGGGATACGGGTCATCACCGCCGCCATACGGCGCAACACCGTGGACAGCCTTGATCCCCGCGTGAAGTCCCTGAACTACCTGAACAACATCCTCGCGAAGATGCAGGCCCAGCAGGCCGGGTGCCTTGAAGCGGTCATGCTTGACCGTCACGGGTACGTGACAGAATGTACCGGTGACAATATATTCATTGTGAAACAGGGGTGCCTCATCACCCCGCCGGTAACGAGGGGGGCCCTGGACGGTATTACCCGCCGTACGGTCATTGAACTGGCGGAAACAGGGGGCATTCCGGTACGGGAGGGCGATATCGCTCTGTTCGACCTGTATACCGCGGATGAATGTTTTCTCACCGGCACCGGCGCGGAGATGATTCCCGTCACGGAAATTGACGGCCGCACCGTCGGTGACGGAAGACCCGGCCCTGTGACATTTCGTCTCAGGGAGATGTTCCGGAAAGAAATTGCCTGAAATGCGGCCCGGCGCGGCAATAGTCATGAAATAAAGACGTGCCTACATGGCTGTGCCGCTTCCCGCCGGGTTTATTGCGGAATACAGTTTATCTCATGAATATGTAGATATAGGCAGCAACAATGATTACCGTTATCACAATATTGTTTGTCCTGAAAAGCTTAAGAAGATCGCTGTCGGGACATACTTCCCTGTGCCGGTTCAGTATTTTTTTCATATTAAAGGGGAAAAGTACTGAAATATAGTGTATCCTGTCGCTGCTGTACTTTTGTGAGTTGTTTACTTCGCGTATTATCCTGAACAATAACACAAGATGAAGTAGAAACGCCGCCCCGATGAACAGGGCTGCCATATTAATTATGTCTGCTCTCATGTCGTTTCCTTTCAATGATTTTGTAATATACAATTGAAACCTCCTCTTTTTTTCAATAACATTTTTGCCGGAATTGACTCACATGAGCATGGCGCATCGCAGTATTCTGCTTGAATTCTGATTAGCGGTTCTGTATTCTAATTACATTACTTCAATTATACGAGGAACTATGGGCAACAAAAATGGTATACGGAGATTTTCCGGCGCGGCAGCGGCCCTGGTCTGTGTGCTGGTGTCCGGCATGGCCTTTTCCCTTACCCAGCGGGAGATCGGGACAATCCTTCTGAACGGGACGGTGAAGGTGAATATATATGAAGGGGAAAACCTTGTGGGTCTCGGCTCCGGCATCATGCTCAGTAAAGACGGATATATCGGAACCAATTTCCATGTTATAAGCCAGGCTATTGACAGGAATTACCGTATCGTGGTGGAGGCTGAGAATTCCTCTTTCAAGGGTGAGGCGGAGGTGCGCAACTGGGACCAGGGGAAGGACTTTGCGGTTGTCAAAATAAAGGATACCGGCGGCAGAAGCTTCCATCCCATCGTGCCGGGGGATTCCGATTCCATGCGCCCCCTGGACACAATCTTCGTGGCGGGGTTCCCCGTGACGGGAGTGTACAAGGTGCAGCGGGGGGACCTGAACTCTATTCAGAC
>DAOSYC010000024.1:0-23978 GCA_035380905.1 Spirochaetota bacterium | reverse complement strand
GGGCGACGATTTCGATTTTGAAGTATACAGCGGAAAATTCGTGAGCGCCCGCGCCGGCGGGAGCGCTTCGGGTGACAGTGTTACCTGCAATGTTCCGGGGCGCTGCTTCGTGAAGGTCTGGAGCAAAAAGGGGGCAGGGCGGTACGGTGTAAAAATCACTCCCGGCAGCAGGGGTGATGACGGAGCTGAACTGGAAAACAATGATGTCCGCGAAATGGCAAATCCTGTACGGTCCCGGACCATTACCGGGGCACTGCGCGGTGATGACCGCACTGACTGGTTTGTCCTCGGGGGGCAGGAGGGGCGGCGTCCCACCTTTACCCTTACCCATGACGCGGGAAGTAATTTTGATCTTGAAGTGTACAGCGATGAAACCCGTGTGGGGAGCGCGACGGGAACCGGTTCCCCTGATGTGATTACCTGCAGTGTCCCGGGACGGTGCCACCTGAAGGTGTGGCGTGTCAGGGGTGAAGGGAATTATTCCATTGATATAAATCCCCGTGGAGGCACCGATACCGAAAGGGAACCAAATAATGACAGGTCCTCCGCGACCCTCGCAAGGGGAATTGTGCTGAAAGGCACTCTTGCGGAAAATGATACCGAGGACTGGTTTGAACTGGGAGGTCAGGAGGGACGGAATCCCACCTTCACCATTACCCACGGTGCGGGCAGCAATTTCGATTTCGAGGTGTTCAGCGGGAATGACCTCGCGGGTCGGGCCATCGGCACCGGGGCGACGGACAGTCTCAGGTGTTTTGTGCCGGGTCGCTGCTATGTGCGGATATGGCGCGTGAGCGGCAGCGGGGACTACACAATTACCATTTCGGCGCCGGACAGACGGCAGCCGAACCTCGGGGGACAGGAGCGTGAGCCGAACAACAGCCGTGACAAAGCGACTCTCACCAGGAGCATGAACCTCATGGGGAGCCTCGGCGGGCAGGATACCGAGGACTGGTTCGAACTTGGCGGGCAGGAGGGTACAATGCCCTCCTTTACCATACGTCACGGGAATGACTGTAATTATGATTTTGAAGTGTACAGCGGAAACTCTGTTGCCGGAAGGGGTGAGGGTACTGGTCCCTTTGAGACAATACGGTGCATGGTGCCGGGAAGGTGTTTTATAAAAGTCTGGCGTGTCAGGGGCTCGGGCCCCTACACTGTTACCGTGACTCGAAACAGGTAAGGCCCTATCTCACGCGGATCACGGAGCAAATCCCCCCCACTTCATCCGACGCGGAATTACTGTTGAAATAATCGGGTACCCATTTGCCGTCCACAATGAACTTGTAGCGGTATATACCGTCAGAGAGGCGTTTGCGGATTCTCCATATACCGCCGTCAGTGCGTTCCAGAATGTCGTTTTCCGGGTTCCAGTTATTGAAATCGCCCACAACAGATATC
The DNA here is from genome assembly GCA_035380905.1 of Spirochaetota bacterium. Classification (GTDB taxonomy): domain Bacteria; phylum Spirochaetota; class UBA4802; order UBA4802; family JAGODF01; genus JAKQCH01. The sequence goes on along the minus strand of DAOSYC010000024.1, from coordinate 22,577 downwards.
AGCCTGGCCCGTGGTTTAAATATTCTGAATTCAACAAGGTTCCGGGCTACCAGCCTGTAGGAAACCTGTTTCCCCTCCTGGTGCTCAGGGGGATCAACCGCGGACAGGTATGACCCGTTGCCGTCATACACCCGGCGGGGATTCCGCGGGTCGCTGGTCCATATTCCGTCCACAAGAAACTTGTATTTTACTGAATTGCGGGAGTCGCCATCTGTGAGCAGGTAGAACCACACACCGTACTTCCCCCGTTCCATGGGTATTGTGCGCCAGTGTGAGAAGGTCCCGGAAATTTTAACCCGTTCCGCGCTGCGGTTCTTGTAGGTAATAAGGACACCTTCCGTGATTACCGGTTTCTGGAACGAAAAATTCTGTATTTTCAGCATCCGGATATTCCTCGGCATCCCGGCGTCTTTCATTTTCAGTAAATCGTTATAGTTCTCAAGGCCCGGCCGGTTGTCTCCGGGGGGGGCGAAGGCAAGGAATACGAGGGGCAGAAGCAGTCCCGCCCATTTTCTGGCATTTGAATGCATAGGGAGTCCTCAATTAACAGCTGCAAATGGATTCAGATATATAGTATTTATGTCGATAACGTTAGTAAAAGAATTTAAGGTTTTTTTGTAAAAATTACCTGGAATGCGGATATTATTAATAAATACCGGTGTTATATCGGATACGTCGACGATTGCGGGGATTGTCCCTGATTGCCGGCATGATTTTGATGATTTTTTATTAATAATAAAAAATTTATTGATTTTATAGTTGTAGTGTCATTATCTGATTATGTCTCTTTTTTTATGCAGAAAGACCGTACTTTACAACCACAGGCGGCTGATTCCGCCGGGGGCAGTGTGCAGGAATATGCCATTGCAGAAAAAAACCGCAGCACCGGCATCGCAGCCTGCTGAACAGGATTATCGGAATGGGTGACAGCGAGGAGAAAATTGAGTATACCCCAGAGGAGCTTGAGGAAATAGAGAAGGTCCTCGATGTTCTTCCGGAGCATAATATCTACCAGGATATGGCTGCCGGTCCCGCGCAGGCTGGGCGGGGCGAAGACGTTATGCCCCTTGAAGGGGAAACCGTGTATGAAACAGAACCTGATTTTGATGATCTCCTCGAAGGTACATCCGGCATCGACGATGCCGGCCCGGAGGAAGTGGTTGATGTCACCGATCTTATAGAAGAATTCGACGAAGTGCCGGAGGCGCCCGCCGCCGGTGAGGATGAAATACCTGACCTCGGTGAAATACCTGATCTTGACGAAATGGCTGTAGAGACGGAGGAACCGCAGGGTGAAGATATACCTGAGATATCCGGCCTTGATGAAATAGCTGATTTCCCGGATGAAGCCGCCCCTGGAGAGGACTTTACCGGCGATATTTCCCTTGAAGGATTTGACGAGGCTGCTGCGCCTGAAGAGCCTGTTTCTCCGGATGAAGGGGGAGCACTTTCCACCCTTGACGAGCTTGACGAATTATCTGCCGGTGAATCCGGTGAAGCTGATTTCGGCGAGGGTGGATTTGAAGGGTTTGAGGATGTTCCCGAAATCGATGAAGCGCTGCTGGAAGGGGACTTTTCCGGAGGTGATGCCGGTGAAGCCTCTGCGGGAGGAGAGGGAAGTGTCGCATTTGACGCGGGACTGGATACGGATGTCCCCGACCTGTCGGACATTTCCCTTGAAGGTGATGCCGAAATTCCCGAAGCTGACATAAGCGAAATCCCGGATGTTGATCTTGACGGACTTCAGGACATCGGTGACGCAGACCTGGGAGGAACAGACCGGGAAATCTCCCTTGATGAGGAACCTCCCGCCCTGGATGATGACCTGACATCTTCTCTCAGTGATATTGAGGATTTCTCCGATGTACACATGGAGGAGCCCATGGATGCCGCTATGGCACCTGAGGCTCCGGCGGACACAATGCTCTCTGAATTTGAAGATGAGGGCCTTGGTGAAATTGAAGGCATAGACAAAATTGATGAAGTGGTCCGCACAGAGGAAATTCCTGACATTGAAGAGGAATATGAAGCGCCGGGGCCCGGAGATATAGAACCGGATACGGGCGATGATGAGGACAGCGGCGTTGAACTGTCCGACAGGGAACTGAAAAAGCTGAAAACCGCGATAATGCTTTTTCATCCAAACCTCCGGAAGCAGATTACTGACACCATACTGAATGACCGCCTTTCGCCGAAAGACACGCGTCAGCTAATTGACCTGATAATTACCGGAAAACCTGAAGACAACGTGCACCGGTTCCTGGAGAAAAAACTGGGACGGGCAATTGATATATCTGAAGAAGTAGAAGGAACAGGAAGGAAGGTCCTGACGGCCCGGCCGGAGTATACCAGGGCCGGCATGGAGCGCCAGAAAAAGCTCCTGAAGCTTACCCGAATTTTCGGCGCCGCGGCACTGGCGGCATTTGTTGTGACAATTCTTTCGTATCAGTTTATCTATAAGCCGGTGATGGCAAAAAAGAAAATACATGAAGGAGTTGCCCTGATCCGCCGTCCCGGTGTCCCCACATATCAGAAGCGCAGAGATTATGAACAGGCGGAAAAGATATTTCAGCGTGTTCACAGGGACTATGTTGAAGACTATATACCCGGCTATAACGCCTATGCCAGGGCGTATTTTGATGTAAAAGAATATGATTATTCATATCAGAAACTTAAAAAAGCGTTCAAGCTTGAACCGGGGAATATTGAAACGCTGAATAATTTCGGGTATTTTTACTCCCGGATACCGGGGAAATATTATCAGCGTCACGGCACAGAGCTGATGCCCCCTGACCCCAATGCGAAGAAAAATATCGTGGAGTCCCCGCTGAATGTGGCAATACGGTTTTATAAATATGCCCTGAATAAAGACCCCAAAAATGTGGTTTCCCTTTACGGAATAGGGAATGCCTATATGTTCCAGGGGAGGTTCTTTGAAGCCAGGCAGTACTATGAAAACATTCTCAGGGTGGACAGGGATTCCATCGTGGGATATTCAGGTCTCCTTAATCTCTTTATTATGCGGGATGATTTTGTCGAGGTGGTGAGCACCCATACGGACCTGAAAGAGCGGGACATGCTGGAAAACCTGGATTCTGCGCTCCTCGCCAAACTTGCCTGGTATTATATGGGGAAAAAACGCACTGACGACCAGAATGTCAGGGTGGACTACGGCCTGCAGTCCCGGAAGTATGTGGACATACGCGACAATCCGTATCCCGTGGCGCAATCGGTGCTCAATGTACTCACGAAGAAGGACCCGGATTATCCCCCCCTGTATGTGCACAAGGCGCGTTTCGCGCGGGACCAGGGAAATTACAAGCTGATGCATGAGTACCTTAAGATGGGGCTTAACCGGGAACCGAACTACTACGCGGCGCAGCACCTCATGGGGGTATACCACTATCTTGTGAAGGAACCCGTTGACGCGTACAGTTCCTTTAAGGCCGCGATCAAGGCGTATCAGTCGCCGCCGGATTTTGTGTTTAATGATTTCTATCAGGAAACGGAAACCCTCGGCAACACCTACGCGATGATGGGAAATATCTTCTATTATTATTTCGACAAGGTCCGGGCGCGCTACAAGAACGCCGATGAACTTGAGGATTCGGTGATTGACGATGACCGGGAACGCCGCGCGAACAACGGTATCGCGCAGGAATACTACGAGAAGGCTGAAAAAGCGGGCGAGAAATCACCTGAACTGTTCTACAACCTCGGGAGGCTCTATTACCTCAAGGGACTGTATACGAAATCCCTCGAAAAGTGGCTGAATCTTTACGATGATTTTATATCCAAACCGGAACTTATGTTTGCCCTGGGGAATGCCTTCTATCACCTGAACAATCTTGAGTCGAGCAAGGGTGAGTACCTGCGTTTGATATCGCTCTATGAACGGGAGGCCGAGAACATTGCCATGCCTGCGGAAGCCAAGGTGAAGCACCTGAAGCTCTTTGAAACGCTGTCTGCCGCATACAATAATCTCGGCGCGGTGTACCAGCTGCAGGGGAATTCCGTAAAGAGCAATCTCTGTTTCTGGCGCTCAATTGAGTTTGCGAAGAGGATTAACAGGGAGAATGAATATGCCCGGGTGAACCTGAACCGCTCATTCAAATCCGACCGGGACGATATTGTCCCTCTCCTTGATGAAGAACTTCCTTTCGGCCTTGATGTATACAGGGAGGAAATGAGATAGCAGCGGGTGCATACACAGCCGCTGCCGTAATCGGAGATTATTTCGTAATATTTTTCTTCAGCTTCCCGATGGTTGCTTCATCGATATTTATAAATTCAATACCCATACCGCATTTTGGTGCTGAAGGGGCCTCATCTTTTTCATTGGTCCATCGGACAACTCCCTTGAGTGAAACAGGGTTTTCTCCCGGTAAATAAAGGGAAAGGTCGATTTCTGAGCCGACTTCAAGGGGTTCAGGTGTTGAAATAAAAATACCTCCCTGGCTGATGTTCTGGGTTGTGCTGAAGGTCATGATTTTTTCATCATGGACCTCAGATTTAATGCTGGCTGGAACCCGTTCTTCTTTCCTTTTATTGTCCATATAATTCTCCCTCAATGTAAAAAATTTCATGCGGCCGGGATATCGCAACCCGATGCAGGTTGAAAAATAACACTTTTCTTCATTATGTTCGATAAAAATAATACTATTGACAAAAACACAGTTTCACCGATAGAGTACTCCTTACATCCGTTTCCTTTTCCGGTGACATGATCTATGCCGGTGAAACACGCTGCGGTGAAAGGTCCATTCTTAATGAATATAGACCACCACTGCCTTTCATTACACGTTAATTGGTAATTATTTCAAGTAGAAAAACTGTATTCATATAAAAAACTGCAGATCCCTCCTGCCCGGAGAGAGGGAAAGGGGCAGAAACTGTTGAGTCTCCGGTTTATTGCGCGATTTGCGTGTTCCAGGAATTTTTACAACCGCAGCAGGTTTTATGACTCAGGAAAAGAAAACGATATACCATCTATACCGCAGGGTGTTGTTTCCAAATTGTACACTTATTGTACAGACAGGCGCCGGGGTTGCGGAGAATATACACAAGGGTGATATTGTTCTTGTCCTGCCGATCCGTACCGCATTTGATATCCTGATTCCCTGGAGAAAAACTGCGACCATGGCTGAAGTAACAGATATAAGTAGCAGTGATACAATGTATACAATAGTATTCAGGGGTATCTCCCGGGTCCGGATCCATAGCGTGGAACGTTTCAAGCGCGGCACATATTCTGCGATAGAAGAACGCGGAAGCGAAGATGCTGAACACTATGTTGAGTTGTTGAGGAAAAAATCGCAGGAACTGATTTTCCTTATCAATGTTGAAGAATCAGACAGACTTATACATCTGCTGAATTATCTCTCGGACCTTAATCAGTTCGCGGACTTCATCGCGAATTATTTTGTCATGAATTTTCAGAGACGTTACGCCCTTCTGCGCGAAACCGACCTTACGAAAAGAGCGGAGGTACTCCTGAAAATTCTTGAGGAACTCATAATTAAAATGAAGAAAAAAATACAGGAGAAAAATGAAGAAACGGGTTCTTGATGAAAACGTATATTATACCATTGCCTGGTCACGGATTTTCACATTCGGGGATAAATTCTCCGCAAGCAGGATACTGCCGGAACTTCCCGGGATACTCGGCATGTACGAAAAGCGTCCCCAGGGAGACCCGAAATGTCTGCTGTTTTACGGCTGCTGGCGGGACGGGCTGCGTATGGGGTTAAAAAACTTTTTTGACCCTATTTTTTCAAAAAACAAGATCATGGCCGCAACCATGCTGGAATCTGATATACTATACAAGTACACTGTTATAGATACAAATCCCCTGGATATGAAAGACATACTCTACTGGCTTATCTGTGAGTATGGACCTGAATACAACAGTCTCGCCGGGTTTGATGATACGAAACGGTATGCGAATATTTCTGTGCGTGAGATAGACATGAAGAAGGACCAGATCGTGGACACCATACCGCAATCCGGCCTATAGCCGTTTATTCAGAAAGCAGCAGATTTTCCATACGGTAAATGCCGGCTACGTTCTGTTTCAGGGCGATAAATTCCAGTACATATTTTAACCGTGCCGCGGCATCAAGAGGTGAGGAGCTTGTGTTTCCTGTTGCCGCTGCAAACTGCTGTATCCTTTTCACGTTCAGTGTCCTCCTGTGAGGGTCGGAAATGAAAATATCTTTTTTAAACAACTGGAACGTGTCATACAATGATTTGATTATACCTTCACTTTCAATGAGAAATGCCAGGTGAAGGTTGGTGTCTGAATTGTGAATGTTTCTCGTTATGTATTTCAGTATTGTGAAAATAATATCGGGATACAGATGTACATTCAGCATTTCAATCACACGCTTCTCAAGCTCCCGGTCGTTCATGCGCATTGTCGGATACGCGAGATTTATTATGTAGGAGTATCCTGTTTTTGCCTTAAATGTAACGAAGTCAATAAATCTGTCCAGTGAGTCCTTTTTCTGTATATCAAAGGCCTTGAAGGTACCTTCAATAATTTTCTGCCCTGCTGATTCGAGATTTTCCTCTTTCAGCAGTGATTCAATATCAAGAAGATCCCCTGCATCAAAATCATGAAGATCAACGAGATCTGTATCCTGATATTCCATTGTTACCCTCCGGTTCCTGTTAGAATCGTTTGCTTATACCGAGCTGCACATTCCGGTTGAACTCCTCCCTGCTGTTATACCGGTAGACGTTACTGACCGCAGAGAATAGCGAGTGCTGGTAAAAAGAAAGTTCCGCGATGCCGAATACCGCCATGCGAAGCTTGTCGTTGTCCCGGTATCCGTCATAAAAAAGATATATCAGGGCCGCGTTTGTGAAAAAAGTAAAAAAACCGATATCATACCGTTCTGTATAAAAATGGCCGAACCCCGGCATAAAAATTGAACCAAGTACTGATACCCACATACTTTTTTTCGGCCGTTCTTCTTCATGCGCAATCAGGGTTTCAAGGTGTTTCATTTCATTGAGATATTTCCCCTCAGGAAATTCCCGACGGTACATATAAATATTTTTTTTTGAATCGTCAAGATCGTTCATAAGTGCCAGCGAATAGCATATATCCACTCTGGTCTCTTCATTCATGCTGCCGTTCGGATACAGATACAGGTACTGCTGGAACGTCCTATAGGCATAATACGGGGACCCTGTGGCGAGGCGTATGTGCCCTGTATAATACAGGGATTTGTCTCCTTCGGGAGTGTCCCTGTACAGGGAAAAACAGGTTTCCATTGAACGAACTGCCATGAGGCTGTTGCCCCCCAGGTAATATGCCTTCCCCTGGAGCACAAGGCTTTCGGCATAATATTTCCCTTCCGGGTATACGTACTGGTACCGCATGGTTTCAGTGATCGCGTTATAGTACTCCCTGTGCTGTATGTGATAGCGTATGAGATCCATACTTTTCTCTTCCGATGCAGCGGCCATGATACTGCAGGCAGATAATAATATAATAACGAAAAGAAATTGTTGCAAGCAGTATTGCAGGACCCGCGTTATTTTCATTTGAAAACCTTTTTTATGTCAATATATGACGAGGGGTCATAGTCGGGGATATGGGTCGATACAATACCTGATCTGAATGCAGTATACAGATGCCTGTTATAGGATTGCGCGGAATTATATGCGCCGTAAAGGTTTCCGGAGTAGAGAAGGACTGTGAAAAAACCCAGGGTCATTCCAAGAGATTTTTCGCCGCGGTCCATAGCGTACCAGGTCCCGGCGCCGCTCAACGCGACTGCTGCAAAACTCAGCAGCGCTTCACTGAATTTCCCGCAGTATGCCTGGCCCGCGCCGGGCATGCCCGCTGACAGTAGTACCGACAGAGCTGCTGATTTTCTCTTGAGGGAGTTGTACCGTGAAATGTCTTTCCTCAGGGACTGTATTTCCTCTGTGCCCGGTGTACACGTTTCATAGCGGGATATTTCATTCAGGACCTCCATATACCTGTCACTGAGGACCAGAAGTTCTGTTTTACGGATGAAAAGTTCAAACCCGGCTTTTTTCCCAATGGTGTTATAGGGGATAGTATCTAATTCGCTCAATGCCTGTGCTGTGTTGCCAAGTTTTAAAAAACAACGGGAGCGGAGTAATACATTCCGGATAGGGGTTTGAAACTTTGTACACGCGGGCCCGGATGTCCGGTCCACAACTGTTGCGTACTGCCCCCCAAGAAAATAATTAAGTGATATAAAATAGGTGTACTCCGGAACGAGAGATGAGTTGTGAGAGTATTGCAGAAGCCTGCCGGTTTCCGCAATGGAGTCAAAGTATTTTTCCTGTGCAAAAAGGGTGGCAATGAAGCGTTTTTGTTTTGTAACAAATGTATTGTCTGTATTCTCCTTTTTTTCAACAGAATACAACGACGTTACATTAGATAATATATATAGTATAATTACGATACGTTTCATTTGGATTTCATGGTGCTCCGTGTTTTCAGAATTGAATAATTATGGGAAAATAATCAAGGATTTATTATATAAAGGTAATAATTAGAATGTAATTTTTTTGCGAAAAAAAGCCCAAACGGGTTTTTTTTCTTGACGTCGATGATGCGGTATTGTATTATACAAATGTAGTTACTGGGACAATTTTCTTAAAAACTCTTTACTATATCAATAATGATTAGTATAGTATAGGGTATGAGATAACTGTATGGTACAAGTACGAAAACCTGATTTTCAGGAAGAATAAATTTAAAAAAAGGAGATGTGTATGAAATCTATGAAAATATTATTAGCTTCTCTTTTCATAGTGTTCATCGGCTTTGGCTGTAGCGGCGGAGGCGGTGGAGACAGTGCGGGAGAAGGCGGGCCTGATGTTACACCGGCAGGTGTTTCAGTGACTGAACAGCCGGCAAGTGAAGCAAGTACTGATCTTGCAGTTGATGTGGATAACCAGCAGACAGATGGTACAACCGGTACCGGCGGTGATACAGATACTGGTACTTCAGGAACCGGCACAGGCGGTGATACGGGAACCGCGACAACAGGGACCGGCACAGGCGGTGATACAGGTACTGGAACTTCAGGGACCGGCACAGGCGGCGATTCAGGTACTGTTGCTTCAGGAACCGGTACCGGTGGTGATACAGGTACTGGAACTTCAGGAACCGGCACAGGCGGTGATACAGGTACTGGTACTTCAGGAACCGGCGCAGGCGGTGATTCAGGTACGGTTGCTTCAGGAACCGGTACAGGCGGTGATACAGGTTCCGGTTCCACAGGTACCGGATCAACCGGTGATTCCGGGCAGGATTCTTCAGACGAAGCGCAGGGAGCTGCATGTCCCGACAGGACTCTTACCCTCGATTCTTCTGATGGAAGATGGTTTGAATCTTCAGAACAGAAGGGAAAAGGACAGGCAAAGGGACAGCAGGGGATCTTTACCAACTGGGCCAACCAGAATCTGTATCTGAATGTCCGCAATAACTGTAAAGCAGGCTGGTTTAAGCTTCGTGTGCAGGCGGGTAATCATGGGACCCTCGGGCTTCCTGATTTTTACACAAATTTCAACCTTACGTTACGGAACGAAAACACTGACCGTTATGTGGGCGGTATGCTGATTAAGGCAAAGGACAACGGCTGGCAGTGGGGTGACATGCTTGTGTATCTTGATAAAGGTGATACCAGGCTTAATCTTCTCTGGACAAATGATGCGTACAAGGAAAATGTATATGATGCTAATATTGAAATCAAGCAGGTACAACTTCAATATCAGCCCAATTACAATCCTCAGGAAACCCTGGTGCGTCTTGCATCGCAGTATACGTTTGTTGACGGCCGTTTCTTCTGGGATGAAGACTCTGTCCGTACATACTGGTCAAACCAGACAATCGGTTTCAACTTTGCTGACCTCCAGCCTGGTGTCTATGAGGTAACAGTTGTTGCAAAGAATTACGGCACGGTTCCTCCGGGATACAGGGAGTTCGAAGTTGAAGTTGATACGGATAATGGAATTTCCGGAGAAATGAGCATACCTGTAAGCGGTGACAATTACCAGAATGGTACAATGACCCTTGACCTTACGGGAGGAAATACAACAATCTACCTTACCTGGCTGAATGACAAGTATAAAGAGAATGTATATGACGCCAATATACAGATCCAGAAAATCCAGCTCAGAAGGATAGGTGATTCCCAGCGTTCTGCCCTTGCGGCGTATCTGATAGCGAAAGCGCAGAACAACAAGGCCCTCACAAGCATCCTTGGGGGCATGGTGCTGGTGCTCGGCGGTCTTTTCGTGTGGAACAGAAAACGGATGAAGCACCTGGCAGGATGAAACATGTAGCTGACGTACTAAGCGTGAAGTAGAATATACAGGGGGCCCGGCTGTAATGCCGGGCCCCTGCTGTGTATGTGTAAAAAAAATTTCTCAGTACTTTATGTCGATATTATATTTCTCGTACATTTTCTGCACGGCATCAACAATCTTTTCATCGATATCAGATTCCTTGCCCACAAGGTTCTGCTGCTTTTTCATAACAAGATTTATTATTTCCGCCGCGGTTTCATCATCCATCTGCTTCAATACATCTTCAATGTTTTTAAGATTAATATTAAGGTTGATATTGCCCTCAACAGGGGAGTACCCCAGACCCACAAGGGTCAGCATCATGGCGACATGAAAAAAGCGGACATTATCTTTTTTCTGGACCTGGAGCTGTTTAATATTTTCTGATAATATTCTTTCAGACATATTCACCCGGTCCGCGAGTTTTTTTATCAAAGAAATTGCGAAGTCGGGATTGTTGCGTATAAGGGCGTCAAGGTTGTCCTTTTCAGATACCGCAAGAACACAGTCGGTCGCGCAGACCGCTGTGGCGGCCCTGGGATGCTCTCCCACTATGGACATCTCCCCGAATATTTCTCCCGCCTCCATGGTGTCCATGACAATTATTTCATTTTCCGATTTGTTTTTATAAAATATTACTTTACCTGTCTTTATAAGAAAAAACTGGTTTCCCTGGTCACCTTCATTAAAAACCTTTGATCCGGCTTTAAAGAGTTTTTCGTGCTGCATCGTTGTTATGGGCCGCATAAAAAAGCGGCGGAATGCTTCGAACCCGGGAAATTTCAGGTTGAAAATTATTCCCCGGATAAAACGGAAAATAAAATACCGTATGAGGAAAGGGTAAAACTCCCGGGGAGGTCTCCTGAACTTTACGATTGTCCCCAGCGGCGCGCGTTTATTCGTGAAGTTTTCCCAGACGACCACACCCTTCAATGGCGGCGATACGGCATGGGGAAGTTCCAGTGTCATATCTATCTCCGTCCCGATGCCGAGTTCTTCCGAGGTTTTGAGAAAACAGTTTACCGTCGATATATGGTACGTGACAAAGGTTTCCTCCATACGGTCCTTGAAATTTATGACCACATCTGAAATTATCGGGATCCGTATGAGGCTTTCTTCAAAGAACTGGGGATTTATCGACCCCACAATAATGAGGGTTATGCTTATTGAAGCAGGAAAAATTCCAAAAATAACAGCCTTTTCTCCTACGGAAAGGCTTACCCGCATGTACTCGGTTATTTCGATCCTGTAGTGAAACAGTACCCCGGCAACTGCGAAAAACAGCACCACGAGGAGCCATCGAAATACGCTTTTATGGATACGGAAAAAGGGGACCTCCTCTGTATTGGGGGTTCCCATTGACCGCAGGATCCACCTGTCATACCGTGGTTGCCGGTTTATTGTGAGCCAGTCCTCGAACCGCAGTTTCATCGCGTCAAGTATGTCAAGGGGCAGAATGTTGTGGGCTGTGGCAATCATGAGCTCAAGGAACATTATCATAATCAGAAGCATGGGAATCAGGAAATACACACCTTTGCCGCCGCTTAAAAGTATCATGTCAAATGTTCCGTGGAGTATAATGGGAATCAGGAGCGCTTTCAGGGTATATTCGGCACGGTAAAATGTGGTGTCGCTGATTTTGCTCAGTCCAAGGTAGTATCCAATGTAGCCGCAGGTGGTAAGGTGAAGCGGTACCGAAACAATGAGGCGGATGAGGATAATTGACTGTCCGTAGTTCATCGCGTAAAAAATATTTTCCACAAGAGAGAATCCTATTCCCAGCATCATTGCCGATACTACGGACTCCATGATACTGAAATTTGGATAGTACCGGTGGATGATGTATATCAGCAGAAAGGCCCCGAGTTTTTCCAGAGCGGCGGCTTTAATGAATGCGTCGGTGAAAATATCAGAAAACGGGATTGCTGCATATATAAATGGCGATACAAGGATTATACAGAGCGCAAGGGTAATGCCGTATAGAAATGACTCGAAGTGCTTAATATATTCCGGTTTGAATGTGAAATACCGGAAATAAATAAGATAAAACAGCGGTACCGGTATCAGCGCCATAAGAAATTTCTGCAGCAGCATTGTATTGATACTCCCGTTTGGAATAATAAAAAATGTACTATATACCCTTTCTGTCAAAGAAAAAGCAGGGTAATGACATCGTGTCATTGCCTACAATTATTATCGATAACTATTCCCGGATCATTCATTATAAATCTCTTTGTTCGCAGTCAATTATTTGCCGAATATTGTTTTGGGTACAGGATTTTTGCCGGGGGGATTAAAGGGGTTGCACCGGAGTATCCGGTCTCCCGCGAGAGCACCTCCCAGCAATGCGCCGAACCGTTCAACTGATTTGCGTCCATAGGTGCTGCAGACAGGAGAAAACCGGCAACTGGGACCGTCCTGAGGAGAGATAACAATCTGGAAAAAACGGATCATTAGATAGGCCCCTCCTCGCGGCGCATCGAAAACGGATGAACCCATTGAGGGGTGGTGGATATGGCATACCTCCCGGGATGCTGTTTCATCTCCTGCCCGTACATCTCTCCCCCACGGGGCGAAGTTGTTATCACCGTAACATGGTGTGAGCAATACAATAGAGAGCAGTATACACAGCGTTGTACAACAGGGTTTCATTGGTAAAATCGCTTCTGTTCTTTTACTGTGGATTTCGGAAAACGGCCGTAATGATGCCCCGGCCATATAACCGTGTTGCCTGGAAGGGTAAGTATTTTCTTCTTTATCGAGTTCATTATTTCCCGGTGGGAACCTCCTGCGAGGTCTGTTCTTCCCATTCCCTCTGTAAAAAGGGTATCTCCTGTGAATATATGTCCCGGAGTATACAGACATATGCTTCCTTCCGTATGTCCCGGGGTATGGATTACCTTGAGATCAATATTGCCTATTGAAATACTATCACCATCGTGCAGTGTCTGGAATGGCTTCGGGGACCCTTTCCCTCCGACCATTCTGGACATGAGCCTGTTGGTGATACTGTCAAGCTTGCCCAGTTCGGTTTCATGTATCAGGAGCTGGGCTCCGGTTTTTTTTATGATATAATCGTTTCCGGAGGTGTGATCGAAATGTCCATGTGTATTGATGACTTTGTTAACCGTGAGGCTGTGTTTTTTAACTTTTTCAAAGATGAAGTCAAAATCACCGGCGGGGTCAATCAGTGCCGCTTCCCCCGATGATTCGTCACCGATAAGATAACAGAATACAGCCATATTTGTCACAAGAATCTGCTCAATGATCATAATGATTAATTGCCGTGGTGAATTGATTACCCGGAAAAATTACATAGTATATGCTCTTTTCACAGGTGTTTTCAGGAATAGTATCACAGCGTGCAGGAATGTCAAATACATTTACAAAATATGAGAGCTGTCTATATCACGACAGCGTGAAAATTACTGGATTCCCTGAATATATGTGATGATGGCTTTGAGGTTTTTCACCATATCCGCCGCACCGAGTTTAATTGCCTCTCTCGGCATGCCGAACACTACCGATGAGGCTTCATCCTGTGCTATTGTGGTTGATCCGGCCTCTTTCATTTCCAGAAGGCCTGCAGCACCGTCTGCCCCCATTCCCGTCAGAATGATCCCGACAGATTTACTTCCCACGGTCTGTGCGACTGATCTGAACAATACGTCCACAGAAGGGCGGTGCCTGTTGACGGGGAGGCCGTCGTTGATTTCAACGTAATACCCTTTACTGTCGTGTTTGACCAGAAGGTGCCTGTTTCCCGGGGCTATCAACACGGCGCCTCTGTTTATGCGGTCTCCATGGGCAGCTTCTTTTACGTATAGTTCAGAAATGGTGTTTACCCTGTTGGCAAAGGCTTCGGTGAACTTTTCGGGCATATGCTGGACAATGACAATTCCGGGGATGTCACCCGAGAGATTGCTGAGAATTTCTGATATCGCTTCGGTTCCGCCGGTTGAGGCGCCTATAGCAATTATCGTTTCACTGCTTACTGCGGGACGCCGGCTTTTCTGGGCCGGAAGAATGACATCGGCGGTGTACTTCTTTTCCACTTTTATTTCAGGGTATTCAGTTTCAGATTTATTGAGAATCCGTTTTTTTATTTTTGTTTTACCGGCGGTGAGTACTTTTTCCACAAGATCTTCAGAGAATTTCTTCCATGAGTCTTTGTCGTCAGCACGGGGCTTCAGGACGAAATCGACTGCTCCCCGCTGGAGCGCCTCGATTGTTTTACTTGCGCCTTCCTCAGTCAGGGCGCTTACCATTATTACCGGCATCGGGTGTGAAATCATGAGTTTTGAAAGAAATGTAATGCCGTCCATTCGGGGCATCTCTATATCGAGGGTGAGGAGGTCAGGTTCAAGGCGTTTGATCTTATTTACCGCGATATAGGGATCAAGAGCTGTTCCCACAACTTCAATATTTTTTGATGAAGTAAGTGCTTCAGTGAGGGCTTTCCGCATCACCGCAGAATCGTCAACAATGAGTACCTTGATTTTATCCATTCTGTTTCATGGCTCCTTCTATATACGTTCCATTCTGCCTGTTTACCTGGAGCAGAATCTCTTTGTTCTTTGTTTTCTTTAAATACACCTTGCCTGTTTTCACATCCATAAGCAGTTTCCTGGTATAGGGGCCATGGGAATCAACCTCGAAAATCGGAATGTCTTCTATTTCAAGCAGTATTTTCGCGAGACGGACATTGTCTTCCGGAATGGTATGTGTTTTCTTTTCAAGTTCCATGACATTCCCGCCGCCGAAAATTTTTGCACTCAGATGTTTATGCTTTGCGCCGTTTTTTTTCATCGCGGTGATGAGTTCACGAATCGCGATAATACCGTATTTTGCCGACCTGTCCTGAAAAATATCAACCCTGGATATTCTTCCCGGCAGCATAAAGTGGTTCATCCCTGAAATCATGGAAACGCTGTCGTGGAGACATACCGCAACACAGGAGCCGAGAAGGGTCCCGATCAGTTCGTCATTTTTGGAGACATAATACTCCCCTGCATTTATAATTTTTATCTGTTTGCCGAATTTGTAACTGTTTCGAATATACATTATAATACCTTACCATACACGGACCGTCCCCGGAAATGGAAAAGGTTTGAGACGCTTGTAAGGGTTTCCGAGTGGCCGATAAAAAGATATCCGTCATTATTGAGGTAGTTATAGAATTGCTTAAATAGTTTTACCTGGGAATTCCTGTCGAAATATATGACCACATTTCTGCAGAAAATAATATCAAATTTATTTTTTAATGGAAATGTGTCATCAAGGAGGTTCAGCCGCCTGTAATGTATCAGCTTTTTTACCGAATCTTTCATGCGGTAAAACCCTGCATTGCTGCCGACACCCTTGAGAGCGTATCGCCGTAATACTTCCCTGTCCACGACCTTTACAGTTTCCTCCTTGTAGACGCCTTCCATTGCCGTTTCAAGCACTTTTGTATCAATATCGGTAGCGAGTATTTTAATATCCGGCAATGTTTTATCTTTGAAATATTCCAGGAGACTTATCGCTATCGTATATGGTTCCTCCCCTGTTGAACAGCCGGCGCTCCAGATACGGATAGTTTTTTTGTTCTCGTTCACATATTTAGGCAGCACTTCATTTTTCATGTAATCGAAATGTCCCGCTTCCCTGAAAAAGTCAGTTTTATTGGTGGTGATGCAGTTTATAAGATGAATACGCTCTTCTTCATAGTTGTCATTGAGGTAATCATAATATTCGTTGAAATTACGTATCTGCAGTTCCCTCATCCGACGCATAAGCCGTGACTGAACAAGGGCCTTCTTCATCGGTGAAAGGTTTATTCCGCTTTCCCTGTAAATAACCTCCCTGAAGAGGTTAAAATCCTTGTCAGTGAGTTCAGCGATAATCTGATTAAATTGTCCCATTATTATCACTCGAATACAATAACTTTACCATATTTGTTCTTCTCTTTGAACACACGGTTAATGTATTCCTGCTCCATCTTTATAAACTCTGAGGAATCCTGATTGTTTTCCAGAAGTTTGCGAAGCACTTTACCGGTCCGCGGGAAAAAGTACAGCTTCCTGCGCTGTGTCCCCCCGATGTCCTCTTTTTCAATGGGAATATGTTCAACACGAAAATATTCGTCAATGAAGGTGAAGATACTGTTTTTTATGCCGTCACTCCAGGAATTTACGCCGGACACATTCGCAACACCGAAAATTTTAGCCCGAAGTTTTTTCCGGTCCCCTCCGAGCTTTACTATTTCACCCATGAGATATTCCATGCTGGTAATACCATGGCTCCCTATTTCATCACGATAAATCCCTTCCGTTCCCATGGAGCCCGGGATAACAAAATGCCCCATCCCGCCAATATGTCTGAACGGGTCATACAGGCATATGACCATACACGAAGCGCTTATGGTGCCGAGGACACAGTCTTCATGCGTGGCATAATAATCACCCGGGTAAAGAATAAAAAGATCCTTCCCGAACTCATTATTTCTGCTCTTAATCATCAGTTTTTAACTGCGAGACTTTCATCTCTGTTTTTGTCAAGGCGTTCAAGCTCTTCAGAGCTGAGTATCTTATCAACATCAAGGACGATAATAAGCTGCTCGGCTTTTTTCGCGATACCCTTGATGTAATCAGTGTCTATGTTTGCACTGAAATGAGGCGTTTCCTGAATGCTTGAAAGAGGGAGCCCCACCACGTCAGACACCGCATCAACGATGATCCCGACCAGTGTCCCTTTGACTTCAATAATCAGAATAACCGTAAATTTGGTATACTCCTGCTCCTCCATTTCCAGCTTCAGCCTCATGTCCACAACAGGAACCACGGAGCCCCGGAGATTGATGACACCCTTCATAAAACGCATGCTGTTGGGCATGTGGGTAATCTGGGTCATCCCTATGATCTCCTGCACCTTAAGCACTTCAACGCCGTAGACTTCGCTGCCGATAGTAAAGGTCACATACTGCTCCATTTCCTCTATTTCAGCTTCGGCCTGTTTTCTTTTATCCATGCTTTTAATCTCTTTCATAGATTTCTCTCCTTATCTTACTAATTTTTTAACAACATCAACCAGTTGTTCGGGCTGAAAGGGCTTGACCAGCCATCCTGATGCACCGGCATCTTTGCCCTCTTTTATTTTCTGTTCCTCTGATTCTGTTGTTAACATAATGACAGGTGTAAATTTGTCATTTTTCCTGAATTCTTTGACAAATGTGATCCCGTCCATTTCCGGCATGTTCACATCAACAACGCATACTGCTATATCATTGCCGTTGTTTTTTATTGAACTTACTTTTTCCAGCGCGTCTCTGCCGTTTTCCGCCTGGGATATTGGAAAACCGATTTCTTTCAGCGCATATTCTACACTCATTCGAATTGTCGCTGAATCATCAATTACCAGTATATGTTTCATTGTACCCTCCATTTTTTACTTACTCAAGCCCGCTATCTGCATCTGCTCCTTCAGCTCCTGTGATACCCTTTTCAGCTTGATGACTTTATTGTCTTTCCGTGCTATTTTATGGGCCGCCATCAGGACCTGGGCCAGTGATAAATCGACATGACGTACCTGGGAAAAGTCCAGTACGATTTCCTCCTGTCCCTGAAGAAGCATCATTAGCTCATTATAGAACTCCTTAATATTTTTAACACCGACATCTTCCCTTAATTCAATAGTTGCCATTTTCCCCTCCCTAAAAAATATAAACTCGTTCTTCAGCTTCATCATGAAGAAATTCTGATATAAGTGAATACAAGACTCTGTTCCGGTAATCGTCAAAATCAGGCCTTTCTTTTAAATAGCTGCGTGTTGCATTGCCTTCATCCAGGAATAGCCTGGAGTCCGGGATATCCTCATTGCCTTCACGCAGTGCGTCAGATACCTGGCTGAGGACAATACGCAGGTCCTCAAGGTTTTCCAGCTCACTGTTTTCATTTTCAATAAAACCGAGCATGTTAGTACAGGTGCCGCCGATTTCCTCCGATATGTCGGCATAATATTTTTTTGATTCATTGAGTTTCAAAGATATTTTCTTCATGGCCTGGATGCAGCTGTGCAGTGTGGTTTCCTGAATTTTGAAGCTGGTATGGTATTCTGCAATAGCTGTTTCCATATGTGAACTCATGTCGCTGTTCATCACCACAGAGTTCTCTATGATTTTTTTCATCTGGGTAGGGAGGTCCTTTACGCCGGTCAGTGCCCCCGCAAGTGTTTTTCTCAGTTCAGAGTGCCGGGCAAGTTCAATTTTTGTGAGCATGTTTATTATTTCAAAACGTTTTGCCACCTGTACGAGATCATTAAAAAAGATGCTGAATTGCCGGATAATTGCTAAAATGCTGCTGGATAAATTGTATAATTTTTCCTTGCCCTGAATAATATTTTCGATATATTCGATATACTCGTTTTTCATGTCCTCAAGTTTTTTGTATACCGTTTCCAGCTTTTCTCCTTCATAGTAATCCTTCCCGTCACCATCGGTCCCGTAAAATTTTCCGAGAAAACGGTTAAGGATTTCTTTTATTTTTGCACCGCATTCATTACTTCCGGATATGAGCTGTGTCATGTGGTTCTCGATGGTAATTATTTTGCTGCGTGTCATTAAGCGGAAGAAATCGTGGAGCTTTTCTTTGCTGAATGATGCTGACATGCTATTGATAAGTTCACCTTCAGATTCATCCATTTCCTCAAGAGAGAAAATGACTTTTTCCAGGTCCTGACGCATAAGATCTTCTGTCTGCAGCCAGTCCATGACGTTGCGGATTGATCCTTCAAGTTCTCCCGAGTATTCCATTATTTCGGTCACGTTGGAGGAAAGGTGCTTGAGATCGTTAATAATTTCCCCGAAAATCATTCTGCTTTTTATCTTCATTTGTGTAAGATAGTTTTCATTAACGATATCAATCTGCTCGCGAATCGTGTTGAATTCTTTATGTGAGTTCTCCAGGTTTTCGATGAGGCCCATGAAATTTGTTGCGATTGTACCAGCGCGGTTTGAAAGCGAACTCATTTCATAGGAAATCTTTGTCAGCGTCTCGCCCTCTGTCCCGGCTTTTGTTGATATAAGCATGGTGTTGACGGAATAGATGTCAATTGCCTCAATCATATTTAATATTTCATCGACACTTTGCCGGATGTCCAGGGTCCTCTGTATTGCGGAAGATATACGGTTATTAATCCTGTCATCACCCCTCATTGTCGAAACAGCCTGGTCTATTGCGTCCTCCATTTCCTTTCTGCTCGGGATGATAACATCTTTTGCAAAGGACTCCTCCGCCTTCTCCGGTTCAGATGGGTAGAAGTACCGTATGTAGGGAGCTATGATTTCTTTGAACGAGTTCATCTTGTTTGAGGTGGTGAGCATGTAGTTCCCCATCTCGGTAAAAATGGAAGAGACATCTTTCTTGAAAGAGAGAAGTCTTTCCCGTTCATTCTGAATCATTGCTGTTGTCGCAGTATCCCGGGTCATTCCATGGATTCCTTATTTATTTTTGATTTCACTTATGAGTCCGTGAATATCAATAATCAGTGCGATGCTGCCGTCTCCCAGAATAGCGGCCCCGGATATGGAACGGCTTTCTGTTATACCTTTGTCAAGGCTCTTGATTACTGTCTGCTGCTGTCCCAGAAGATCATCAACCATGAGAGCAACTTTTTCTCCGGATGACTCAACGATAACCTGCAGCGCTTCCCAGGGATCAGTGTGCTCAGCTTCAATCCCGAAGTGTTTATACGTACGGACAAGTGAGATATATTCCTCCCGGGCAATGACAACTTCTCCCTTCCCTTCAATGGTTTTTATGTCCTCTTCTTTTGCCTGAATGGTTTCCATGATTGAGAGAAGGGGAATAATATAGGTGTTCTTTCCCACGCGTACAAGCATCCCGTCAATTATCGCGAGAGTGAGGGGCAGCTTGATCCTGAAGGTTGTACCTTTCCCGACTTCTGTTTCAATTTCAACGGAACCCCGGAGCGCCTCGATGTTGGTTTTCACCACGTCCATTCCGACACCGCGCCCTGAAAGTTCACCTACCTGAGCGGCTGTTGAAAAACCGGGGAGGAAAATAAAGGAAAGGAGTTTTGAGTCACTTATTTCCTCGTCGGGTTCTATCAGTTCTTTTTTAACGGCCTTCTCGTGCAGTTTCTTCTTGTCGATACCCCTTCCGTCATCAGTAATTTCAATGAAAACATTACCTTCCTGGTGATATGCCCGAAGCCAGATATGGCCTGTGGTTTCCTTACCGGCGGCGGCCCGTTCTTCGGGGGTTTCCAGCCCGTGGTCTATGGCGTTCCGTATCATGTGTTTCAGGGGGTCGCCGATTTTCTCTATTACGGTTTTGTCCAGCTCGGTTTCCTTTCCTTCCATCTCAAGACGGATTTCCTTTCCCTCTGAATGTGCCGCATCACGCACAAAACGCAGGAACTGTTCGAAAGAAGGCCCCACCGGGATCATCCGGATAGACATTATCTGTTCCTGAAATTCCCGTGTTGTTCTGTCAAGGGCGTGGAGGGCGTTCTTCATCCGGAAGGCCATCTCGTCATCAAGGTCATCGGCAATCCGGGCGATAGAGGACTGACCAATTACAATTTCCCCCAGAAGGTTCATCAAATTGTCCATCTTGTTTGTATCTACCCGCACTGTGCCGGTATCCACTTTTTTCCGTATCTTGTCCTGTTCGTTCAGTGCGTTTACTATTTCGTGTTCTGTCGCAAAACCTTTTTCTACAACAATGTCCCCCAGCTTCCGGTTCTCTGTCTCCTGACTTTTTATAACTTCACTGAGTTCTGTTTCTGTGATAATGCCTTTTTTTACCAGTATCTCACCGATTTTTCTTTCTGTTATATATGTGTCGCCGTCTTCTTCATAGTCAGAAGTTATATCCTCAATGACGATGTCATTGTCCTCTTTCACGAAAAGGAAAATGTCATGTACCTTCTGCTGCGGATGTTCAGTTTTCAGTATCAGTTTCCAGGAAAGGTAGCACTTCTCGGGGTCCATCTCTTCAAACTCCGGCAGTTTGCTCCGGTCCACATTCTTGTACAGGATTTTCCCCAGAGAAAAGAGGTCCTGCATGATCATGAGAGGATCAATGCCGTGCTCGAAAATATTTTCCTTGAAGTCCGCTTTTATGCGGTAATAGTTAAAAGGAGTTTTTGATGCGGCAGCCACCTCTTCACTTCCGGCAGCCGTTTTTTCCGGTGATTTCACATAGACATCAATATGTTCCAGAAGTACCTCTTTCAGCTGGTCAAGCTGATCTTTGTTGGTGGTGTCGTCGCCGAAAAGATACAGTTTGGTCCAGTCAAAGCTCTG
This sequence comes from Spirochaetota bacterium, assembly GCA_035380905.1. Lineage (GTDB taxonomy): Bacteria > Spirochaetota > UBA4802 > UBA4802 > JAGODF01 > JAKQCH01. The sequence goes on along the minus strand of DAOSYC010000024.1, from coordinate 928 downwards.
CAGCAGCACGTCGATGATTTCACTGGTTATGTTCAGCTTTCCTGACCGGATCAGGTCCATGAGATTTTCCAGTTTATGGTTAAACTCGTACACTTCATCGAAGCCCGCAATTCCGGAACTGCCTTTGAGTGTATGAACGTGCCTGAATATAACATTCAGCAGTTCCGGGTTAAAGTTCTCCTCAAGGCTTACAACATCTGCTTCAACCTGCTCGAGTATCTCCTTTGCTTCTTCCAGAAAGATGTCCTTAATGCTGGTTTCACTCATGGCTGAAATCCCCTTTCACAAATATCGTTGCTGCTGCAGTACGCGTACTGCTAAAATTCGACAAACCCGTCATCAGATAATGACTTGCCGAGGTCCTTTTTAGCTTTTCCCTTTGTCTCCTGCTCCCTGCCGTTTCCCGGTTCTGTACGAGGTTCCGCAGCTTTTTCTTCAGTTTCAACTTTCGCCTTCGGCCTGTCAATGGTCTTGAGGTGAAGTTCCTTGTGCTTCCTGGTATACGCTTCACCGGAGAGATTCCCGGAGATTTTGAAACGTTCCACCATTGAAAGCATTTCCTGGGCCTGGTTTGCCATTTCCTCACTTGCCGAAGCTGTTTGCTCTACGAGCGCTGAATTCTGCTGCGTCATATTGTCAAGTTCAGAAACTGCGATATTGATCTGGTCAAGTCCCTGTTTCTGCTCGTCACTTGCCGCTGATATTTCCGAAATCAGCGTTCCCACCTGGTTGACCGATGCGATAATCTCCTTCAGCGCTTCTCCGCTCTTGTTCACCAGCTGAGTACCGTTATCGATTTTATCAACAGATGTTTTGATGAGTTCACCGATCTCCTTTGCCGCGGTACCGGCGCGTTGTGCGAGGTTCCTGACTTCGCCTGCCACAACAGCAAAGCCCCGTCCCTGTTCTCCGGCGCGGGCTGCTTCAA
>DAOSYC010000023.1:18031-29104 GCA_035380905.1 Spirochaetota bacterium | reverse complement strand
CTCCATTGGCTGTATAGATTTTATCATAGGTGGAACTAACTGTATACTTCCGGTGCTGTATCTGCAGTTGCTGCAGTTCTTTCTTCAGTTCAGGGATTCTGGAATTGTCCGGGTTTTGAAGTATGAGACGGTCGATTGTATCACCCACTGCGGCTATTCTATCAAGGATTTTCTTTTCCTCTCTGTAATTCGTGGTACCGATTCTATCAGTCCCTTTAAAGAGCATATGTTCAAGGAGGTGCGCCATTCCCATGGTATCGTAGCTTTCATCTGTCGAGCCGACTTTAAATGATATAATCAGTGCGAGGGTCGGGGCGTATCCACGGTTCAGCATCAACACCTTGATACCGTTGCGGAGTGTTTCGGTCTTCACATTATCATTGAGATATTGCCCCCCGTCGGTAATATGTGCTGCCGGCAGTGCGGCAGGATGCAGTATTGTGAGCAGCAGTATAATCTGAATGGCGCTGCGCAGATAATTCGTCATAATATTCTCCCTGTTTCAGTAGTCGTTTATTTCGGTGTCCGGGTTGATGTATCCCTGATATGAATATCCAGGTTGAACATGATAGTGCTCATGTTAATTTTTCCTACCATTTCTATTTTAAGGCTTTTATTCAAAATATTATACAGCAGCCTGTTGCTGTTATATGTGGAAAGGAGGATAATAGCCTTGATGAAACTTTCATCCTCGAGGTTAATACGTGTAAAAGAGAATACCGTGGAGTCAATCTTATTTCCTGATGCCGCTGAACATATTTCGGGCAGTGACAGTTTCTTTTCATTAATCATACTGCTGAGGAATTCAGCATTATTGCTTATAAAAAACGAATTATCATTGTTGGCGTATATAGTTTCAGCACCCTGCATGTTTTTTACACTGAAGGCAGGGGTGACCCCGATTTTTTTTTCGTTGAACGTGTATCCGATATCTTCCGAGTCCTGCAGGTAGTCTTTCATCGTGTTCCAGAAAGCTTTACTGGCTTGCCTGTCCTTCATTGTGAAATACATTACGTAATGGTCGGGATGGCCCTGGAGTCCTGACTTTTTTACAGCGATATTGCTGATTCCTTCAAAAGAATTCACGAAGTCCTTTTCGATGATAAGATTTGTATATTTTATCATGAGTTCAGTGATTTCGTAAAAAGCAGAGCATAGCGCTGTATTTTTGCCCCTGCTGTCTTCGCAGAACCTGTGAAGCGATTCCGGCTTTAAAGAGAGATATGAATACAAAAGGGCATCGTTGGCGTATATACACTTTTGTGAACTGTTTGCACGGATGGATTCCCGCAGTATATCCGATGAAGGATTATCATGATTGAGTTTTGCAGTAATTTCACACTGGAAACGGTTCCCGTTTTTTGAAATTCCCATACCCGTTGACTCAAAGAACGGGACAGGGTTGCCCGGAGGCGGTTCAGACTGTACATTTTCATCGTCAATATTTAAAGTAGATGGTTCGATAAAATGGGACAGGGCGTCGGTAACAGCCATTCCCTTGCGGGCATACAGTGAAACATCTGAATCCTGTACCGGTCCTTTCCAGAACTCCCGGTATTCTTTGTCCCCTGCGAGGGATTTGGCCCCGGACTTCTTTGCTGCACAATCCAGCGCACTTCTGAGCAGTGAACCAGATGAGCTCACCAGAAAATACTGCTCATGTGATGAGAAGAAAATATCTTTCTGTATCTGAAACATTGAATGTTTCCCATAACGGGTAATGGCGGGATTCATATCGATTTTCTTTTTGGCCCCGGTTTTCCGGCGAATGATATCAACAAATTTATACGGAAATGAAGCGCCCTGTTTTACCGGTATAACAAACAGAAAATCGCCCTCTTTGCCGGGATTCTGAAAGTAGGATACGGCAAATGGTCTTGCTGTATCGATTCCATTCATTTCGAGTGAATTTTTGTTCCGCAGATCAATGTTTGTCGCCGATGCGAAGGAATTCATCCATTCAATTGTTTTCCTCCTTCCCTGTGCCGCGGCGACGTTATGGATGAAATAAAGAAAAATGTCAATTCCCCTGGTATAGCTTGCACCTCTCCCGTACAACGCAGCTGATGACGGGACGATGTCAGCGGGAATGCTGTTCTCCCCGGCGCTGCTTTTCCCGGAGGTCAAAACAGGAATATATGCCGTAATGATAATAAACGCTAGTACTGTAATCCGGACTTTCATGATGGCAGTGTATGGTTATCCTGTAGTGGTGATACGGGAATTAATATTGAAAAATACTGTTGTTTCCATTAGATTGTGCATTCATTGAATGATCACGTATTACTTAAGTGTAACAGGCCGGCCTTTCTGTGTAAAGCGATTTTCTTGTTTCTTTCGGCCTGCATGGTATAGTTTTTTCGCGAGACTCATAAACAAATAATCCGTCAGTACGCCATGAGATATTGATATAGAAGGGAATACACATGATGATTTCACTATTGAAGAAAGCGAAATTTGTTCTGGCTGCACTGGCTGTATCCTGTGGTATACAGTGCGTTTCTCCCGGACAGGGTCACCGTACAGTGCCGGTGGTGAAAACCGTGGGAGGGATTGAATTTGTACGGATACCGGGAGGTGTTTTCTCAATGGGGCATGAGGAGTGCGGTGTAAGTATAACCGAGGAATGCCCCCGTCATGTTGTACAGGTTGATTCCTTCTGGATAGGGAAGTATGAGGTTTCGGAAAAGCAGTATTGCCGTGTAACAGGAAAATGTGCCGGGAAGGGTGAAGAGGGGGCGGAGTTGTTTCCGGCTGCAGGTGTAAGCTGGAACGATGCCATGGGGTTCTGCAGGGAAATGAGCAGGCGGTATGGAGTCAAGGCCCGTCTCCCCTATGAGGCCGAATGGGAGTATGCATGCCGTGGAGGAAGTGACACGCCTTATTACTGGGGAGCCGAAATGGATGGAGATTACTGCTGGTATTACAGTAATTCCTCCCTCCGGAATACCGGAAGAACGGTCCACAGTTCAAGGGAAAAGCTGCCTAACGGATACGGGCTGTATGATATGAGCGGAAATCTCTGGGAATGGTGTATGGACCGGTACAGCATATACTATTACGGGGAAAGCCCTGAGAAGAATCCCGGGGGCCCCCCGCGCGGTGAACTCCGGGTACTCCGCGGAGGAGGTTTTAATGACGGCGCGTATTACCAGCGTTCCTCCGTACGGAACGCCGGGGGGCCTGATATCGGCGACAGGTTCCGCGGGTTCCGCGTCGTGATCCCTGATACGTGAAAAATGCGCCGGATCAGTTATCTATGATGTCCATCTCCTCTGCAATGATTTCCCTGATGCGGGAGAGAAGGTTTTCCTTTGTCACATTTTCGGATTCACCGGTTCTTCGCATTTTTATTTCAAGTTCATTGTTGTTGAAGTAGTTCTTTCCCACGGTAATGCGAACAGGAATTCCTATCAGTTCAGCGTCGGCAAATTTGAAACCCGGACTTACCTTTCTGTCGTCGCAGAGGACTTCAATCCCGGCATCCCTGACCATGGAATAAATTTCATCGACAGAGGCAATTTCCTCCTCCGATTTCGCAATACCCGTAATCAATACCTGAAAAGGTGCAATTGACATCGGCCACACTATTCCTTTTTCATCATGATGCTGTTCGACAATGGCCGCCATGGTCCTGTTGACCCCGATGCCGTAGCACCCCATAATCGGGTTGACCGCTTTACCATTTTTGTCAAGAACCGTGAGGGACATTGATTTTGAGTACTTGTATCCAAGCTTGAAAATATGCCCCACTTCAATTCCTTTCCGGGTAATCATGGCCTTCCCGCACTGTGGACAGGGATCACCTTCTTCAGCGATTGTGATGTCGGATTCTTCAGTAACAGTAAAATCTCTCCCGGGATTTACACCTGTAAAGTGAGTGTTCCTTTTGTTGGCCCCGGTAATGCCGTTTGCGATGTCTTTCACTGAAATGTCAAACACCATACGGATTTTCTTTTCTGTAACAGGCCCTGCAAATCCAACAGGGGCCCCTGTAACATCCTCAACGGCGGAATCGGAAGCCAGTTCCAGTTCAGCAGCCCGGAGATGGTTCTTCAGTTTGTGTTCATTGATTTCCCGGTTCCCCGGCACCACTGCCATAACATGTTCACCGTCAGCAGTGTAGATTATGCTTTTAAGAAACCGTTCCGCTCCGCACTTGAAAAAGGCAGTCAGGTCATCAATGGTCCTGACATCGGGAGTGTCGACTTCGAGAATCGGTTCTTCGGGCTCTTTATTTTCAACAGCGGTATGCCGGAATTCCGCTTTTTCCTGATTCGCCTTGTAGCCGCATGATTCGCAGATAAGAAGCACTTCTTCCCCGATTTCCGATGCCACCATGAATTCCTCCGACTGGCTTCCCCCCATTGCGCCGGTGTCCGCTTCAACGGGAATTGTTTCAAGACTGCAACGCTTGAAAATTGTACGGTAGGTTTTTCTCATGGTCTGGTACGATTCATCCAGGCCCTGTTCGTCCATGTCAAAGGAATAGGCGTCCTTCATGATGAACTCTTTGCTCCGCATCACGCCGAAACGGGGCCGGATCTCATCACGGAATTTTGTGTTGATCTGATAGGCGTTTAACGGCAGGTCCCGGTATGACGATATCAGGGACCGGATCGCTGAAGTGAATGCCTCTTCATGGGTCGGGGCAAGGGCGTATTCCATACTGTTCCTGTCTTTAATGCGGAACATTTCAGGGCCCATGGTGTTCCATCGTCCCGACTCCTTCCACAATTCAGCGGAGGTCATCTCCGGCATCAGGAATTCCAGGGCTCCTGACCTGTTCATCTCCTCACGCACAATAGCGGTCACCTTCTGGAGTACCTTGAGTCCCAGGGGCAGATAGATGTACATCCCGGCGGATTCTTTTCGAATAAGGCCGGCCCGGACCATGAGCCGGTGACTTGTTACCGTCGCATCAGAAGGGTCTTCCTTGAGCGTCGGCAGGATATATCTCGATATCTTCATAGTAGTTCCTCGTATAGTATGGGTCTGTGCGCATGTATTGCATCGGGGCAACAGTACGGTATGTACCGTTTCGATAGTGTGTGGTGTCATCCCTGCATTCTGTCAAGTCAATTTATAAAAGAAAAACCCTGAACGTCCGGTTCAGGGTTTATGGTAGTTTTTTGATAAATCTGAGGTTTACAGGGGAATATATCCTGCTTCTCTTACAATCTTCTGTCCTTCAGCGCCGAGGATGAAGTTTACGAAATCCCGTGCTTCCTGAGAGAGGGTTGTTTTGTTTACATACATATAGAGCCCCCGGGAAATCGGATATGCCCGCGATTTACCGTTTTCAATTGTTGCCTGTACGCCGTTTACATTAAGGGCCTTTACTGAATCATTAAGATATCCAAATCCGATGTAGCCGATGGCTTTCGCGTTCCCTGAAACTGCCGTCACAACTGAACCGTTTGATGCCTGAAGAAGTGCGTCCTGACGGACATCTTTCTTCTTCATTACTGATTCGTGCCAGTACTCATAAGTGCCCGAACTTGTGTCTCTTGAGATAACAACAATTTCTGAATCAGGTCCGCCAACCTGTTTCCAGTTTGTTATTGTTCCTTCATAAATACCTTTCAGCTGGGCGGTAGTAAGATTGGTTACCGGGTTTGAAGGATGAATAACCGGTACTATCATGTCGTACGCGCATACAATTTCTTCAACAGCTATGTTTTTCGCCTGCGCCGCAGCACGTTCCTTCGGTTTCATCTCACGTGACGCATTTGCTATGTCCGTGCTTCCGTCAAGAAGCGCCTTGATGCCGTTGCCGGACCCGCTTCCTTCAATGGTAATTGAAACATTGTGGTTCTGCCTGTATGCTTCCATCGCTTTCTGGGTAATTGGAAGCACTGTCGTTGAACCCTTGATTACGACTCTTGTTCCGCTTTCGCGTTTGCAGCCGATGAGGGCTGAACCAAGACCGATTGCCATTACCGCAACCGCTATGATAATTTTCTTTGCTGTGTTTTTAATCATTGTAACAATGATCCTCCTAATTGTAATGTCTACACTGATATCGTGTAAAAATTGTACGGCTGTAATTCATCAGGGAAAAAATGATGACCTCACCGTCTTATGAATGGAAATTACGGCCGTTGTATTAACAAAATATGAAGATTTATTTAATATCGTATGAATTCCTGCCGCCGCAGAGCGGCAGGAATGATAAAAAACCATCATTGCGTGTAATGTAAAAGCCGCTGTGTTTTTTATTCGTGAAACGTAAAAAATGCGATAAATTCACTTGACATATACCCATGTGGCCGGATTTAATGTCTGCTTTAATGGATTTCTATGACATTTGAAAAGGGAAACATAGGATACCTGTTATCCTTCATCGTTGTTGGAGGGATACTGGGGTCAGCAGTAGGATTGCTGGTCGCGAAAATTTTCCCGGCTCTTTCAATTCTCAGGGAAAACCTTACAGCGGCGTTAGGTTTCGATCTTGAAATCATACGTGTAAGCATACGGCTCAATGTCGTTGCTATTGCTGGGATATTTATAGGAATTGTTTTATTCAAAAAGGCGTAGAAGCCGCACCAGCGGCTATTACGTGTATCACATATTTGTACGGGTGATGCATAAAAAAAACTAAACCGGTAGTAACCGGTTGCCGCCTTCCTTATTTTACATGTGGCAATCATAAACTATACGCCTTTTATCTCTTTGTGTGTGTGTGAAAATTTCTGGGCGCGAAGCGTTTCAGACTAATCGTAATTACATTATTAATCAAAATCAGATGCAATGCTCCCTTTTCCATTATGTGGGCCGGCGGATGCATTGGTGATTAATCTTATTCGATGTGAGGGGGTACCTTAATTGTCTATTGTATCTATGAAAGCATTACTGGAGTCAGGTGTTCACTTCGGTCACCAGACCAGAAGGTGGAATCCGAAAATGGGACAGTTTATTTTTACTGCCCGTAACGGGATCCATATCATTGACCTTCAAAAAACAATGCAGCGTATGAAAATTGCGTATAATGCAATGAAAGAAGTTGCAGAAAACAACGGAAAAGTTCTTTTTGTCGGAACAAAAAAACAGGCCCAGGCTGCGGTTGTTGAGCATGCTGAAAAATGTGAAATGTTTTATATCTCCGAAAGATGGCTCGGAGGACTTCTGACGAATTATCAGACAGTAAGTAAATCGATTGAGCGTCTTAAAGACCTTGAGAAAATGGAAGAAACGGATCAGTGGGACGCTGAGACGAAAAAAGAAATCCTTGAACTTAAAAGAGAACTTGCCAAGAAGAGAAAGGTCCTTGACGGTATAAAAAACATGTCCAGGCTTCCCGACGCACTTTTTATCATTGACCCGAAGAGGGAGGATATTGCAGTGCAGGAGGCAAAAAGGCTCCGGATACCAATTTTCGCTGTTGTTGATACCAACTGTAATCCTGATGAAATTGATTATCCGATTCCCGGTAATGACGATGCCATACGGGCGATTGCACTTTTCCTTGATGTCATGGCGAGAGCAATTATAGAAGGAAGATCAGGTGGCCAGGCTGAAGGCGCTGATAGTGAAGAAGACGAAGATGTCGTTGATGCCGCACCAGGCGCTATCGATGAAGATGCTGACTCTGCTGATGAGGAAGCTTCAGCTGCAGCTGATGATACTGTAACTGCCGAAGCTGACGCCGCAGATGATGATTCTACAAAAAAAACTGAGGATGGATCCGAAACTATTGCTGAATAGTCTTTGAATTCATTCATTTTGTTACGCTATTAACGCGTTCACACAGATGCATCTAATATGCACCTGTGTGAACGCCGAAAAATTTATCTAAAAGGAGTACTGTTTTGGCTGAAATAACTAGTGAATCAATTAAAGAATTGCGGGAAAGAACTCTTGCCGGTATGCTGGATTGTAAAAAAGCACTGGTGGAGTGTGATGGAGATATAGAAAAAGCTGCTGATTTTCTCAGAAAAAAAGGACTTTCATCGGCAAATAAAAAGATGGGACGTGATGCGAAGGAAGGTATTGTTTCTTCCTATATTCACAACAATAACAAAATCGGTGTGCTTCTTGAGCTGAATTGCGAAACTGACTTTGTTGCGAAGAACAGTGAGTTTCAGGACCTCGCCCGTGAGTTATGCATGCAGGTGGCAGCTGCAAATCCGCAGTATGTTTCTTCCGAAGATGTTCCGTCAGATGTAGTCGAAAAGGAAAAAGATATTTTCCGTGACCAGATGAAAGATTCAGGGAAACCGGAGAATGTTATTGAAAAAATAATTGAAGGGAAAGTGCAGAAGTTTTATTCTGAAATCTGTCTTCTGGAGCAGGAATATATTAAAGATCCCAAGGTTATCATTAAGGACTATATTAAAAATATGATCGCTACAATCGGAGAGAACATTTCTGTCGGAAGATTTATGCGTTACCAGATAGGAAAATAAGAATGACCGGGGAAGGCGATAGCGAGTTAGTTAAATTTCGGAGGATACTTCTCAAACTCAGCGGTGAAGCCCTTGCGGGAGATGACAGGTATGGAATCAGTCCCGCAGTTGTGCGTAAAATAGCCGGTGAAGTAGGGGATGTTTTCAGGCTTGGTGTCGATGTCGCGATTGTCGTAGGGGGAGGGAATATTTTCCGGGGAACAACCGGAAAGGCCCTCGGTATGGACCGGTCAACCGGTGACTACATGGGAATGCTCGCGACGGTAATCAATGCCCTGGCGCTGCAGGACGCCCTGGAGAAGCTTGAAATCCCTTCACGGGTCATGACGGCCCTTCAGATGCAGGCGGTTGCTGAACCCTATGTACGACGCCGCGCAATTCGGCATCTTGAAAAAAGAAGGGTGGTAATTCTCTCCGGAGGGACCGGTAATCCTTTTTTTACAACCGACACCGCAGCAAGTCTCCGTGCTATTGAGATAGGGGCGGAGATTCTCATGAAAGCGACAAAGGTCGATGGCGTGTATGACATGGATCCCATGAAAAACGCCGAAGCGAAAAAAATTGATACTATTTCGTATCTTGATGTAATACAACGGCAGTTGAGGGTTATGGATCTCACTGCCATTTCTTTATGTATGGATAACGTTCTCCCTATATCCGTGTTTGATCTGTTTGCTGAGAATTCAATCAGAAAGATCGTGTGCGGCGAAAAGATTGGGACGCTTATATCCTGAAACCGCAATATTCTGCCGCACCCGTACACATGCTGCGGGCGGCGGCAGGCAGCATAAAAAGGGGAGCGTGTCTTCCCGATTGTACTACAGGAGGAGTTATGGTTGATGACATACTTTCTGATGTTGAAGAGAGGATGCAGAAAAGTATAAAAAACCTCGAAAAGGATTATTCCGCCATAAGGACCGGGCGCGCGAATCCGGCTATTTTTGACGGACTGAAGATTGAAGTATATGGAACGGCAATGCCGATGAACCAGGTCGCCACAGTGTCATGTCCGGAACCGAGACTCGTGGTAATCCAGCCATGGGACCACGGAAACCTGGATGCGATTGAAAAAGCAATACTGAAATCCGACCTTTCTCTTAATCCGAACAATGACGGTAATCTCATTCGTATTCAGATACCGGAGCTCACGGAGGAGAGAAGAAAAGAGTATGTGAAGCTCGCGAAACAGAAGGCAGAGGACTGCCGTGTCGCGATACGGAATGTTCGCCGGGATGGCAACGATATGATAAAAGATCTTGAAAAAGACAAAGAAATTTCTGAAGATGAGTCAAAGCAGGCTGTGGCAGGTATTCAGAAAATTACAGATAAATATATCGATGAAGTCCAGACGCTGACCGGTAATAAGGAAAAAGAAATACTGAGCGTATAGGCATCATTGTACAGTAATAACCTGTATCCATACTATTGTCATACATGAAAAATTATAAAGACACCATTGATCCAGAGACTGTCCCCCGACACGTTGCCATTATTATGGACGGGAACGGCCGATGGGCTGAGAAAAAAAAACTGCCCCGCCTGGAGGGGCATCGAAAAGGGGCTGATATTATTGAGCCCCTTATTGATGCGTCAGTATCTCTGGGAATCGGTGTTGTGTCTCTCTTCGCATTTTCTACCGAAAACTGGAACCGCCCTGCTTCCGAGGTAAACGGTCTCTGGAACCTCCTTGCACTTTTCTTTGAGTCGAAAATTGATATAATTCAGGAGAAAGGTGTCAAAGTGGTTGTTTCAGGGGCAAGGAAAAGGCTTCCCGCGGAAACAGGGAGGATTATTGATTCTGTTATTGCCCAAACGAAAAAAAACAGGAATATTGTACTGAATTTCTGCATTAATTACGGAGGAAGGCAGGAAATTCTTGACGGAGTCAACAGCTGGATTCATAAAAGAAAAGACGGCGAATTACTCACTGAAAAGAAACTTCAGAAACAATTCTATGTGCCGGAGCTGCCGGATGTTGATCTCCTGATACGGACCAGCGGGGAATACCGCATCAGTAATTTCATGTTATGGCAGCTGGCATATGCCGAGCTCGTGTTTTTTGATGTACTATGGCCGGATTTTACCTCGCAGCACCTCTATAGGGCAATCTGCGAATATCAAAAAAGAGACAGGAGATATGGTGCTATATGAGTAAAGGAAATTCTACCCTCACGAGGATTGCAAGTGCTGTAGTGACATTGCCGGTGTATATATTCTGCCTGGCAACAGACATGCTGTATTCTCTTCCGGTGCTGTTTGTTTCGGTGGTTATATCGCTTATCTGTCTGTATGAATATTATCAGATTTCCTATCGTGATGAATCCCACGGACCCCTTATATGGTTTGGTGTCGCTGCGGGTTTTTTTGTGAATGTGCTGATGTATCTGTATGCCTTCGGGGGAATCCGTTTTGTCCGGCCCTTTGATGCCAGGGCAATCTTTGTTGTTCTTTCTCTTTTTATGACGGCAATACTGATATTTCATCTTTTTAAGCGGCCTCTTCGCGGCGGGGTGTACTCACTCGCGGTTACGGTCTTCGGGGTGATGTATATTGTTTTTTCATTCTCCCATGTTATATTACTGAAAGCGCTGAATAATGGTATTTATTATATACTTATACTGAATGTGGTGGTAATGATCAATGATGCCGCCGCGTATTTCGGGGG
>DAOSYC010000023.1:13237-17931 GCA_035380905.1 Spirochaetota bacterium | reverse complement strand
TATTATTATCTGATTATAAAAGGTATTGTATAAAGAAGGAATGTCCACTGTAACCGTTCTTGGATCAACAGGCTCTATCGGGCTTTCGACACTGAGAGTGTTGCGGGGACTGCGGGATGAGTTCACTGTATATGGACTGAGCTGCAGGTCGAGCCTCCATATTCTCGAGGAGCAGGTCCGTGAGTTCCGGCCGAAGGTTGTCGCGGTAAGCGGATCAGGTGCAAATGGCAGTGTTGATGTATCTGCCATAAAAAAAAAGTTTCCCGATACTGAATTCATTGAGGGAGAAGAAGGAATTACGGAGCTTGCGTCCCGGCCCGTCGATATACTTGTTTCCGCCATCGTAGGCGCTGCGGGATTACGCCCCACAATCGCCGCAATACCCCACGTGAAAAGGATTGCCCTTGCCAACAAGGAGACACTGGTCATGGCCGGTGATCTCGTTATGAATATGATACGGGACCATGGAGTGGAGCTGGTTCCCGTCGACAGTGAACACAGTGCCGTGTTTATGCTTCTGAAGGGCCTTGATCAGCAGGATGTCAGCAGGATCGTGCTTACCGCCTCGGGGGGGAGCCTCCGGGACAGATCGGCTGATGAGCTGCGGCATGTGACCTCCCGTGATGCCCTCGCGCACCCCACATGGGATATGGGGAATAAGATAACAATAGATTCCGCGACACTTATGAACAAGGGCCTGGAAGTCATTGAGGCGCACCATCTCTTCGGATTTGATTACGATACAATTGACGTGATAATCCATCCTGAAAGTGTTATACACTCGATGGTGGAAACGAGAGATGGGGTTATATACGCCCATATGAGCGTAACGGATATGGCTGTTCCGATACTTAATGCGCTGGTATATCCTGAAGTCAGGCAGAATTCATTCGGGAGATTGAACCTGGAAGAGGTCGGAACAATGTCGTTTCGTCCCTATGATGGTGTCCGCTTTCCGGCGCTTAATCTATGCTATCATGCAGGAAAAGCAGGGGGGACCGGCCCCGCGGTGCTGAATGCCGCAAACGAAGTTTGTGTTGCCGCGTTTCTTGAGGACAGAATACGTTTCATGGATATTGCAGGTATTGTTGAGGAAGCAGTCGGCAGACATGACCTGAAAATGAACCCTTCCCTGGATGATGTATTTGAAGCTGACCGGTGGGGACGGGCGGAAGCAGAGAAGCTGATACGTGTAATTAATTAGAAAGATTATTTGACACATTTACGGTTGCATGCAAAGTAACAACGCAATGTTTATGGATTTTTTCAACTGTGAAGCTATGATATGTACAGCCGGCTGATTGCATCGGGTAAACGTAATGCATATGTGATATAGCAGCAAGACTGTATGGTTTTTTCTGATTTATTCTGATTTGTCGGGATTAACCGGTAACAAAATTGTGCAGGGTTTTCAAACTACAGTATGCACAGAGTCCTGCAGAGAAGTATTATCTTTTAAGGGGAAATTAATTTTATGAGTATAGGGTATATTGCAACAATGATTATGGGAGCCGTTGTGCTCCTTGGAATTTGTATATTCGTCCATGAGCTCGGGCACCTTCTCGGCGGGAAAATGGTGGGAATCAAGGCCCGCGTTTTTTCTCTCGGATACGGGAAGGGGGTGTTGAAAAAGCAGTTCGGGGACACCACGTATCAGATCACACTTATTCCATTCGGGGGATACTGCCAGTTTTACGGCGATGATCCTACAGAGGAACGGAAAGGTGAGTCATACGAGTTTCTTTCAGCGCATCCCATAAAAAGGATTGTTCCTGTTATCATGGGGCCGCTTTTCAACCTGTTTCTCGGGATACTGATATTTTTTATGCTGAACCTCTTCGGGTATATGAAGGAATCCAGCCGTGTTACCCTCGTGGATGAATTTCAGACAAACACACAGCAGCAGTATGTTTCCCCGGCCTCAAAGGCGGGGATCCGTACCGGTGACCGCATTGTTGAAATTGCGGGAAATAAAATTGTGAAGTTTTCGGATATACAGCAGGTGGTGTTCTTTTCTGAAGGCAGGCCGCTGCCGGTGAAGATACAGCGCGGAAACGAGCTGATACAGACAACGGTGAACCCTGAAAGCGCCGGCAAGCAGGGCCGTTATACCATAGGCGTAATGCCCTTCATTAAAGGGATTCGTGCAGCGGGGGTTCTTGATGGCGGCGCCGCAGATGCCGCGGGACTTCAGGCGGGTGATATTATCAATACCATTGATGGTGTACGGGCGTATAATCCGCAGAAATTTACCGAGTATATAAAATCCCATGTCGGTAAAACACTGCCTTTCATGATCGTCCGTGATGGCAGAGAGATGAAGGTGGATGTGACACCCCGTCTCCACGAAGAGATATCTATTCAGCAGATCCGCGACTCAAAGATTTCCGAGGATGACAGGGTAACCCTCGGGGATACAGAGATTGCGGCGCTGAAAAATGATATTGCTGCGGGAAAAGTGAAGATCAACGGAACAGTGGTCGCCTCATACCAGTCCTTCCTGGCGCTTGTTGAGGCGAACAGAAGTGATATTATCACCATACAGCAGGGAGATACTGTCTACAAGGGGCAGGCGCGGTATAAAAGCTATGGATTTATCGGCATTGAAACAGGTGTTGTCGAGGATATGGTCGAAGTGAAATACGGGTTCGGTGAAAGCCTGGGAAGGGCATTTGTGGAACCCTATGACTTTATCATGATGAACATTAAAGGAATAGGGATGCTGTTTTCCGGCAAGCTCAATGTCCGTGAAAACCTTTCAGGTCCTATTTTCATTGCAAAGATTGCCGGCGATGTGGCGTATTACAGAGGGGCTTCATCGTTTATTCTCCTGATGGCGCAGATATCAATTATCCTCATGGTGATGAATCTCCTGCCGATACCTATGGTTGACGGGAGCTATATCGTCCTCTTTCTTCTTGAGGCTGTCCGCGGGAAACCTCTCAGCGATAAGGTCATGGAAAAGATCCAGTTTGTGGGAATGGCGCTTTTAATTCTTCTGGGGGTATTTGTTATCTTCAACGATATCGCCCGGATATTCCATTTCATGTAGCAGATAGTTTCTTGACACAGTAGTCCCGTTACCTGTATTCAATACATGTAACGGGGTATTTTGATATATACAACAAAACCCCGCGATGCGGGGTTTTGTTGTATATACGGGGGACCTTCCGGTGGAGATGATTGTATTCTGCCGGAAATGAATGTGTTATTACTGCTGAGGTGATGTCATGTCTGATGGTATATCACTTCATCTCGATGGGCACTGTATCGAGACTGAAGCGAAGCGGGAGCTCAAGCGCCTGATGGATGATTACTTTGATGAAAAAGGTGATCCCGGGGAGCTTGAAGTGAAAATTGAGCTGTTGCGGGAATTTCTTACCGGCAGCGATTTTAGCATGCTGCGCAGTTCTGATGAAAGGCTTTCCGGTTCAATAGAGTCGTATTGTACCATTCTTAAAAATTCAGATGGTACATTCTCAATACAATTCCGTGATTAATTTTTTCAGATAATGCATCATTTTTTATTGACGACCTGATCCTTAGTTACTATATTGTTAACTAAATAGTTAGTTTAAATAAACGTTTAGTTATAGAGGGTGCAGTAATGGCGCTGACTTCTGAAGAAAAGATATTACAGGCTGCAATTGAAGAATTCGCGGAATTCGGATTATCCGGAGGCAGGATAGACCGTATCGCAGAGCGAGCGGAAATCAACAAGGCAATGATTTATTACCATTTCAAGGGTAAGGAGGCGCTGTATGTCAGAATCCTTAAGGATACAACCGGCGCAATTTATAACTATATAGTGTCAAATCTGCCTGATGACGATGATCCCCTGAAGCAGATAAACGGTATTGCGTCGCTTTTTATGGATTATCTTTATTCCGTGGACCTTAATTTTGTACGGATTATGCTGCGGGAAATCGCGAACGGAGGGAAGTATATGAAGGATGTAATTTTTCCCAATGTCACGCTTCCGATTGTTTCCATGTTCAGCGATGCAGTGGAAAAGGCCCGGAAGAATAATCAGATAAAGGACATCAATCCCCTCTATACATTTTTTCAGATGTTCGGGAGTGTGGTGTTCTTCAATGCGCTCCGGATTGTGTTATCAGGAACGGACCTTCATGATGAATTGTTCAGGGATGATTTTACCGCCAGGTACAAGGAAAACCTTTTTCTGATATTGAATGAAGGTATTAAAAAATGAATAAACGGGAGCAGTGTATGAAACGAAATGGATTGCTGATATTTTTTCTGGCGGCGGCCCTTCTTTCAAATAAACCCGCCGGTACAGCGGCCGGGGTCGGTACTGAAGGAAAGTCTCTTACAATAGAGGAGGCTGTAAGTACCGCCCTCTCGCGGAACCATGATTACCGTATGGCGCTCCAGAACGTGAAGGCTGCGAAGGAGAAGGTGTCCACGGCATGGGGCCAGTTAATGCCTGCCCTTGAATCGGAGGCTTCAATGCTGCGGCAGGGGGCGGAAAACGGCACCATGAGCCTTTCTGACGGGCAATATGATATTAAGGTTGTCCAGCTTCGTTTCGGCATAAACCCCGGTGCATTTTATAATTCCCTGATGCTTTCACGGAAATCCTATATCGCGGCGAAAGAGGAACTGAAGAGAGTAAAGAGCGAGATAGAATACAGGGTGATTACCAGTTACTTTGACTATATTCTCGCCCTCGA
>DAOSYC010000023.1:0-13137 GCA_035380905.1 Spirochaetota bacterium | reverse complement strand
GACAGTGACGCGGAAAAAACGGTTCCCCGCCTTCGTGAAGTCGCGATGAAAAACAGACCCGAACTTGTTCAGGTCAATATGAAACGCGAGATAGCCGCCCATGGCAGGGATCTTAAGGCGTCAATGTACTTGTGGCCGACTTTCACCGTAGCGGGATATTACGGCAAAACCAAACTGATGCCAAATCCTGTTGACGTCAGCATCCCCGTCGGTGCCCAGACTATCAATCCCGATTTTTCCGGTATTACCGGCACAGATGAGTGGCAGGATACCTGGCAGGTGAGAGTGGCGGCAACGTACCGCTGGGGGTCGCTGTTTGCGGCTGATCCCGCGAAAAGCGGGGAACGGGAGCAGGAGGCGCGGGTCCGTGAGGCGGAGGAGGAACTCCTGCGCCTGAAGAGGCTCATTACCATTTCCATACGTTCAAGCTATTCAAAACTGCTCACGGCGTATATGACGATACAGTCCCAGAAGGACAATGTTGTCACCGCTGAAGAAGGGCTTCGTATCGCCAAGGAGAGCTACCGGGCGGGAGTTATTAAAAATTCCGACCTCATCTCATCGGAGTATTCCCTCACCAGCGCCAGGACAAGCTATATACATGCAGTGCATAACTATTACGCGGCCCTCGCGGAGTTGAAACGCGAAACAGGGGTTGATAACACTACAATTATTCTCAGAGGTGAACAATGACAAAGAAAAAATATATCCCGGTAATTATTGTTGTTACAGTACTCGTCGCGGCAACGCTGTACTTCGAGGTGTTCCGCTATCTTGGAGAAAGTGCCTCAACTATTGAAGGCATGGGAACCATAGAGGTTACGGAGATTGAAATCAGTTCCAAAATATCAGGCCGTATAGAGGCGCTTCCCTTTGAAGAGGGTGAGCAGGTCAGGAAGAATGACCTGCTTGTTAAACTCGAGTATGATGAATTAAATGCCCAGAGAAAATCTGCCCGGGCAAACCTCGTGAACGCCATACGGAACTACAAGCGCATACGAAACCTTTACAATTCCGGGTCGATATCGAAACGTGACCTCGATAACGCTGAAACCGCCTATGACGTTGCAAGGGCGAACCTTGACCAGGTTGCGGCGACTATTGATAATGCGGTGATTTATTCCCCTGTTGACGGCACCGTTCTCGCACGAAACCTTGAGGTTGGAGAAATGGCCTTCCCGGGCTCGGCGATTCTTACTGTGGCGGACCTCACGAAAACATGGATTTATATCTATGTCAGTGAAAAAAGGCTGGGGCATGTGAAACTCGGCCAGAAGGCGGAGGTGATGGTGGACAGCTTTCCCGGTACGCGGTTCGCGGGAAACATAATTGCAATTTCAAACAAGGCTGAATTTACCCCGAAAACCATCCAGACAAAGGATGAGCGCGTCAAACTAATGTTCGCGGTAAAGATTGCTGTTCCGAACCCTGACATGAAACTGAAGCCCGGCATGCCCGCCGATGCGGTAATCCATGTGGGAGAAGGGAAATGATACAGGTCAGGAACCTGACAAAACGGTTCGGACACACTGTGGCGGTATCAGCCCTCGATTTTGATGTGGTGCAGGGGGAGATATTCGGCATTGTGGGGCCTGACGGCGCCGGGAAAAGCACTCTGCTCCGGATGATGTCGACAATCCTGGAACCGGAGGAGGGCGGGATTTCAATTCTGGGCAAAAACATCTTTTCTGATATTTACGGCGTCAAGGAGCGCCTCGCCTATATGCCCCAGCGGTTCGGCCTCTATGAAGACCTTACTGTTGAGGAGAATATATTTTTCTTCGGGAGGCTGTTCAATGTTCCCGCAAAAGTAATAAAAAAACGGATTGTGCGTCTTTACGAATTCAGCCGTCTCGGGCCCTTTAAAGACCGGCTCGCGGGAAACCTTTCCGGCGGGATGAAGCAGAAGCTGGGGCTTGCGTGCTGTCTTGTCCATAGCCCGGACATTATTCTTCTCGATGAACCGACGAACGGCGTGGACCCTGTTTCACGGAGGGAGTTCTGGAAAATACTGTACGACCTCCTTGGTGAAGGGGTCACTATTGTGGTGAGTACCGCGTATCTCGATGAGGCGGAACGGTGCAACAGGATCGGTCTCATGTATCAGGGGCGGTTTATTACCTCCGGGACGCCCCGGGAGATTAAAAAGAACATGAATATGCCCTTCATTGAGTTTACCACTTCAAGTCCCGTACGTACCGAGATGGTCCTCCGTGAAATTGATGAATTTAAAAGCATTATCCTTACCGGCGATTCACTGCGTCTGTTTGTCGCGGATGTAAAGAAGGCGGGGAAACGAATATCCCAGGCGCTTAAAGGGGAAGGGATACAGGTATATGCCCTCAATGAAAAGGCGCCGTCACTTGAAGATTGTTTTGTGAATATAGTTTCGGGGGCACAATGAAGATACTGCATTCTGTCACGAGAATTCTTGCAATTGCCGAGAAAGAGTGGATACAGGTACGAAGGGACGGGAGAAGCCTGATCCTTTCAATACTCCTGCCGGTGCTGCTTCTGATGCTGTTTGCATATGCCCTGAACATGGATGTGAAGCGGGTCAGCATAGCGGTGTATGATCAGGATAAGAGCGCCCTCTCCCGTGACCTTCTGGAATCTTTTTCCAATACTGAATATTTCCGGGTACACAGGTATGTCGGTGATTACCGCGAAATAGATGATCTTATCGACCAGGGCACAGTGATAATGGGAATCGTGGTGCCGAGGAATTTTGAGTCCATGTATACATCAGGGAAACATGTTTCTGTGCAGGTCCTTATTGACGGGTCGGATTCCACATCGGCGACAGTTGCGGCGGGATACGTAAAGTCAATTCTGTTTTCCTTTAACAGGGACCTCCGTATCAGGGACCTGAACCGTGCGGGAATATCCGGCATTGTCGCTCCCGTTGACGTGCGGAGCAGGGTCTGGTACAACGAGGAACTGCAGAGCAAAAACTTTATTGTCCCGGGAATCATTGTTATCGTTATGGCCATTATATCCGCCCTCATTACGTCCCTTACTATTTCAAGGGAATGGGAACGGGGCACCATGGAAACACTCATTACGACCCCCGTAAGAAAATACGAGGTTTTCTTCGGGAAACTGGTCCCCTATGTGCTGATTGCGCTTTTTGACCTTATTATCACTGTATCCCTTGGGTATTTCGTGTTCAATGTGCCTTTAAGGGGAAGCTTTATTGAGCTGTACCTCATTGCACTGCTGTTCCTTATCGGGACCTCGAGTCTCGGGATTATGATATCCTCCGCCACCAGGTCACAGGTACTCTCCGTACAGGCTGCTATCATTATTACATATCTCCCTTCAATCATTCTGTCGGGTTATATCTTCCCCGTAAAAAACATGCCCGGGATTGTGCAGATTATTACATACCTCGTTCCGGCGAAGTACCTCATTGTGGTGATGAAGGGGATTGCCCTGAAAGGTATCGGCACCTCACTGTTATGGACACAAATTGTGTTCCTCACCCTCTATGCAATAGTGGTGGGCGCCATCAGCCTGAAAAAACTTTCTCTGAAACTGCCGGAATGAAAAATATGAGGACCAGCATGAATAGGAATAACGGTAAAAACAATAGCGGAATCGGCGGCATTATAAGGCCCGGGATACTGAAAAGCATGATTGTGAAGGAATTTAAACAGATGTTCCGTGATACCAGAATGCGGATTGTACTTTTTGTTCCACCTGTTATGATGCTGTTTCTTTTCGGGTATGCTGTCAGTACCGATGTGACCGGTGTGAGGATGGCGGTCCTTGATGAAGACAGGTCGCAGACAAGCAGGGCGTTTATTGAGCGGTTCACCGCGACGGAATATTTTGTTCCCTATGCGTATCTTCGCTCCCCAAGGGAGGTAACGCCGCTCCTTGACAGGGGAGAGGTGGAGCTGTTTCTTCATGTGGAAAAGGGGTTTTCCTCCCATATCCGGTCCGGCGAATTGTCTTCGGTGCAGATTGTTGTGGATGGTACCGATTCCAGCAGAGCGGCGGTAGTTGTGTCCTACGTGAATGCGATAACGTCGGATTTTTCAACTGAGTTTTTCCTGCAGCGTATCCGGTCTGTAGTGATCAGCAAGATGATAACGGGGATCAGGTTCAGGCAGAACATTGCACTTGAGGAAAGGATTATGTTTAATCCGGACCTCTCAAGCAGGAACTTTTATCTTCCCGGCATTCTGGGCCTTCTCATCTCCCTCATCGCAGTTACCATGACATCGATGTCCGTGGTGAAGGAGCGTGAAGTGGGAACCATGGACCAGATTGTTGTCTCACCGATACGGCCCATGGAGTTTATAATGGGGAAGTCAATTCCCTATACCGTGGTGAGTTTTGTTGATATCGTCCTGATTACGTTACTTACTATTTTCTGGTTCAATGTCCCGTTCAATGGAAGCTTCATATTCCTCATGCTGTCGTCCCTTGTCTTTATTCTTACAAGTATTTCCGTGGGGCTTTTTATATCGACAATATCCAGAACCCAGCAGCAGGCAATTCTGTCGACATTTCTATATTTCCTTCCTTCAATTCTTCTTTCGGGGTTTATCTTTCCCGTGTATTCCATGCCGGAATCAATGCAGATAATAGCATATATAAATCCCATGACCTACTTTATCGCGATAGTCCGCGGCGTGTTCCTGCGGGGTGTGGGCATCGTATTCCTGTGGAAAGAACTGGCAATACTGATAATTATGGGAATACTACTGTTCCTGTTTAGCTCCAGAAGATTCAGGGAGGGACTCGAATAATGCATACAACGGTATCGGTAGAAAACCTTACAAAGAAATTCGACAGCTTTACCGCTGTTGACAGCATTGAATTTTCTGTGGGCAGGGGGGAGATATTCGGTTTTCTAGGACCTAACGGCGCAGGTAAAAGCACCACAATAAAGATGCTCTGCGGTATCCTTGTCCCTACAGGGGGAAGGGGGCAGGTGAACGGATATGATATTCTTACTGAACAGGAAAAGATTAAAAGTACTATCGGCTACATGTCACAGAAGTTTTCCCTCTATGATGATTTAACGGTAAAGGAGAACCTTACTTTTTTCGGAAGTATTTACGGCCTTGAAGGGACGCATCTGAGCACACGCATTGCCTATGCCATGGAAATGGCGGAAATCGGGAACAGGGGCAATGAAGTAGTGAAAAACCTCCCCATGGGTATAAAACAGCGTCTGGCGCTTGGAAGTGCCATACTGCATGACCCTCCGGTGCTTTTTCTTGATGAGCCCACTTCCGGTGTGGATCCCATTATGCGGAGAAACTTCTGGGAACTCATCTATAATTTTTCTGAAGCAGGGAAAACAATTTTTATCACAACCCATTATATGGAAGAGGCTGAACACTGCGACCGGATTGCCCTCATTATCGCCGGTAAAATTATTGCGCTTGATACGCCGGGGCAGCTGAAAAATGCACTGGAATATGAAGTGTATTCATTCACTGTGGAGAATTTTATAGAAATGTTTGAGTATATTCAATCCCTTGATTTTGTAAGTGAAACCGCGATTTTCGGCAGTGATATTCATATACTCTGCGAAAAAGGATTTCCCCTGAAGAAGGAGCTGGGTACACGGATGAAAATGAAAGGTGTAGGGAACTATCACATTGAAAAAATATTACCGACACTCGAAGACGTGTTTGTGACACATGCACGGAAGCATGGAGTGTAACGCTGTTTTCAGCTTCGTTCAGGCAGAAGGCTTAGGGGGTTTTTCGCCTTTCCTCCTTTGTTTATCTGAAAGTGGAGAGAGTGATCACGGTGATTAATTCTGCCGATTGTGCGGCCGCGGGGGACCCTTTGTCCTTCCTGAACAGAGATTTGTGCCAGGTTCGCGTACACTGTTAAATAACTTGTCCCGTGTTTGACAATAACATACCGGCCATACCCCCGCATCATACCTATTTTTTTTACGGTACCCATCGCGGAGCATTGCACGTTTGCTCCGGGCCTGCCGGTTATAATAATCCCTATAGGACGTACTCCGTCAAGACTGTCTCTTCGTATTGTGAGGATGCTTGTCAGGGGCCAGCTGAATCGCGGTCTTCTATGTGAGGGGGAGGAGCCGGCGGTTCTGCCGATCCGTGATTTTTCCTGTGAGGGGATACGCAGGCGCTGCCCGGAGTAGAGCGTGCTGCCCTGTCGTATATTGTTTGTCCGCCGGATAGTGTTGACGGACACATGAAATTTTCTTGCGATGCTGAAGAGTGTGTCGCCTCTTTTTACCCGGTAGGTTTTGTTTCCGGAATTTCTACGGGCGGTATCCTGTTGGGATGTCCGGACTTTTCGGGAGGTGTGGCCTCTCCGGCGGCTGTGCCGCGTACCTGAGATTACCGGACGGTCCTGCCTGTATCTCCTGTATTCATCAGCATATTCGGAACTGTTTTCCATACCATTCCATTGTATGCTGTCCTTTCCCTGGTCAGGGGAGTTATACCTGTTTGAAAAATACACAGGCAGAGATGATTCCCTCCCGGCTGTAATGACAGTGCCTGCCTTTTTATGCCGGAACGTATTTTCCCCGTCACGGAGGGAGGAATCCGGCTTTAAAAGGGCATAGGAGTTAATATAGAAAAAATTAATACATGCCAGAAACAGCAGTACTTTCAACATCCATGTCGTACTCACGGAACATCTCCTTACGTTCCACGTTGATTGTGTGAAAAAAAATTACGTATCCGTTTACTATTCGTAATTTTTTTTTAATTTTATGCTTCAAGGAATTTTAATATCTGCCGATTAAGATAGTGAAAGGGTAAGAACCCTCCATGAAAAACCGGCACAATAATCCTTATTCTTATTCTCGGAAGCCGAAGGGGTAAAGTTTAGTGATTTTACTCAGGGGAGGTTTTTTCCTGTGGATGTTACCGTGAGTCTTCCATGACGGACATTCTTTACCGACTGAAGATTGTCAGAGATAAACTGCACCTCCTGAACCCTTCCTCTCAGGATAAGGACTTCCAGACAATTGTGCTCATCAAGGTGTACATGGGTTGAGGAAATGACATTTTTATAGTATCCATGCTGGATTTCATTGAGTCTGTCGGAAACTTCATGTTCATCGTGGCTGTAAATAAGAGTTAGCGTCCCGATAACCTCAGTATCAGGATTGGAAATATCTTCGCTGACAAGAGTATTTCGTATAAGGTCACGAATTGCCTCTGAGCGGTTCACATATCCCTTGGTTTCGATTATTGTATCGAATCTGGACAGCAGTTTGTCGTCAATTGATACACCGAATCGTACAATATTGTGCATAGTTACCCCGGTAATCGTACATGCTGGTAAAATGATAAAGCGGTGCTATATTACAGCGTGTCCGTCAGTGCTGTCAAGTATACATTTATCAATTTCATTGCTGCTGGTACAAGTTTTTTTTAATGTTCACCGCATATATATTATTGACACAGTAAAGGGTGATAATAGAATATGCGGAATTTTAATTTAAGGTATTACAAGGATAGAGAATATGCAGGAGTCTGATAATAATGCTGGTACAAAAGTGAATACATCAAAGAAACCGCAACTGAAAGGAAAGGAAAAGTTGTCGACGAAGATTTTTCGTTTATTGCTGGAATACAGGGATTCACGGTTATTTCAGTGGGTAAGTAAAAACCATGTCCTCGCAATGGCTCTTGTGGCTCTCTGGGGTATGTTAATAATAGGGATGTTTCTCTGGTTTGTAATCGCGAATGTTGTTAAAAACGCTCCTGTTCAGTGATACCATAAAAAACCACTCTTTTTCTCCTTATTCAATCGGAGTTATTAACTGATTTCCAGCCCGATCAGACTGATGTCATCACTGAGCGGCGCATCACCTCTGAATTTTTTTACTTCATTAAGTATTGTATCAAGGGTTTCATTGAGTGTGTTGTGCTGTGACCGTGTAAACAGCTGAAGCAGCTCTTCTTCAAAACCGATTATTTCTTTGGATGAGTTTCCTGTTTCGGGTATACCGTCTGTATATAGAAACAATCTGTCGCCTTTTGACAGTGTTATCATCTGTTTCTCGAAAACCGGTTCGTCGAGTATACCGATAACGGTATTGCTTTTACCAACAAGTGAAATACTCCTGTCCCGGTAGAACAGTATTGGTTGCGGATGACCTCCATTTGTATAGGTAAATGTTGCATTACCCCTGTCATCAATTTTTAAAAATCCGTAAATTCCTGTTATAAAATAATTGGATAGATGGTCTTTTAATTCGCGGTTCAGGGTTTTTATGTACTGCACAGGGTCTTCCGCATGGTTCCGGAAGGTCCGTTCCGCAGTGGATTTCAGGAGTGCGGTAAAAAGAGCCGCAGCAATTCCGTGGCCTGATACGTCACAGATGAAAAATCCAATTTCTCCCGGTCCCCGGTGGAAAAATGAGAAGTAGTCTCCTCCGACTTTTTCAAGTGGGTCATACCGGTATTCAATTGCAAACGAAGGGTCTTCGGGGAGATCTGTCCGGATAAGGCCTTTTTGCGCCAGCTGTGCGATTTTCATATCCTTCTCGAACTGATGGTTCCGGGCACGGAGCTTTTCTTCACTTATACGCAATGCGTCTTCCGCTTCTTTCCGGGCGGTGATGTCTTCCTTCACCGCAATATAATGTGTCACGGTCCCGTTATCGTCCAGTATTGGTGATATTGAGGCCGATTCCCAGTACAGATCACCGTTTCTTTTTTTATTGTGAAACTCTCCGCGCCATTCTTTCCCGCTGCGTATTGTGTTCCACATGTCTGTATAAAATTCCGCAGACTGCTCTCCTGATTTTAACAGCCTGGGATTATTCCCAATGGCTTCCTCATAACTGTAGCCGGTCAATTGTGTGAATTTGGGGTTTACATATTCAATATCTCCCTTTGTATCTGTAATTACTACAGTAGCAGGGCTTTGTTCCACAGCGCGGCTCAGTTTTTTTAACTGTTCCTCCTGTTTGTTCTTCTGCTGAGAGACCTCATTCCATAACACTGAATACCGTATAGATACTGAAAGCAGCGGACCTGTGATTTCATCTTTCTCAATATACGTCACAAGCGGGTTTCCGGGGGCCTGTTTAAGGAGTTCTTTTTTTTCAGATATAATCAGAAGGGGAATCATGTGTTTCATGCTGCAGGATACTGCATTCTCAATAGCTGACTGTGTTTCAGAATCAATCACAATACAGTGAATTGCCGTATCTGAGGATAGTATATCTTCAATTTTAGAATTTTCAGTTTTACGGCAAACAAAATGAGGTTCATCCTGTTTCGACAGGAGATTTTCATAATGATCCATTGTTTCAGGTGAATCACCGGTGATTAACACATATGTTATCGCATCCTGCATTCAGTGAATATCCTTAACAGAAATATTGAAACAGATGAAAAAATATAGCACCGGATTATGTGGTACGTCAATTGTTTTATTCCGGAGATTGTGCAGGATTGCAGAAGTGAAGGCGGGGGGCATGATGCCCCCCGCCCGTGTTATACTTTATGCGGGTGATTTAATACGATTCACAGAGTACTTCAAAATATGCTTTGTCATGGAGGCAGGCGGGACATTTATCAGGGGCAGCGTCTCCCTCATGAATATAACCGCAGTTTCTGCATTTCCATTGAATTTTATCCTTTTTCTTGAATACTGAACCTTCTTCGATGGTTTTAAGGAGCTTCAGATACCGCTCCTCATGGTGCACCTCTACCTTCGCGATATATCTGAAGAGCATGGCTATTTCCTTGAACCCTTCCTCGTCTGCTATATCTGCCGCTTCAGGATACAGTACAGTGTATTCGTGGTTCTCGCCCATGGCCGCTGCTTTCAGGTTTTCAGCAGTAGTCCCTATAATGCCTGCAGGATATGATGCGGTAATTTCAACATCGCCCCCTTCCAGGTATTTAAAAAAGCGTTTTGCATGCTCTTTTTCATTCTCCGCAGTTTCCTGAAAGATTGCTGCTATTTGCTCATATCCCTCTTTTTTTGCTTTGCTGGCAAAATATGAGTAACGGTTACGCGCCTGAGATTCTCCTGCAAATGCCGCAAGAAGGTTTTTTTCGGTTCTTGTTCCTTTTACGCTCTTCATCTAGTGATTCTCCTTAGTAAATTTTCGTTGTATGTTATTTCCTTTGAGCCTGTTCACGGTCAAGCCTGAACATTCCGTTCGGGCTGTTCTTAATCATTTTGATACTGCAACCTGTATCAGTTGATTTTCCAGAGACCATGAAGATTGCAGTATTCCCGTGCGGTAACGGTTTCATTGCCGCATTCAAATACCGCTTCCGGTGCATCACCGGGTTTTAAAAACTGGCGGCTGGAACGTCCGTCCTTGAAAATAATCTGGACCCATTCGATGTAATGCTTTTCCTCCATGGGATGAGCGACACTTCCAACTTTTACCCTGATCCCTTTATCTGTTTTTTCAATAACAGGGACGTGCTTTTCCTGGGCCGCGTCAGTTGTATTTTCACTCAGTAGCTTCATGGGTTCGCCACAGCATACCAGTTCACCGGCGCCGCTGTGTAGGACCTCAACGATGTTACCGCATTTTTGACATTTGTAAATCTGTAATTCTTTTGTCATGTGCTGCCTCCTTTTAATATCATTCTGATAGCTCTCAGGCTTCAGTTATTTTTCCTTTAAAGATGTAATATACGTACGCCGAATAGGCAATGACAACCGGCATGCCTGCAAGGGCGATTATGAGCATAATTTTTAATGTTAGGGGACTGGATGAGGCATTCCAGATAGTGATACTGTGTGCCTGGTTCGTTGTAGCCCGCACCATATTGGGGAAATGAATTGCCCCCGCAATGCCCCATAGTCCGGCAAAACCAAGCGATGACATGAGAAATGCGCTGCCGCTCCTGTTCCTGGAGTTGAAAAACCATCCTGCACCTATACTGATAATCACAAATACAGTCAAAACCCAAACGATCGCGTTCCCCGCAATTCCCGGGATATACACCATGGTGGAGAGGACCACTGAGATGAAAATCAGCACATAAAGAAGCATCATTTTTTTCGTGATCAGACGTGCCCTTTCCTGCAGGGGGCCTTCCGTTTTGATTGCGGTGTAGGTGCTGCCCTGGACAATAATTGCCACAAGGCCCAAAAGCCCCACAAGAAGCGGCATGGGGCGGAGCAGTGTAAAGAAACTGCCGCCAAACTCAAACTGTTCCGTCAGCGGGACCCCGTAAATGACATTGCCGAGGGCGACACCGAACAGAAGTGACGGCAGTAAACTGCCGGTAAAAAAAGCCCATGACCAGATTTTCCTGCGTTTTTCATCGTGAGACCAGAATTCAAGTGAAACCGCCCGGAATATCAGGGCGAAGAGCACAAGCATGAGTGCAAGATAAAAACCGCTGAATACTGTTGCATAGGCAAGAGGGAACGCTGCAAAGAGGGCCCCCCCGGCTGTGACGAGCCACACTTCGTTACCGTCCCACACCGGGCCGATGGACCTGGCAAGGATACCCTTTTCCCTGTCATCTGCTGAAATGAAAGGAAACAGTATTCCAACACCAAGGTCAAAACCATCGAGAATTGAATATCCTGCGAAAAGAACACCAATCAGAATAAACCAGGTTATTTGATATATGCTTCCTGATAGTTCCATAGTTTATAGCCTCCCTGAATGTGTCATGGTGCTTCTCATCAATACCCGCCGTCCCGGGCTTCTTCGGGCCCGGCTTTCACAAATTTCACAAGGAGAAAAATAAACATAACAAAAAGCAGCAGGTAAATAGCACTGAACATAATAAGGCTGAAAAGAATCTGCCAGGCCGGCACTACCACCGAAGCCGCGTCAGCTGTCCTGAGAATCTTGTACACAACCCAGGGCTGACGGCCTACTTCAGCCGCGATCCAGCCGGTCAGGTTGGCGATATGAGGAAGCGGCGCAAGAATGAGCAGCCCCGCGAGGTACCAGGTGGCAGTATACAGTTTTCCTGTCACGAGAAGTATAATGCCGAGAATTGATACGCCGATAAACAGCATTCCCAGTCCTATCATTGTGTGATACGACATGTACGGCAGAAATACCGGGGGCCTTTCGTTTTCAGGAAAATCATTCAGCCCCTGTACCTTCGAGTCAGGATTGAAGTCAATCAGAAGGCTCAGCATTTTGGGAATGCTGATTTCAAGATATGTTTTCTGCTCGCTTTCAACGGGAATACCGAAAATCGCGAGGGGGGCACCTGTGGTAGTGTTCCACAGCGCTTCAAAGGCCGCCATTTTCTCGGGCTGGGTTTTTGCGACCTGTACAGAATGAGCATGGCCTGATCCGAGCTGCAGCAGCGAGGAGCAGATAAAGACAATCAGGGCGACTTTCAGGATATGTCGTGCCGTATCTTCATGTCTTTTCTTTATGAGGTACCATGCGGCAATTGCCGCCGCGAACAGTGACCCGGTAATCCATCCGGCGAATACGACATGGATGTATCTGACAACAGTTGATCCGTTCAGGAGGGCCGCGGTGAAGTCGGTAAGTTTAATTTTCTGCAGTGTGCCGTCCACAATAACTTTCTCAAAACCCGCAGGTGTCTGCATCCATGAATTCGCGACAATTATCCAGAGTCCCGACAGGTGAGACGCGAAAAACACAAGAAAGGCGGAGAGCCAGAACACACGCTTCGAGACCCTGTTACGCCCGAAAATCAGTACTCCAAGAAAGACTGATTCCAGAAAAAACGCGAATATTCCCTCTGCCGCGAGGGGCGCGCCGAAAATATCCCCCACCATGCGTGAGTATGTGGACCAGTTGGTGCCGAATGAAAATTCCAGCACAATACCGGTTGCAACTCCCATCACGAAAACCAGGCCGAGGATTTTAATCAGGAACGAGGAAATCTTCTGATAGATTTCCTCACCTGACTTTACAGACAATGTTTCAATAATTAATATAATTAGGGTGAGCCCGAATGTCAGTGGGGGAAAAATAAAATGGAATCCTGCTGTTACACCGAACTGAATTCGAGATAATAATACAGCATCCATGGGGTCCCCCTTATATTAGTCTTCCACTGCTTCAAAGGCGCTCTTGTCTGCACCGCACACCGGGCACAACCAGTCCCCGGGGATATCATCAAAACTTGTCCCGGGCTGTACTCCGTTATCAGGATCCCCTTCAGCAGGATCATACACATATCCGCAAAC
>DAOSYC010000022.1:16429-30291 GCA_035380905.1 Spirochaetota bacterium | reverse complement strand
TGCGGAGTTCAGGCGGTCCCCGGCCTTGAGTACTGTTTGGCCCAGAGAAATGTCTTCACCGGCACGCCGTACGTTTTCACCTTCAGAGATTTGCCTGTAGATGGAAACAACGTTGTTTTCTTCAGATGTATCTTCGACTGGTATTACGGCATCGGCCTGTTCCGGTACCGGTGCCCCTGTCATGATGCGTATCGCCCTGTTTCCGGAAAGGTTACCGTCAAATATTACGCCACCCGCCTGGACTTCTCCTTCAACTGACAGCGCGGCAGGGTTTGCCCTTGAAGCACTTTTTGTTGATGCTGCCTGAAGAGCATATCCGTCCATCGCGGAATTGTCGAAGGGGGGGATGTTTATATCGGAAATAATATCTGATGCAAGTATCCTGCCGTATCCTTCTGATATTGTGATTGTTTCATGTCCAAGGGGTTGTATGTCCTTAAGGATCATGTCGCACGCCATTTCAGGGCTTATTGCACGTGTCTCATTTTTTTTCATTGTCATTACATGCTCTGATTTAATTCTTACAATGCTGATGGCACTTTACAGGCATGGGCCGCATGGTTCAACTAAAAAAAAGGCATGACCGCGATCAGAGACTGTAATGTGCAGAGAATTTTCTCCTGAGCTGTACCTTCGCATGGTGGAATAAACGTGTTACAGTTGTGCTGGACCTTTCAATGTCACGTGATATCTGCGTCATTGTTTTTTTATAAAAGAATCTGTTCACGATTATGTTCCTTTCAATAGCCGGCAGTTCTTCCAGTACATCATGAAGTGTTGAAAGAACTTCGCCTTCTATATAGGAGTTCTCGAGGTCGGAAAAGAAACTGCCGCAGCATTCAATGCTTTCAATGGCAATGTTCTGCATTGCCCGGTCCTCGCGCTGTTTGCGTTTCATGTAGTCAATGGCTCTGTGTTTTGCTATTAATGTGAGAAAAGGTTTTATCGTAGGACTCCCGGGATCAAGGGGGGTTCTTTTCTCAAAAAGTTTCATGAAAACATCCTGGCTTATTTCTTCTGAAATTTCCCTGTCCAGAATCATTCTGTTGATCCTGTTTGAAACGTAGCGCGAATAACGTGAATAGATAAGCGAGAAGTTTTTTTTGTACATAGTGTCCTTTTCCGGCATTATAATCTCCGCACACATATTATTTTTTGAGACGTATCTTTGGACGCATTGAGCAGGCGCTTCCGGTGAAGGCATGTGTAACTCGTTGCAATAATAACATGTGATTAATTATCAAAAAAAATGACAAAAAAAACGCCGGTTGTTTCCGGCGTCAGTTTCTTTATTTCGAAATATTACGATAAGTGCGCGGCTGCGGGGTGATTAGTTCATCAGTGTTGATTTCTGTGCTGTTGGTTCGCTTTCGGGTAAGCCGATGTATTGTTCGCCGTCAACGGTTACAGAGTCAAGACGTTCAACGTCAAGACCGAATTCTTTTGCGGCATCAATATAAAATTGCAGGACCCTGATAAGACGCTGCACAGCGGTATGCTTTGACGGTCCATAGCAGTTAATATCCAGCTCGGGGCAGTTCGCAATGAATTCCTGTCCGGACTGAAAAATTTTCACTGTAATTTTCACGATTCCCTCTGGTTTTATTTGGAAGATATCACTATTATCGTCACCATGGAATTATTGCTTTACTGATAAAAGCGGAGCGTGGTGCATTATGCATTCATGCGTATGCGGGAGAAGAGGGGGTGACGTACTTGTGAAGCTGGTGTGCTGAGGGCGTAATTTTATGCGTGGGTGATTGGGTATGGGTGGTGGCTTAAAAAAAGAGCAGCAAAAAATAAACGACATGATTAAAATAATGAAGCCAGTCGTGTGGTGTGAAAAAAATAAAATAAAAAATAAAGATATCGCTATAAAAAATTTTATCAAAATTTTTTTTCTGTAGGTTGAACTTATTTTGTTGACAAATAGGGTTGTGTTGATTGTATGGATTGGAAATATTGAGAGCGTAGAGATTGATTTTTGGGAAAGAGATCTGTAAATGCATTCATTGCGTATTCAACGGCGGGTCTTCAGCTTGCTCTCATCCTTGTTCTTTTCGTCTATGGGGGATATAAGTTAGACGTTAAGTTCGGTTCAAGTCCGGTGTTCGTTCTTCTTGGGGCTATCCTTGGAATGGTATTCGGGCTTTATAATCTTCTGAAAGGTTTAAAAGAGGTTGACCGGGCGATGCAGGAAGAGAAGAACGGGGACAAAGATAAAAAAAGAAATAAATGGCTGTAGCAGACTGTTATCATTCACAACTTTTATAAATTTATAAATGAGGTGCATTGACTGATGATACACTTGCTTCATAATATAGGCGCGTTTGTTGCATCCCATGGCGGAAGCGGGGAGGAGGAGTCGGTAAGCGATATAGTAATGCATCACCTTACCGATCATGTTATCACGGCGGGACCGGATTCAAATGTTATTGTTAAATTTATTTCTGATCTTAATAACACGGTTCTGAGTCAGAAGCTTTTCGGGATTTTTGATATGAGAATTACCCGGTGGATTCTGATGATGTGGATTGCCCTTGTGCTGTGTCTTCTGGTGTTTATTCCTGTTGCACGGAAGATCAAGAAGGCGAAGCTCGGGTCGAGTTCACGGTGGGTGCAGTTGTGGGAGGTTCTTATAGGTTTCGTTCATGATGAAATCGTAGAGCCTAATTTTGATCATCATTATGTTAAGAAGGCTATGCCGTATTTTGGTACCCTTTTCTTCTTTATCCTGTTTTGTAATCTTCTTGGGATGGTGCCCGGGATGTCTACGGCAACAGGGAACCTCGCTGTCACGGCCGGTCTGGCTTCGCTGACACTCCTGGGTATGATTGTGGTAGGTTCTGTTAAGCAGGGACCTCTCTGGATAATTACAGGTGTTGTTCCTCACGGTATCCCGATTTTCTTGTTCCCTTTAATGTGGGTGATTGAGGTGATGGGCCTTCTTATTAAGCCTTTTGCGCTCACTGTTCGTCTCTTCGCGAATATGACAGCGGGGCATATCGTTATAATTATTTTTATTTATCTTGTTATGATGTTTAAAAGCTACTGGGTCGGAGTCGGTTCGGTGACAGGGGCGCTTATGATAAGTATGCTTGAGCTTCTGGTTGCTTTTATACAGGCGTATATCTTTGCGGCATTGACGGCGATGTTTGTTGGTCAATCTATGCATGCTCACTAAGTTGTACGGGCTTTGTGCAGTATAATTTTTTATTAAATATACGTTTAACGTTTAGTAACGAAAACCAATTAATAAATTCACAGGAGGAATCCACATGGAAAGCGCATTAGGAATGTCTTTTTTGGGAGCAGGTTTTGGAGCAGGTTTAATTGTATTTGGTGCAGCTCTTGGTATTGGTAAGCTGGCTACTGGTGCACTCGAAGGTATGGCAAGACAGCCGGAGTTGAGCGGTGACCTGAGAACGGCTATGATTATTGCAGCAGCTCTTATTGAGGGTTTCACGTTTTTTGCTCTTGTTGTTACGTTTATGCTTGCAACAAAGACAGCTCCGACTCCAGCAGCAGCTCCGGCTCCGGCAGCACAGCAGGAAGCTCCAGCAGGACACTAATTGATCGTAGTGCTTTTTATAGGCGATTTAGTTTTGCAGTAAAGGTTGTTGACGTAACAATTAATAATCTATTCAAATGGAAAGTATGCTATGGAAGTAATTAAAGAAGGTTTGTTGAAGGTTGATCCGGGTTTATTTTTGTGGACAGTGATAACGTTCGTAGTGCTGTTGCTGATATTGTGGAAGACTGCATGGAAACCTATTGTTGAAGCTTTGGATTCGAGAGCGGAGAAAGTCAGGTCCGATATTGAGAACGCAGAAAAAATGCGTATTGATGCGGAGAAACAGCTGGCTGAGCACCGTGATATGATGGAAAAAGCTCATTCTGAGGTTTCACAGATAATAGCCGACGGTAAAGCTGATGCTGAACGTGTAAAGAACGAGATCATTGAGAAAGCAAATCAGGAAGCTCAAGAGTTGACGGAACGCGTGCGGAAAGACATCGAGAGAGCGAAAGATAAGGCATTAGAGGAAGTGAAGACTGAGGTAGTAAACTTGTCTACTGAAATAGCATCCAAGATTATAGAAAAGAATTTAAATCCTGAAGATCAAAAGGGTTATGTCGAAGAGGCCCTTTCGAAGATAAGGACAGTTCAGTAGTACTGAACTGTCCTTATCTTTTAATTACGTTAAAACTGATATAATAGGGTTAGTGCTGTGGTAGTTAATGAGGTGGCAAGAGTTTACGCAGGCGCTTTAATGGAAGTTGGCAGGGAGAAAGGCATCCTTGATCAGATCAGTGATGAGATGAATTTTGTTGCTCAATTACTGCGGGAGGATAACGATTTCGTGTTATACATGAAAGCTCCTGGTATTTCAAAGGATGATAAAATAGGATTTATTGATAAAGTCTTTTCTAATCAGTTATCGGAAGAGGTTGTAAATTTTTTAAAGGTGTTAGTTGATAAAGATCGGCAAGTCATAATAGACGAGATCTCTGAATCGTTAGTTGAACTGATTGACATTGAAAACAATAGACTTCGTGTCAAGATTATAACCAGTGCGAAACTTGAAGAATCTCTCACGAAGAAAGTCGCCCAGGCCCTTCGGGAGAAATATAATAAAGAAATAATACTTGATGAAGAAATCAATGAGTCAATTCTCGGTGGAATTATTATTAAAATCGGTGACTTAATAATCGATGGGTCTTTGGCGAAAGATCTTAAAAATATACGTCAAAAACTACTAATAAGTAAAGTCAGGAGTGAAGTGGCTTATGAAGATTAAAACAGAAGAAATTAAATCAATCATTAAAAAAGAAATTGTAGGATATAAATCTGAACTTGATGTCAGTGAAGTGGGGACGGTTATTCAGGTTGGTGATGGTATCGCGAAGATCTATGGCCTCCAGAATGCGATGGCCGGTGAGATGCTTGAATTCGAGAATGGTGTAAATGGTCTTGTGTTTAATCTTGAAGAGGACTCAATTGGAGCAGTTATTCTCGGTGACTACCTCAAAATTGAAGAGGGTTTTCAGGTTAAAAGACTGGACCGGGTTCTTGCTGTTCCCTGCGGAGAAGAGCTTCTCGGGCGTGTAGTAAACCCTCTTGGTATGCCTCTTGATAACAAGGGTCCGATAAATACAAGTAATATCCGCCCTGTAGAGTTTAATGCTCCCGGTATCGCTGAAAGGCAGCCGGTTAAAGAGCCTCTTCAGACTGGTGTGAAAGCTATTGACTCTATGATCCCGATTGGTAGAGGTCAGCGTGAGCTTATAATTGGAGACCGGAAAACCGGTAAGACTGCAATTGCTGTTGACGCGATTATCAACCAGAGAGGTAAGGGCGTTATTTGTGTATATGTTGCTGTTGGTCAGAAAGCATCAACGGTAGCGGCTGTAGTTGAAAAGCTGGAACAGATGAAGGCAATGGATTATACCATTGTTGTCAACGCAAGTGCATCAGATCCGGCTCCGTTACAGTACATAGCTCCATATGCCGGCTGCGCAATGGCTGAGTACTTCATGTATGATGAGCACAAACATACGCTCTGTGTATATGATGACCTTTCAAAACAGGCTAATGCATATCGTGAGTTGTCACTGCTCCTTAAACGTCCTCCTGGACGTGAAGCGTATCCTGGTGACATTTTTTACTGTCACTCGCGTCTTCTTG
Source organism: Spirochaetota bacterium (assembly GCA_035380905.1). Lineage (GTDB taxonomy): Bacteria > Spirochaetota > UBA4802 > UBA4802 > JAGODF01 > JAKQCH01. Next base: position 24,605 of record DAOSYC010000022.1, on the reverse strand, counting down.
AAAGAGCAGCTAAACTTTCCGATGAAAATGGCGGAGGATCACTTACCGCGCTTCCGATCATTGAAACTCAGGAAGGTGAGGTTTCCGCATATATCCCGACAAATGTTATTTCGATTACTGACGGACAGATTTATCTGCAGCCGGGTTTGTTCGCTTCCGGTGTTCGTCCGGCTGTTGATGTCGGTATATCGGTATCGCGGGTTGGTGGTAATGCCCAGATCAAGGCTATGAAAAAATACGCCGGTTCACTGCGGCTTGACCTCGCACAGTACAGGGAACTTGAAGCGTTTGCTCAGCTTGGAACGGAACTTGACGCTTCTACACAGAAGCAGCTTGATAGAGGGGAGCGGATGGTTGAAATCCTCAAGCAGAAGCAGTATGAGCCGATGGATGTTGCTGAGCAGGTTATAATAATATATGCCGCGACACAGGGATATCTCGATAAAGTACCTGTTGAAAATGTTCGTGATTATGAAAAAGAGTTTTTAAAATTCATGAGAGAACAGCAAAGTGCTATTCTTGATGAGATGACATCAACAGGTGAATTAAAGAGCCTTGATGAAGTTAATAGAATTACCGGACAGTTTACTGAACAGTATCTTGCAAAAATGGTTAAGACGCAAGTGTAATGTGCTACTAAATTTAAAAGAAGGTAATGTGCTGTGGCAACACCAAGGGAAATTAAACTAAGAATTAAGTCGGTAACCAACACCCGTAAGATTACAAAAACGATGGAGATGGTATCGACTGCTAAAATGAAGAAAATGCAGCAAAGGCTTGATATGACAAGACCTTATGCTGGGAAATTAGATACAATAATATCGCACGTTCGTGATTCAGCTGCTGATGATGTATACGATCCGCTTATTGCTGAAAGGACCAATCCTTCCCGGATACTGGTGGTAACTCTTTCCGGGAATAGAGGGTTGTGCGGTGGTTTCAATACAAATATGATTGAAAACACCATAAACTTTCAACGTAAGTTGTCAATCGAAGAAGGAAAAGAAGTACTGGTATACAATGTTGGTAAAAAAGGTGCGAATTATTTCAGGTTTGTCGGTCAGGAAGTTTTTAAGGCAATGGAAAATCCTGAAGATAAGTTTACTTTTACGGAAGCAAGTGCACTTGGTAATGAACTGATAAATCTTTTCACTACCGGCGAAGTTGATGAAGTGTATCTTTCATATACAAAGATATTGTCATCCTCAAGTCAGAAGCCGACAATTCACCGTTTGCTCCCAATAACTACAGAAGAAACAGATGTTATTGATAAACGTGATGAGTTTAAGATGGATTATATTTTTGAGCCGAGTGCATATGAAGTACTTGCTTCAATTTTTCCACTCTATGTGAAAGTCAAGCTTTATACATGTTTCCTTGAAACGAACTTTTCTGAACATTTTGCACGAAGAGTGGCAATGAAAAATGCGACTGATGCAGCTACTGACATGGTTCGGGATCTGAATATTACGTACAACAGGGCCCGTCAGGCTAAGATTACCAATGAAATCGCTGAAATCGTTGGTGGTGCAGCAGCGCTGTAGGATATACTTAAGTTTATAATAGATATCTATATCTTTTGAAAGGGGTAAGTTATGAGTCAGAATATAGGAAAGGTTGTTCAGGTAATAGGTTCAACACTTGACGCTGAGTTCCCGGAAGACAATTTACCAGAGATTTATAACGCATTGACCCTTAACGTTGAGGTTATGGGTGAAAAGATGGAACTTGTTTGCGAGGTGCAGCAGCATCTCGGCGGAAACAGAGTAAGATGTGTTGCGCTTGCTTCAACTGATGGAATTAAAAGAGGTGCCGAAATTGTTGATACCGGCGCTCCGATCTCAGTTCCAGTAGGCGAGGAGACTCTCGGTAGAATTTTTAATCTTCTGGGAAAACCTGTTGATAAAGCTGGTGATGTGAATGCGAAAGAATTTAGAGCTATTCACAGAGAACCTCCGAAATTTGATCAGCTTGAGCCAAAGGCTGAAATTTTTGAAACCGGTATAAAAGTTATTGATTTGCTTGCTCCTTATATCAAAGGGGGGAAAACAGGACTTTTCGGCGGTGCCGGTGTTGGAAAAACAGTTATCATTATGGAGCTTATTAACAATGTTGCTCAACAGCATGGTGGTTTTTCTGTATTTGCCGGTGTTGGTGAGAGAACACGTGAAGGTAATGACCTCTGGCTGGAGATGAAAGAATCCGGTGTTATCAACAAAGCCTGTCTGGTGTATGGACAGATGAATGAACCTCCCGGAGCACGTCTCCGTGTTGCGCTGAGTGCGCTTACTATGTGCGAGTACTTCCGTGACATGTCAGGACGAGACGTTCTTCTGTTTATTGATAATATTTTCAGGTTCTCACAGGCAGGATCTGAGGTATCAGCGCTTCTCGGACGTATGCCTTCTGCTGTTGGTTATCAGCCGACACTTGCTACGGAAATGGGACAGCTGCAGGAAAGGATTACATCGACTAAAAATGGTTCAATTACATCAGTTCAGGCTATTTACGTTCCTGCTGATGACTTGACAGACCCTGCTCCTGCAACAGCTTTTATTCACCTTGATGCGCAGACAGTTCTTTCAAGACAAATTGCTGAAAAAGGTATTTACCCGGCTGTTGACCCGATTGATTCATCGTCAAGGCTTCTTGCACCGGAATTGATTGGTGAAGAACATTATGATGTTTCCATGGAAGTAAAAAGGATACTTCAAAGGTATAAAGACCTTCAGGATATTATTGCAATTCTTGGTATGGAAGAATTGTCCGAAGAAGACAAACTTCTTGTACAGAGAGCAAGAAAAATTGAGAGATTTCTATCTCAGCCTTTCTTCGTCGCAGAGCAGTTTACCGGTATGCCTGGTAAATATGTAAAGCTTGAAGATACTATTAAAAGTTTTAAGGAAGTTATAGACGGAAAACATGACGATCTACCGGAACAGGCTTTCTACATGGTTGGGCCTATTGATGAAGTAATTGAAAAAGCGAAGAGATTGCGAGGCTGATCATGGCAATGAAGATTAGTACAACCGTCATTACGCCGGATCGTGTACTGTATCAGGGTGATGTTGACTTTGCTGTTGTACAGGCTTATGATGGTGAAAGAGGTTTTCTCTACAATCACATTCCGCTTGTATCCGAATTAGGATATGGTGAGGTCCGGATGTATCGGGGAGATGTGGTTGAACGGATGGTTGTTGAGGGCGGTATTGTTGAGATCCGCGAAAACGAACTCATTGTACTTGCTGAAGTCGCGATGAAAAAGGAAGAACTCAACAAGGAACAGATAGAGAAAACGTTAAACGATTTGCTTGCCCAGGAAAAACCGGAAGATTATCATGAAAGAGATATGGTTGCTTTTGAAGTTAAAAAGCTGAAAGAGCGATTAAAAGTTGCCGCAAGATAAGTGATAATAATAGATAAAAAGAGAGTGTCCGAGGGCACTCTCTTTTTTTGTCTATACTTTATTCGTAATATATTTTAAATATAACACTATCGTTTCCGTATATGGAATGGTAGTGTTTTTTTATTATTGAGCAGATATACATTATTTAATAATCAAGGATGGAGTATGAAATTGTCGATAGATAAAGTAGGGACGTCCAGTAGCAAAAAATATATTATTTCGAAATAAAAAGGGTCTTGTTTAATCGCGGTGTAATTTCCTTGAAAAATATTTCGAAATAATATAATTATCCCTGTATCTTTATAATGTAGTGAAGCGCTTTTAATGAAGAATAACAGCATGCTTGAAAGTAAAGAAAAAATCAAAAAAAATGACCAAAGTGTTTCTTATGAAGAAATAACTGATCTTCCGGATGTTAGTATTGAACTAATTGATGATGATATGATCAGCTTAGAAGCCCAGGTACGTGATCACGATGGTACAGAATATGAATCTATTACGGACCTGCCATTAACGGAGCGGGTATCTGTTGAAATAGTTGATGATGTGAACAATATCGGGTATTCGAAAAATGATGATATACATGAACTTGATATTGAATCATTGTCGGTTGAAGTGGACACGATTGATGAAATAAAGGAAAAAACATCTCACAGTATAAGCAGTCAGTCTTTACGTAATGAAATTGATATTGAAGAATTAAGTGCTGAAGAATTTGAAGCAATCACGAACGCAGAAAGCGCGGCTGATGTGTATGCCGAACCGGTTGCCGAAATTGAAAACGATGAGAAAAGAACAGTACGATCTGTTGAAGGTGAAGACAAAAATGATACTCTGGATGAAATTCTTGATATTATTGAAGATGAAAGTGCACTTAGCGGAATCGGCAGCGAGCAGACTGAAAGCGCTGATAAAACATACAGGGAATATAAGTCGAAAAATGTTGTTATTCCTGATTCAGAATCTAATGGTAAAAACAGGATAAATGGTATTGAAGAAGCGGATGATGATATCCTGAATGATGAGTTTCTTATTCTTCAAAGTGATTTAGAGGAAGGGGAAGAGCTGATTCTTTTTGATGAAAATGAGGATGCAGTCTCTGTTGCTGAACCATATTCAAATATCAAAAATGAAATAGATACACGAGTCACAGAAGAACCTTCAGATAAGGAAGAAAAAAAACAGGGAAAGAAGATAAATGAAATAATTATTGATATATCAGAGGATGAAAAAGAGCGGTTTTCAAAAGAATTTGACATAAAATCATTTAAAGCTTTTGACCTGCATGAAGCGGAAAAAATAGCCAGAGAGGATATTGTTTTTCTTTCCGAGGATGATCTTGTTGAAGAACTTCAGGATATTGATCTTGTACCGATTGATGACGGCAGGGAGGAAGTCGATATCAGGATTGTAACTGACGATGATGAGTTCCAGCATAACATTGATGATATTATTAATGAGTTGGGGAGTGGCGAACTACATGAGGATGTAACTACAAGAACAACCATTGTTGACTATGAAAGTGAGGATAATGGGAACGATGACGGGCATGAAGATCCGGATCGTTCCAGTATTGCCAGTCAACAGGAAGCAGGGGATGAGGTCAGTATAGCTGCCGGTGATGCTCCCGTTGACAATGAAGAAGTGCTTATAGCGGGGGAACATGAAGTAGAAGGTGACGCAGAGAGTAATGATATCATTGAAACTATCACTGTCCCTGATGATATTCAGGAAAAAAATCAGGAAGATTTGGCTGATGTATTTGATAATGCCGCGGACGCTGATGATCAGGTATTTGATGGAATTGTTTCGGAAGATACAGAGGTAAAGGACAAGGATGAAACCGTAGAGAATGAAATCATAGTTGAAGAATTAGATACACGTAATGAAGAAGTTACACTCGATGAGCTGGATGATACCACTGACGGAAAAATCGAAAGTTCACTGATGCTGGAAACTATACCTGATGAGTATTCATCGTTTGCGGATGATGAAAATGTGTATATAATAGATGATGAAAATGTTGAAACCCGGGAAAGGAAATCAGACCATTATATATTTGAAGAAAGTGAGCTTGAGAAAATTACAGCAGATATGGTTGAAGTTGTAGAAGGGGATTCACGGGTGCTGCGTGAGGCGAATGTTGAAGAGGATAAAGACCGGGTCGCCTCAATTATGAGCGGGTCAGCACCTGCATTTGAAGATCTCCTTATCGATTTTTCGGATGAATATTCATTTTTTGATGAGAAAACGGAATTTATTGATAATACATTTATTTCGAGCGAATACCGGGAAGCAGAGAAAACTCAAAAAACTACAGGTCCTGAAGATGTTGTGTCGCACATGACGCCGCATACTGTTGAGATCCTTGGATTATCTAATTATGAAATTGGTTCAATAGAAGACGCTGTTTTCCTGAAGGATTTTGAGAACATTGACCTCAGTACACTTGAGTATGCCGCTAAGCCGGGTTATGATGCCGGGATTGATGACCGGACAATGCTCGCGCGGTATGATTATATTGCTACGGGTGCTGTGACGCTTAATGAAAATGAAAAAATAAGCATTGAAGAGGATATTAACGGAAATAGCGCATTGATATTTGAAGAGAATATTGATGATATTGAAAATAAACTTTTTGCGCTGAAAGATGAGCATGTACAAAAAACCGGTGAAACAGAAGAGTGCGGGGAAGAGCCCTTTGATATCAGTGACAGTGTTTTTATACTTGATAATGAAGAGGATGTTGCACGGTTCACTGATTTATTCCCTGAAGATAAGCAGCAGCAGATAAAAATACTCTTGAAATATCTTGATGGTCTTTTTGAAAAACTCCCTGAGGATGTGATAAAGAAATTCGCAGAATCAGAATATTTTACCCTGTATTCACAGGTATTAAATGAACTGGATCGGCAATAATGGGTTTACTGGAAAAAGCATATCAATATAAAAAGGAGATTAATCGTCAGGGAAAGGAGACCCTGATTGACACGATAAAGGGGCCCGCGGAAACTGATTTTTCCGATCAGGAAACTGATAATAATGATCGTAATGATATGGAGCTTCCTTCCGGAGATCATGGTAATTCCCGAACATCCGGTCCCACGATAGGTGATGACGATCAAGATGATTCTGCTGCTGGTGTATCAGGAATGGACACTGCAATTGAAGATGTTGAAGGGGTTCCGGGTGATGTTCCTGAAAACAATATAACGGATCCGGATTCCGGAAAGGATGACCTGCTTCCTGTCGATATGGATTCCTTCGAGTTAAGTGAACATGATATTAATATGTATAAAGATACTACTGTGTCAGTGAAGCCTGATGACGACATGGGAGCCCGTGCGGTACCTGATGAGAATGAGGATTATGATCTGTTTTCGCTTCCTGAAGATGACGAATCACCTCTTGATGTGCTGGAAAAACAGAAGAGTGGAAAGGATATCACTGCCGGTGATGATTTCTCCGATGAAGAGATGATTGCAGGTGAAGCTGATGCACGGCAGTCAACCGGTTATAAACTTTCAGAGGATGACCCGTTTGGTATTGAAGATGAGCCGGTATTATCCCCTCCGTCAAAGCAGCAGGAAATTAATCATGATGCTGCACAGGCTGGACATACAGAAAATGTGAAAAATAATAATATGGATGAAGGAACACATTCCGCCGATCCGCAGCCTTTAACACGGAACAGTGAGCAAAACCAGCACGAAGAAGATGATGAAGTAATTAATACTGATAATAGTAACGTGAGTGCCGGGGGGAGGAGAGCCGCTGATGATGCGCCGGATGTGCTTCAGGATGGTTCCGGTGATCCTGTTTCCGGAGATGTATCGCCCCGTAAAGATAAAAAATTTCAGGATTTTATTGTTCTTTATGAAATAGGGAAGGAAATACTCCGGTCAGAAACACGAAAGCAGCTGTATGATGTTATTCTTTTTTCAATAATGGGGCAGATAGGGGCTTCGTCATCATCAATAATGATAGCTGATTCTAATGTTGAAAAAAGATGGAGAATTGGTGATTCCCGCGGGGTTACGATACGTAACAAGGATTTATCGTTTGATATAGAGGATGATATTTTAAAAAAACTGATCAATGAAAAAGATATCATTGATCTTGAATATCATAAAGCTGATCAGCGGAATAAAGATGAATATTACAAGTTCGTTTCAATAGACGGAAGGCTGGTTTCTCCCCTTAATTATAATGGGAAAATTATTGGCGCTGTAGTGCTTGGTGATAAGATCACAATTGGAGATTATTCTGAAGAGGAAAAGGATTTTATTCTTTCCGTGTCGGAGATCAGTGCCATAGCATTGCACAAAATAAATACTATTGAATCACTGCAGCGCATAAATGAAACACAGAAAAACGAACTGGCGCTGGTGACACATGTTGATGAAATTAAGGAAAAACTGATCAGTGATACGAGTATTTCGCGGTTGAAAGATGTAATTCGCGAGGAATTTAACAATCTCGGCGTGATCAGCTATGCAGCATTTCTCAAGAGCGACCGGTTTGATGAATATACCGTTATTCTGAATGATGCTGATGACGTCCTCGGGTTTCGTGAAAATAGTTTTTCTATCCCATACGGGCATCCCTTTGTTGAATATGTGAATGAACTGAAGGGAAGCGTGAAGATTGACGATTTTAAAAGGATGAAGGTGTTTGCTGACACTTTTAGTGAACGGCAAAAGAATCTGATGACGTATTTGTGGATATATCCTTTTAAAATGGGGAACCACCTTGAGGGTTTTTTCATTG
>DAOSYC010000022.1:12199-16329 GCA_035380905.1 Spirochaetota bacterium | reverse complement strand
TATTTGTGGATATATCCTTTTAAAATGGGGAACCACCTTGAGGGTTTTTTCATTGTTACTGACATTAATGACAGTACAAGGGAAAATGAAGTTCACAGTAAAATCAGCAGGCTTACCATGGTATTATTTTCTTATATTCTAAACATAAGAAACCTCGATACTCATGAATTGATGTATGTGGATTATGTTGAACCGGTCATGAAGCGCATTGAACGGGAACTATCCAACGCGAAAAACCTTAGAATTCCACTTACGGTTATTCTATTTTCAATTAAAAATTTTAAGCGTTATTACAGCCTTTTCGGAAAAGATGAGGCCAATAAAGTACTGTATTCCCTGGAGGGGATTATCAGGTCCAGACTTGCGGATCCTGATTTTTCCGTTCGGTATGACAGAAACAAGTTTTTAATTATATTACCCGGAAAAAATAAAAAGTATTCAATTCCTCTTGCAAATACTATACGCAATGAGGTGTTGCAGAGTTATAAAAGGAAGGAAATGCAGCTCCTCGTTACTTTTCTCACTGCCGAATTTCCGGAAGACGGCAATGATATCAATGCGTTAATGGACAGCGTTGATTAATGATGGGATAATATATAGGGATTGATTGCCCTGTTGTTTTTTCGTACTTCAAAATGAAGGTGCGGGCCGGTCGATCTGCCGGTGTTGCCTGAAAGACCTATCAGGCTTCCTGTGTTCACCCGGTCTCCTTTCTTCACATGAATCCGGCTTAAATGACCATAAATAGAGTAATATCCATGGGAATGCTGCACCTTTACGACAAGCCCATATCCGCCATCGTATCCTGTAAATGATACTTTCCCGTTACGGGCAGAATAAATCCTGGTGCCCCTGGGGCATGCAATATCAATGCCCTTATGGAATTGTATGGTATTGTTTATGGGATCTCTTCGTTGACCGAAACCTGAAGTTTTATGGCCCTTCCTTACAGGGATCATAAATCCTGTGCCAAGAAAAAGTGAACGCTCAATAGTGGAAATTTTACCAGTTGGTACAAAAAGGTATGCGCATCTGTCGGTATGGTACAGTTTGTTTGCTTTTCTAATGTATGGTTCACGAACGTCATATTTCCTTGCTATCTGCTGTAATGTTAAATTTTTTGAGTTTTTAACGATTACACCCCTCATATTCGGTATGAAAATTGTTTTTCCCGGTGAAATGTCAAGCGGGGAAGACATGTGATTAACTGTCATTAATGTGTCGATATTTGAAGATGTTGCCGCAAGAATTTTCCAGAACGTGTCGCCTTGTTTGACCCTGTACCGGTAGAATGTTAAATCCGGCATAAGGTCGGGATTGCGGTTACTTTTCGTTATATATATTGATTGGCGGGTGTCATACCGGATTTTTTTTATTGTGGTGTTAAAAATATCAAGCGTCGAAATCTGATTAATTGCTGGAGAATCAGCAAATAGATTCGAATACGCAGTCAGGGAAAGCACAGCTGCTGAAATGATTGTTACAATATGTTTTTTACCAGGCATAGTATATTTTTTAATGTGACATAATAAATTCATTGTAACACTACATTCACACCTATTAGTTTTATCGGCAATGTGTAAAAAATCGTTTATTGTTTTTATTGCTATACTTTGTATTTATTGCAAAGAAATGCTTATATGAGAAAAAAATTACGCAGCAGCGGCGGGTGTTTTTTCAAATAATGGGCCAATAAAGTTGTTGCAATTGTCGGTACGAATTGTATTTTATTAAAAAATGAAGCAATATTCAGCCTTCTTATTCACTTCTTTAATGAGAATAGTATTTAAAAATAATTTGAGGGTATTGTGCCATGTGTGAATTATTTTTAAATATAGTATATGATTGGAATGCTGCTTCATAAATAATGATATATTGTAAAGTAGAGTGTACACCATGATAACACTTATTAATGTTGGAGTTGCACAGGTTCAGGTTGGTGAAAATCCATCTGTATTGCGTACTATCCTTGGCAGTTGTGTCGGTATTTGCATATATGACAGGAATAAAAAAATTGGCGGCATGGCGCATGTTCTTTTACCGCATCAACAGGGAGATGGGAAAGAGGAGAAATATGCTGATACAGCTATACCGCTGTTGATAAAAAAATTGATAAAAATGGGATGTACCAGAGAGATGATGTCGGCGAAAATAGCCGGTGGTGCATCAATGTTTAAGTTCCAATCAAGTGTCGCGCTCGGGCAAATAGGAAATAATAATATTGATATGACGAAGAAGGTTCTGGAAGAAAATAAAATCCCGATAACGGCGGAAGACGTTGGCGGTAACACCGGTCGGGTGATTGATTTTTTTCTTGAGGATGGCAGGCTGAAAGTGAAAGCAGCCGGCGAGGAAAAGATGTATTATAAAGTTTGAACGTAAGCGGAGAATAACAATGCATATTAAAATAAAGGAACGACTGGAATCAATTATCAATGATCTTGAGCAATTGCCGTCACTGCCTGATACGGTTAGCAAAATAATTAATATGGTGAATGATCCAAATGTTGATTTTAAACTTATAGCGGGTGAAATCAGTAAAGACCAGGCCATTACCACTAACCTCCTCAAGCTGTGCAATTCCGCGTATTTCAGCAAAGGGAAGGAAATATCCTCCCTTGACAGGGCCATTGTGACGCTTGGCCTCAAGGAGGTAAAGGACGCGGTAATGGTCATCACCACTAAACCCGTACTGAATAAGGTCGTTATAGGATATGATCTTACCAAGGGGATGCTCTGGGAGCATGACCTGGCTGTTGCGATACTGTCGAAGAAGATTTCCATGATGAAAAAAGACCGCATGAACGCTGATGTAGTATTCACCGGCGGTATTATTCATGATGTAGGAAAAACAGTACTCGCGTTGTTTGTGCAGAACGCGTTTAAAGAGATTATATCTGTCGTTGAGACGAAAGGTATCCCGTTCCAGGAAGCTGAAAAGGAAGTGATGGGTTTTGATCATCAGGAAGTGGGCGCGAAGATCCTGAGTAAGTGGAATTTTCCCGAAGTACTGAAAGATATTGTGAGATATCATCATCAGCCGGATCTTGCTCCTGAGAGTTCCAGAAAACTGGTATCCACTGTTCATGTCGCAAACACGATATGCCTTATGGCAGGGATAGGTATTGGAAGTGACGGGCTTTATCATGAACTGAATGGCCATGCGATTGAGGTGTTGAAACTTACTGACGCGGAGCTGGAACAGCTTTATTCTGAAATGCCGGAAGTAATGACACAGGTCAAAGAAATTCAGTAGTATATAATTATACAATGTTCCTTATTAAAAAATGTTCCCGGTGCGGGAAAAATGTACGTTTCCCGCTTGAACGCGGGAAAATAAGGGTAAAATGCCCCTGCGGCAATTCTTTTATCGCTGACCCGGATGATCCGGAGCTGTATAAAGGGGCACAATTTGATTTACATGGGAACAACAATAATAAAAAGTCAGGGCCCGGGCTGCTGAAAGACCTGTTCTCTTCGCCGTTTAATTTTAAGAAACAATGGGAACGGGCAATACGGTCCTTTATTGATCTTACATATAAAATACAAAATTTTTCCATTCTTCCATCCCGCGAGCAACGTACAATAATTCTTATATTTAGTTTTATTGTTCTGGCGATTGTCATACTATTATTCCTTGTCTGTAATTCTCCTTTTTCGGTGACACATGAGGAGTGGAACCGGTGAATTATTATATTAATGAAACCGGCGCCTATCATCGTGAAGATCTGGAGACCCTTGGCTGGGAGCTGACAGTGTGCAACACCCTTGTCGATCCCGGCAGTCCATGCAGGAGGTTTCTTAAAAAGAACATTTCTTTCGGGGAGCATCTTTACGCATATCTCGATTCAATTGTACACTTCTCTGAAATCAGGGACGTTCTTGAAGTGGGTGGGGGATATGGATATCTGATGCGGGATTTTCTTTCAATGAATCCTGCGTTGAGGGCTGTTATGGTGGACATATCACCACTGCTCCTGGGGAAACAAAGGGAAACCCTGAATCAATTTGAAGTGGAATTCGTTGAGAATGATTTTTTTCTAGTGAATAATGAATTTCTAACAGGGTTTCAACTCGCTGTACTCAATGAAAATTGCGGTGATTTCCCTACGGTTGTACAGGTAACCCGT
>DAOSYC010000022.1:3558-12099 GCA_035380905.1 Spirochaetota bacterium | reverse complement strand
TTTATTGATTTCATTCCTCCTGATATAAACGGAGAATTACGTTTTATACTAACATCAGGATCAATGAAAACAGATGAACATGAAATTGTCCGGCAGTGTATCGAGGACCTGGTTAAATATGAGTTTCTTGTGTTATGCAGGGGCGATATTGTGAAATGACTGCTGACATCACCTTCTGCCATCATGTTGGCGGCAGAAGGTGATGTCAGATAATATTACAGGCCTGACCGTTCTATTTCTTTTTTTCTCTGAACCAGATGCTTATAATACACAGATTTTGTCTGCTGTGCATCTTCAAAAGCAGAAATTTTCTTCGCAAGCTCCTGGGGCGTAAGCCTGTTGATCTTCTTCTTTTTTTGCGGTGTGCCGGCCTCTGCTGCCGGAGATTCTTTAACCTCTTCAGGGGCTGCCGCTGCTTGAGTTTCTTCTGACATTGTGTACCTCGGATTTAAAAATTTATTATTTCAACTGCATGTGTATGATGTGTAGAACATTAATTCGCACAGTATGCGGTTCAGGCTGTAACGACCAGCTATATTATATACTTCATGGGAACACTTCTGTGTCAATAAAAATATTTGATGCGTGAATCTGCATCCTGAATGCCGGGCAGTATTAAATTGTTTCTATTGCCTCTTTGAATTTAGGCAGAGAACGGGAAATAACATCTTCAGAGACGCAGTACGCAAGCCTGAAATATCCCGGACCGCCGAATCCTACCCCCGGAACAGCCAGTATATTGTATTGCAGAAGGTGCTTCGCAAAGGCAACATCATCAGGTATTGGTGATTTGCAGAAAATATAAAACGCCCCTTCCGGTACAGGGAATTCGTAACCGGCGGCCTGTAATCCGTCAACAAAAAGGTCCCTCCGTCTCCGGTATGCGTCCATATCGACTGATTCGTCAATGAGCTCTGCGACCACACGCTGCATAAGGGCAGGGGCGTTGACAAACCCGAGTATCCTGTTGGAGAGCACAAGACCGGCCATGAGCTGTGTAAGATCACTGCAATTCGGGCTTACCGCAATGTACCCGATGCGTTCGCCGGGAACAGAGAGTGTTTTGGAATATGATGTTATGACAAAAGCGTTATCATAATGGGCTAAAACACTTGGAACAGTAACTGAATCATAAATAATATCCCGGTATGGTTCGTCAGATATCAGATATATCGGTGATGCCGAAGAATTTTCCCTGAGCATCTCCGAAAGGGACTGGATGTCTTTTTCGGGATAAATTCTTCCTGTCGGATTATTAGGTGAGTTGATTATCACCGCTTTTGTTTTCGGCGTAATCGCCTTTTGAATGTTTTCAATATTCAGTGAAAAATCTTCATTGCTCTCTGCCAGGACGATTGTGCCGTTGTGGTTCTGCACATAAAACCCGTATTCAACAAAATACGGTTTTATTACAATGACCTCGTCTCCGGGATTAAGGATTGTTTTCAGCACGACATTCATTCCGCCGGCGGCGCCGCATGTCATAACGATCTGTGAAGCGGAAACGGTAATTCCGTGTTCCCGGGATACTTTACCTGCAATGACTTCATTTACATCGGGGAAGCCTGCATTCGGCATATACCCGTGTTTCCCGTTTTCACGGGATTGTATGATGTGTGACAGTACATCGAAAAACTTATCAGGAGGCGCAATATCAGGGTTTCCCAGGCTGAAATCGTAGACGTTTTCATCGCCGAATTTCGCTTTCAGCAGACTCCCTTCCTCGAACATTTTCCGTATCCATGATGATTTTTCAATGGATTGCTGTATGTAGTGTGATATCGCCATGGTGTTCTCCTGAAAATTGTTTTAAAAGATCACGTTACCAGTTACAGGATATCTTTGTAAATTGTTTTTTTGGGGTATAGCAGTATTATGCCGTCCGTTTTTGTCGCAAAAATGCTGCCTGAACAGTATCTGGTGCTGATTTTTCAGGGAGGAGTTGGCTGGATTATAATTATATGAGCGGGAAGAGGCATTAATAGTACAGCGGGGGTATGATACAGCACTGCGCCCTGAGGCTGTTCATGTTCAGGAAAGCTTTGTTCCCCTGAAAATAAAAAGTGTCCGCCCTATTTTTATTTCATCCCAGTCATAGAGCGGTTTCGGCCGGAGAAGCTTTTTCCCGTTCAGAAATGTGCCGTTGTCGGAGGCAAGGTCAAAAAGGAGAAAGGCATTGTTCACTTTTTTTATTTTTGCATGTTCAATTGAAACAGCCTGATCGTTTGTAACAACGGTGTTGTATTCACCGCGGCCGATTGTAATCTGGTCCCAGAAAATAGGGAATTTTTTGCCTGATTCAGGGCCGTCTTTCTGCAGCAGCCATGCCCTGGCATAGGCATAATCAGGATCATCGGGGGTAATGACCGGCGGCTTCAGGCCTGAATCTTCAGGGACAGTTGTGAGGTCTGAAAGATTGTAGTTCTGCCGGTACACGTGCTGTTTTTGCAGTACAGGTTCAGTTGTGCAGGTGTGGGACTTCCGGTATTTCAGAAGGAGCAGTATTATTACGGTAATAAGCATTACCATGAGGATTATCATGAGCGCGAAAAAAAGTACTGAAACGTGTGGAATCTGAAACAGAGAAAGGGAAAGCGGCACGGAAAACGTGGAAGACGCACGGTCGCGTATGGTCCCCTGTTTCAGCCGCAGTTCTATGTGGTGGTCCCCGCCGTCAGGGTTGATAATGGACCTGTACTGGGCGATATACTGATTGCGCATCGAATTTACAATACCGGAATAGAGCGTTGATGTGCTGTTGCGTTTTTTTAATGATACGACCCTGCCGCCGGTAAGTGTGGCGATGCGTCCGCATTGTTTCATGGAAGAGGGAGAACCGGAACAGACAAAGTGTACCGGGGTATGGGACTCCCGCGCGAATTTAATTACGTCATCGCTGGTTACACTGCTTCCGTCGTCACGGCCGTCGGTAAATACTACAATTGCTTTTCTGTTAAGGCCGTCCCTGCTGAGGAAGTCTATGGCGTCATAAATTGAATTGTAGAGCAGTGTACGTCTTCCGTGCATGGAAATTTTATCGATGTTCCGCATAAGTGATTCACGGGATGTGGAAAAGTTATTGAGCATCAGGACTTCATCATTAAAACGGTACAGGGCAATTTTGTCCCTGCGCCTTGATCGTTTGATTATCTCTTTTGCGGATATCTTAATTTCTGAAAGCAGCGTGCGCCCGATGCTTTTACTGGAGTCTATGGAAAACACGAGATACAGAAGATCGTTTTTCCTGGACAGATTAAGAAGTTTTACGTAGTTTACACGGTATCCGTCTTCGTAGAGGACAATGTTATCTTCATCAATTTCCTGAATATCTGAGGCGCCTCTGTTGTTGATGGTGAAAAAAACCCTGATTGCGGGGAAATCTGTCGATACATCGACATTTTGTATTGTGACAAAGGGGCCGCAATGGCCCTGTGTTCTGCTGATAGTAACAATGACTGTTATCGCAATAATAAAAGATGTTATTATGGTAATATAGTGTTTCATTATCAGATTTATGATTGAAAAAAATAAAAATTCATACTATCATTGGCGTAGACGATAATCAGGGAATACGTGGTTTGATATCATCTACTTTATTAATCGGTAATTGTTTTGATGATATATACAATTTTCCTGTATAAAAAGGATATATAAATTTTGTTGCCGGGAGTAATAGATTAATGAGATATTCAGAAAATAATGGTGTCGCGGATACAGTGATGATACAATATTACAGGAGATTGTTCGTATACAGATAATGATTTTATTACAGGACCTGAACCTCAGCGAATCACAGTTGTGTCATTATCTGCCGGAAAAAGAATGGCGGTTTAAATATTTCTTTGCCTCCGACGTAAGCGGCGAAGAGCTTAATGTATTGTTGTCAAAGGGGTGGCGGAAATTCGGTTTTTATTATTTCAGGCCTTTTTGTAATGGATGTGAAGAGTGTGTCCCGATACGTATCCCCGTGGAGCTGTATCGGCCGTCAAAAAATCAGAAAAATATTATCAAAAAGAATGCTGATGTTACTGTTCGATTTGGAGAGCTGAATTTTTCCGAGGAAATATATACTATCTACGAGGCCCATTCCCGCATCAGGTTCGGCACTGAATGCTGCCGGGACGAATTTATGATGAATTTTTATACCCGGTCATGTCCTGCCATGCAGTCAGAATATTATATCGACGGAAAACTGGCCGGTGTTGGATTTCTTGATACTACCGATGAAGCCCTGAGCAGTGTATATTTTATTTTTCATCCTGATTACAGCAGCAGGAGTCTTGGGACATTTAGTGCTATTACTGAGATTATGCATGCACGGGAAAATGGCATGAAGTACTATTATCTCGGCTATTATATTGAAGGATGCGGAAGGATGAAATATAAAAACCGTTTCCGTCCCTATGAATTGTTTGACTGGAACGGGGAAGTCTGGAATGTGGAGGGGCGGGAATAGTGATTATTATGCCGGGTAAGAGGATACATGGAAATCGCGGAGTGGTGCATTTTCGGCGGGGCGTTTGTAACTGGGATTGTTCTTCTGCTGTATGTGTTCAAAACGGATAACGCGGATCCTGATGCCGTGGAGGTTCATGCTTCGCCCAGAAAGGAGAAACTGCCCTGCATACTGTGCGGTTCACGTCTCTACAGCGGTGAAACGGTATCATCAAAAATCATCAGGACTGAGGGCGATACGATTGTCCATGTGTACGGGTGTCCGAACTGTTACGGCGCTACAGGGAATGTGTTGAAAAAATGCCCTATATGTGATACAGTATTGAAACGTGACGCATGTGTTACGGGCCGCATGTGGGACAGGCCCGGCGGGAAGAAACACCTTCATATTCTTGGATGTGACGCATGTCGCGGGGGAAAACGTACATTGCCCCGCAGCGGAAACTGAGTGTGAATACCCGCTGAATTTGGAAAAAATATTGCCGTTGCTGAACAATTCTGTATACTTTTGTACTATACAGTGCATGGCTCCTGTTACGTTGTATGGTGTACTGATATTGTAATGGTGAAAATGAATTTTTACTGAATACCATAGAGAGTTGGATATGTCGAAGAGAGCGGATGATAATGGTGTTTTTGAGGGTGATGTTCAGCTGAAAACAACACCGGACCTGAAAATACCGAAGATGTACAGGGTGCTTATTTTGAATGATCATTATACCACTATGGATTTTGTTGTGGAGGTGCTGGTGAAGGTTTTTCATAAACCGGCGGCTGAGGCAACAATGCTCATGATGGATGTTCATAAAAAAGGTAAGGGGGTCTGTGGTGTGTATACCTATGATATCGCGATGTCAAAGATATCACAGGTACATTCACTGGCGAAGGAGAGGGGGTTCCCCCTCAAATGCAGTTATGAAGAAGCATAAAAAATTCACGTATACCCCGGTTTTGACAGGGGGGATAGAACGGATGAGAGTTATTACATAATGGAAATAAATGAAGATCTTAATACAATACTGATGTCTGCCTACAACGAGGCACGGAACAGGGAACACGAGTTCCTTACTCCCGAACATGTGCTGTACGCGTCGCTGTATTCAGTTTCGGGGGTTGATATCGTGCGTCAGTGCGGCGGGGATGTGGAACTCCTGAAAAATGATATTGATGAACATCTGCGGACAAATGTTCCCGTTGTAAAGAATGCCGATCCGGTCCAGTCCATACAGTTCCAGAACGTGATGGAAAAGGCCATATGGCATACGGCCTCGGCACAGAAGGATTATCTTGATATCGGGGATGTATTTGTGTCCATTTTTGATGAAAAGGAATCCTTTGCGTCGTATTTCCTTTCAAAGCAGGGTATCAGCCGCCTTGATATTTTGAATTATGTGTCCCATGGGATTTCTGTTATTCCTGATGAATCGGATATCTATGATTCGGAAGATGAAGAGGATGCCGAAATTCATGAATTCGGTGAAGAGAGTGTCCGGGAAAAGAAAGGGAAGGTCCTTGAAATGTTCACCACGGAGCTGGTCGCAAAGGCGGCCCTCGGTGAAATGGACCCGTTAATCGGGAGAGAGGATATTCTCGAGAGAACAATACAGGTGCTGTGCCGCCGTCTTAAAAATAATCCTGTTCATGTAGGGGACCCGGGGGTTGGAAAAACAGCCATTACCGAGGGCCTTGCGCAGATGATCGCGAGAGATGATGTGCCGAAACCCCTCAGGGAGTCAAAAATTTATTCCCTTGATATGGGGGCCCTTCTCGCCGGTACCAAGTACCGGGGTGATTTCGAGGAGCGTCTGAAGAAAGTCCTGAAAGAACTTCAGCATGAGGATAACGCGATCCTTTTCATTGATGAAATTCATACTGTGGTTGGTGCCGGGGCCGTATCAGGGGGCTCCATGGACGCATCGAATATACTGAAACCAGCCCTTGCTTCGGGAAAGCTGCGCTGTATCGGCACCACGACCTTTGAAGAATACAGGAAATATTTTGACAAGGACCATGCCCTCTCCCGCCGTTTTCAGAAGATAGAGGTGCCGGAGCCCACCTGCGAAGAGTCAATTCTCATACTGATGGGCCTTAAGGAACGGTATGAGTCTTTCCATGAAGTACGGTACGATGAGGAGGCGGTGCGCGCCGCGGCGGAACTGTCGGACAAATTTATAAATGAGCGTCACCTTCCGGACAAGGCGATAGATGTTATTGATGAAGCGGGGGCCTTCGCGCGTATGTACAGAGAGGACGACAGCGCCGGCGATACCGTGATTGTTCCACAGGACATTGAGCGTGTCGTTTCAAAAATTGCCCGCATTCCGGAGAAGAGCGTCTCCTCCTCTGAGGTGGACAAGCTCCATGATCTTGAAACTGAGCTGAAGGCGCAGATTTTCGGTCAGGACCACGCGATTCAGATGGTTACCGCGGCGATCAAAAAATCACGCGCGGGATTCAATGAGCCTGACAGGCCCGTTGCGTCATTTCTGTTTGTGGGGCCTACGGGTGTCGGGAAAACCGAGCTGACCCGGCAGCTTGCTGCAATTATGGGAGTGCCCCTTGTGCGGTTCGATATGGGGGAATACCAGGAAAAACATACCGTGGCCAGGCTTATAGGGGCGCCTCCGGGATATGTTGGATATGAGGAAGGGGGCCTTCTTACTGAGGCGATACGAAAAAATCCCCACGCGGTGCTGCTTCTGGACGAAATTGAAAAGGCGCACCAGGATATTTTTAATACGCTCCTCCAGGTTATGGACTATGCAACCCTTACGGACAATACCGGGAAGAAGGCTGATTTCCGGAATGTCATTATCATAATGACATCCAATGCCGGGGCGAGGGATATTGGAAAGCAGCGTGTGGGTTTTTCCAGCGAGGTCCTGCTGAATAAGGACGCGGCGATGCATGCGGTGACCCAGATCTTTTCTCCGGAGTTCCGGAACCGCCTGGACAGTGTGGTGTCTTTTAACGGACTCACGGAGGAAAATGTCCGGATGATCGTGAAGAAGAGCATGAATGAATTTATCACGCAGCTCCGGGGTAAAAATATTGAGCTTGAAGTAACTGATGAAGCCTACACATGGCTCGCGAAAAAGGGGTATTCTCCGGAGTTCGGGGCCCGTGAAATTGCCCGCATTGTTCAGGAACATGTGAAAAAGCATTTTGTTGATGAAGTGCTTTTTGGAAAACTTTCAGGAGGCGGGAAGGCATGTGTCGCAGTTGAAAAGGACGAAGTAATTATACGCATAGATGAACAGTGAGCCATGCCGATTTTTGTATTGAATGAAGAAATACTGTTCCCTCCGGTGAATCTCGCGATCAGGGAGGGGATTCTTGCGGTGGGGGGTGACCTTTCACCGGAACGGCTTCTGAAGGCATACAGTGAGGGGATATTCCCCTGGTATTCTGAAGATGAACCCATCGTGTGGTGGTCGCCGGACCCGCGGTTTGTTCTGCTGCCTGAAGGAATAAAGGTTTCCAGGACCATGCGCCAGGTTATCAGCCGTAATATTTTTACCATTACCTTCGACAGGGCCTTCCGTGAAGTGATCACATCATGCAGCACTATTGACAGGGCGCACCAGTACGGGACCTGGATTACAGATGAAATGCGGGAGGCATACTGCCGGCTTCATGATATGGGGTACGCTCATTCAGTCGAAGCGTGGCACGGGGGGGAACTCGCGGGTGGACTGTACGGGCTTTCCCTGGGGCGGTGTTTTTTCGGTGAATCCATGTTCGCAAAGAAAAGTAACGCTTCCAAGGCGGCCTTTATCGTCCTGGTAAAAAAACTTCAGGAACTCGGGTTCATTATTGTCGACGCCCAGGTGTACACAAGGCATCTTGAGAGCCTTGGAGCTTTTGAAATGCCCAGGGATGAGTATATCGCGGTACTGCGAAAGGGGCTGCAGTTTGAAACAATACAGGGAAGCTGGAGCGGACTGCTCGGGGGAAATACAGATGGTTCTGACGGTATTAACTGAGTTGTGTACGTTTCCAGATATAGTATCCCGCCGCTCCACCGAACAATGCAAGACCCCCGATGACCCATGGATACAGCGTGTAATGATAGCTGTTCCATCC